>NZ_CP053841.1:315279-630559 GCF_013201895.1 Campylobacter blaseri | reverse complement strand
ATGAGATAATCAAAACAAAAAAATATAGCGATGAGAATTTAAGAAAAAATGTGCTTAATCTTTATAATTTAAGTGTAAATATTAAAAAAATTAGACTTAAAAAAGGGTTTGATTTTAGAACAAATGAGCTTAGAATGGAGTTAGATGAGAACTTAAATTTAAAAAGCACAAGATTTGAGAGCTCAACCCCTGCACACTCTTTAATAGAAGAGTGTATGCTTTTAGCGAACAAAGCAGCAGCAAAAAGGATAGAAAAAGGGGTATTTAGAAACCATGATAGTGTGGATTTTAAAAAGATTGAATTTTTACTTCAAGATCTTCTAGCTTTGGGTATTGAGGTTAAGTTTAACAAAGATATAGTTAAGCTAATAGGGGAAATCCAAAATATGGCTGATAAACAAGAGATTAGAGAAGATATAGATAAACTAATTATAAAAGCACAAAAAAAGGCTGAGTATGCACCACTAAATAAAGGACATTTTGGGCTTGGTTTTGAAAAATACACACATTTTACAAGCCCTATTAGAAGGTATTCTGATCTAATTTTACATAGGCTTTTAAAAGCGAATTTAAGCAAAAATGATAAGCTGTTTAATTATCTGCTTTTAAACATTGAAGATACTTGCAATAGTTTAAATGATCTAGAAAAAGAGGCAGATAAGGTTGCATATGATTTTATGGATAGAAAATTTGCAAGATGGGCTAAGGAAAATTTAGGCTCTAAATTTAGATGTTATATAAATGAAAATATAAACATTTGCACGGTAAAATTAGATGATAAAATCAAAGGCGGGCGAATTTTCATAACAAATTTCACTGATGATCTTTTAACTAAGGTTTTAGTTGAGATAACTGATGTTGATATACCTTCGGCTAAAATTTTTGGAAGAGTGGTAAAAAAATTAGATGTATAAAAAAGATTTAGACACGCTACTATATAGTAAAAACTTACCAAATTACATACTTTTAAGAAGCAATGATGAATTTCAAAATGAGCTTTATGCAAAAGAAATACTAAACTACTTTGGTAATGAAAATTTAGTATCTTTTTACTATGATGAGTATAGTTTTGAACAAGCTAAAAACACACTTGAGCCATCTTTGTTTGGCGATAAAAACATAGTTTATATAAAAACTAATAGATGCGTACCCACAAAAGAGATAAAAGTTTTAATTGAACTTTGTAAAAAAAGCCAAAATAACTATCTAATTTATGAACTCTTTGAAGATATGACTAAAATTTCAAATGATTTTATAAAGGCATTTGAGAAAAATTTTGTTAGGTTTTTTAAACCAAATAACGAAAATGAGGCTTTAGCTCTAATGCTTAAAAAAACAAATATGCTAAATTTAAATGCCAACACAGCAGCACTTTTACAAATATATAAAATTCATAATGAAAATCTAAATTTAGTGGCAAATGAGTTAGAGAAATTTGCGATGCTTGGAATTGACTTAAGTTTAGAAAATATGCAAAAAATGGTCTATCCTTTAAGTGAAGTTAGTTTTGAGGAAATTTTCAATAAAATTATAAACTTGCAAGATTTTAGAGATGAATTTTTTAGATATATACAAAGCGGTTCATATAATGAGAGTGAGTTTTTAAACTATATGTATAGTGCATTTTTTAAAATCTTTAAAGTCCATAGCTATATAAAGATTAATGGCAAATTTGATGCAAGGGAAATTTTGGGATATATTCCACCTACTTATGTTCAAAATGAACTTAAAAATCAGGCTTTAAAATTTAATACAATTTTATTAAAAAATATTTTTATTCATCTAAATAATGTTGAATACAGCTTAAAATCAAAACAAAAATTAGATAAGACAAATTTCATGTTATCATCCTTGCTTAAACTCCAAAGAATAATAGCCAATAAAAACAGTAAAAGTAAAATTTAAGCATTTTTAGATATAATAACTAGTTAATTTGCATTAAAATGCGGATTTCCTTGCTTGTGAAAGCTAAATTTCATAAGCTATAAAACCATAAGGAGAAAAAATGAAACATTACGAGGTTTTATTCATCGCTAAGCCAACGCTTACAGAAGATGAAACAAACAAACAAGTTGACTTTGTTAAAGAAGTTATAACAAAAAATGGCGGAGAGATAGCCTCTGTGCAAGAAATGGGAACAAGAAGACTTGCTTATCCTATCAAAAAATATGAAAGAGGAACTTACTTTGTAGTTTACTTTATAGCACCAACTGCTCTAATAGCTGAGTTAGTTAGAAACATAAGAAATAATGAAAATATTATTAGATTTTTAACAGTTAAGTATGAAAACAAAAAAGAGGTAGCTGCGTGGGATAAGCTAAGTAAGGGTATAAAGTTCTCACCAGAAAGAAGAGAAAGAAGAGCTCCTAGAGAAAATAGAGTTCAAGAAACTTCAAAAGAAGAAAAAAACGAAGAAGCTTCTAAAGAAGTAGAAAATACAGAAGAAGCCTAATAGACTTAAGGATAATACATGTACAATAAAGTAATACTAGTTGGCAACCTAACAAGAGATATCGAAGTAAGATATGCAAACAATGGTTCTGCTATAGGAAATACAGCCATAGCTACAAGTAGAAAATTTACAACCAATGGCGAAAAAAGAGAAGAGGTATGCTTTGTAGATATTACTTTTTTTGGCAGAACAGCAGAAGTTGCTAATCAATATCTTAAAAAAGGGTCTAGAATTTTAGTTGAAGGAAGATTGAAATTTGACCAATGGCAAGATCAAAATGGCAACAACCGCTCAAAACATAGTGTAGTCGTAGAAAGCATGCAAATGCTAGGTAGTAATGATATGCAAAAAACAAATCCAACAACAAATTCTATGACAAATCAAAACAGCCCTTATAATTCACAAAACAATAACTATGGAAACCAAAACTCTAGCTACGGCTCATCTAATAATCCTAGCAATCAAAGCAGTTATTATAATAATCAAAATAGCAAATATGATAACAAATTTGAAGAGAGCATTCCAGAAGTTGATATTGACGATATGGGCGAAGATGGTGATGAAATTTTACCATTTTAATAATTAAATATAAAAAAGGAAATAAAAATGGCAGATAAAAGAAAATATGCTAAAAAATATTGCAGATACACTGAGGCAAAAATTGAGTTTATTGATTATAAAGATACTCAACTTTTAAAATATTGTCTCTCAGAGAGATTTAAAATAATGCCAAGAAGATTAACAGGCACATCTAAAAAATACCAAGAAATGGTTGAAAAAGCTATCAAAAGAGCAAGACATGCAGCCTTAATCCCTTATGTGGTTGATAGAAATGATGTAGTTGCTAATCCATTTGAAATTTTATAACTCTTAATTCCTAGCTTTTTATGCTAGGAATATTTGATTATTGTCTTAAATTTTGTGTATTATTATTCGAAATATTATTACAACCACTCTAATTTATCTTACAAACTTTACCATTTAGCATCTAAAATTTTTAATCTTTGTCTGCTTTTAAATTTTTGTGAAAAATCTAATTAATGCTTAAGACCTATTAATAATCTAAACTATTTATAATTTTCTACAAGGATATTACTATTTTATTTGAATTTGTTTACTATCTTTATTTTAAAATTTTTCGCTTAACATACAGCAAACTTAATGGCAAGATAAAAACTATGAATGACTAATATATTAGATAGTTTAAAATGTAAATTAATATTCTTAGTATTAAGAAATTACTAGGAATATTAATAAATTTTAATTAATAAAGACCAAATTTTTCATCTTTTCTTCTATATAAAACTCTTAACTTTGCATCTATATCATAAAAACCAAAAATTGCTTAGCTTCGTCTGACTTAAGTAAATTTAAAGCCTCTTTTATATTATTATATTAACAGCTATTAAAAATAGTAAAACTTATAAGGATTATTTACAAATTAATAAAGTTTTTAAGTAAAATATTCATATTTTGATAATACTCTTATATATGTATATTAAAACTTACTTGGAGCTTTAACAACACACATTAAAATTATATGAAAATCATAGATAGTTAGTTTAAAGAGAGGCTTATTACCTCTCTTTAATCAGTTTTTTACCAGTTCATTCTGTTTTGTCGTATTATTGAGCCTACAGAACCTGCAGTATCAGACTTATTACTATCTAAAAATACTCCTACACTATCGCCTGATTTAGTGCCTCCTCTTCCTCCCCATTGTGAGTTTGGGTTAGGTATAAATTCTATTTCAAACTGATTTTCTATTTGAGTAGCACTTGAGCCATGAACAAACCAAGGATTAGTTGTAACTTTTACAAAACCAGATACTGGTGCTTTCGTGCTATTTATGGTTAATTTTTCTGCATAATTTGTTGATTTATCTAGCGTTCTATCTCTGTTTATACTAACGGCGCTATTGTTAAAATTATAGCTACTAATAAAATTATTTATATCGCCCATATTATACTCTTCAGCCTTATTAATATAAAAATTTGGTCTTTCTGGTATAGTTGATATATTATCCCTTAATAGTGTAAAATGATTGCTAGCATCATCCTTACTGCACTCGCTACCGCCTACTCCGTCATCACAATATACCATAGAGAAAATATTTGGTTCTATATCAGTACCTTCTCTTGCTATATATTTTAAGTTTTCTGAGTTAGCATTTCCATAATAAAAATATGCCACACCGTTAATAGGAGCATCTCTTGTACCGTCTTTAACTATATCTCTTGTATATGGATTTAAATAATAACTGCTAGCTATAATTCCGTTAGTGTTTGGCTTTCCTGCAATTGTTTTAGTATCAGTATCAAGAGGCAATTCTTGCATAATAAAACTATCGTTTTTGATAAAGTCTTCTGCATATAACATAACAGGATTATTTGGAATATTAGGATATCTTTCAAAATTTATAGAAACGCTTGCTTGCGATATACCATTATCTTTAAATGAATCTCTATTAAGATTGAAAGCTGGTATTTTATTTCTTTTTGGACCTCTGGCTATATTTTTACTATTTATATTAATTTTTGCCTTAGAGCCTGCTACAAAATATTTTTCGTCATCCGCAAAGATAAAACCTAACTTGCCAAAATTGTCAGTACCAAATATAATAGAATTTAACAAACCTGCTTTTCTAACTCTGGAGTTTTCTATGATTTTATAATCGCTTGAATTTCCTATAACATTTACACATCTAGGATCGGTTGCATTGCTATCACAATCAAATGTAAAATCCAATCCAAAATTAACATCTCTTGCATAGCAATTTTTATTATAAAGTGTTACTATAGCTGGCTCATAAATATCATTTTCAGCTGTTCTAGCACTTGCATTAATATCAAGTTTAGCACCCATGCTTTCTGCATCATTACTAAAAAATGTATAATTTTTTGCAGACGAATTATTTTTTAGATTATTTAAATTTATAACAACATCGTTATGTCTAAATCTTAGATGTGTACTTAAAGGATTTTCTCCTTTATCAGATACATTTGAAACAGCTATATTACATCCTACTTTGCCTAGTGCATCAGCTGTTGATCTTGAGCTATTTACATCGCAATCTGCCTTTTTTGCATCTTCAAAACTCCAATCAAAGTCATAAATAGTAAGATTTGCATCTCCTATATTATAGTAATTAAAGTATTTTTCGCCAGTAATGGTATTTTCACCAGTATAAATAGTTGCATATCTTTTTGAGATTTTTTTATTATTTTCATAGCTATTTAACTCTTTATTAATCTCTATTCTATTATGCGTTTCATCAAAAGTTCCATCACTTTTTAAAATTCCAAAGTTTGCAAATATTGGATTATTAGAAGGCTTCCAAACCTTTTCTGTTAACCCATTGTCTTTTCTTACAGCAAATACAGATTCAGCAGTACAACTTCCAGCCAAATTAGGCATTATCCCACTGGTATAATTATGTTCTCTTTTGTCTCCAAACATATTTTCCTGTATTGTTTGATAATATCCTGGCAGGTACTCGCCATCATATCCAGCTGGGTATATACCTCTGTTAAAAATATCTTGATTATCATTTGGGTTTCCGGCAACTCTAATCTTTGACGTGTTAAGATCTGATCTAAAATAAGCAGGTCTTAAAACAAATACCTCATTAGGTCTACAAGTAACAAAAGCACCTTGTGCATTTAAAACACTTCCGTCAGTTAAATCAGAGTGATTACCAAAAGTCTCTTTGAGTTTACTGCAATCTACACTTTCAATGCTTTCTCCAGCCAGACATTTTTTATAATTTTCTATGTCTTTTGTCAAATTACCATCTAAATCTTTTTTATTTACTCCTGATGGGGTATAAGCAAGAACAAAGGTATAATCCTTTCTTGCATAACCTATATCTAAACCAGTTATCATAACTTGCTTTCCTGTTAGTTCTGGATTTTTATCATTTTTAAAACTAACTTCATAACTATGATTAAGCTTATTGCAGTCTTTTCCTTCATTCAATTCAACTGTTTCTGTTTTTAAAACTCCATCTTGATAGTAACTTCTCTTAACTTTATCTTTTGGACAATTTTTCCAAACAAATGGCATAGCATCAAGAGCTGTTGTGGTTATCTCACTACAACCTCTATTTGCTATCCTATCTCTAGTAACTAACATAAGCTCTAGTTTTCCATTTGGATCAAATCTTTCAGCTTTTTTTAGTTTGTCATACTCTTCTTGGGTATAATCTTTAAAAGTTTTTCCATCCGAACTATATACTCTGTATATTTTTTCATTACCACCCCCAAGCTCTTCAGTTTTATGAGCAAAATCAGCTTCATACACTAAAGTAACATTAAAATCTTTTTTGCCAACTTGAGTATAAAGTGTTGATTTACTATTATCTTCATCATCAGTATCTACTATATAGTTTTGATTTGCAACTTTAAGTCCCCCTAGTGATACAACATTTATATCTTTTACTCCGTCAGATTCATCACATCTATCTATAAAATTATCTTTTTTTCTATACGATATAACTTTACCATCAACTTCAAAACTAAAATTTAGTAAAAATGAATTTGCTACGAATCTATTTCCTAAGATAGTATCGTATTCAACATAAGATGCTTGCTGGTTATTTAAAACACCACCAACTACAGCACCGTTTGAAATTTTGCCCGCACCTTTTCCTAAATAAAATGTAAGATCTCCATTTTTAAATTCGTTTAATTTTTTATTTTTATAAGCTTTATCCTCTGATTTAGATCCATATTCTACTACACTTCCTGCTTTGTCTTTTTTTAAAGGAGTTTCGTATGCTCCTTCTTTGCCATCTTCAAGATAGACAAGTTCTCCTCTTTTTGGATGTTCATTATTATTGTATCTAAGTCTGTTATCGGCTTTAGAGCTATTTGGTAAGTAGCGAGTGTTTTTATCATTTAAAAAGACAGTTACAGCAAGTCCTTTTGCCGGTCGTATATTTTTTCCTTTTGAATCATTTTTAAAAGTAATTCTGTTATTTAATCTTTCGCCTCTTACTGCACTAAATTTATCTTTAACTCCTGCTTGATTGTAGATATTTTCTACATAACATATTTGAGGTCTATATATATCTGTCGAAAAGGCTACAGTTGAAATAAACATACTTCCTGGAGAAACTATCTCAGTTCTTGTTAAATATTTTCCTTGCTTAACATTACCTATAGCTTTAGTTTTTAGTTTAAGATAAGCCTTTCTACTTTCTTTTCCTAGCTTATCTGTTATATCATATGAATCCACACTTAGCATAGGAGTTTCATTGCCAATATGTATGCTTTTTTGTATAGATTTATTTTGATTATAATCTATATATGTATAACTAGGCATAAATTGTTTACCCACCTTAGCTATCTCTCCAAAAACATTTTGATAATTATTTGACTCACCTTTGATGTTTAATTCTGAGTTATTATCGCTAGCCAAGCTTGATAAAAAATAACCTATCTTAGCTGGTTTCTCTTCTACATCTGGAGTATATAATCCATCAAAGTAAAGATTTTGTTCCAATTCAA
Source organism: Campylobacter blaseri (assembly GCF_013201895.1). Lineage (NCBI taxonomy): Bacteria > Pseudomonadati > Campylobacterota > Epsilonproteobacteria > Campylobacterales > Campylobacteraceae > Campylobacter > Campylobacter blaseri. The sequence continues at coordinate 622,597 of NZ_CP053841.1, read as the reverse complement.
ATAATGCATCAGTTGGCTGTTCTAAATCTTCTGTCCAATTTATAACAGTTTTTGCATCTGTCATATCATAAGTAAAACCATCATAAAGGGCAACTGATTTTGGTTCAAATTTATCTTCATTGTTATATATAACAAACAATGACCAACCTCCATAACTAGGAAACAAAACTTCACTAGTCCATTTATCAATACTAAAGTTATACATAGTTATCTGTTCATTATCATTAAAAGTTCTTCTTGATTGAGATAGTCTCATATATGTTGGCATTAAATCAATTATATAGTCTCTAGTCATATAGTAAATATCATCTTGTTTTTTAACAAATTCTTTACTCTTATCGCGTAACTTATATAGATACTCTTCTTCTTTCAGTATATCTAACATCTTATCAGTTACTCTTTTTCTTTGTTCTTCTGAGATAATAAGTATTTTTCTATTCATAAAGTTCTTGATATCTTGTGCAATAACTACTTTGTTTGAACTACTCATCTTTTCTTGATATGTATTAGTGGCATCAGCACAACTACCATCACACCACATCTCCTTAGGTAATGATGTTTTGATACCTCCAACTGTAATCATTTTTGATTTGTCAAAATTTTCTCTTATAATGTCAGTTACATCCGCACTTGCGCTATAAAACATTCTAAAACCAACTCTATTTCTTGCAATTAAATCAGGTTGGTTAAAAACATTGGTTATGAATGGTGAATAAGAATAAGCAGCATAAGTATCATTCATACTTGCAGTTAATTTTATAGGATCCATATCACCAACTTGTATAGCTACATTTCTATATCCTTCTATCTCTTTATAAAAGTCTGCATATTTTGCTTGAGCAAAGGCTGAAGGAGTATCATTAGCTGCATAAAACATACCTTGCCAATAAAGTCTTGCATATACAATATCTTTACCTTCTATTTTCAAAATTTTTCCATGTTTGTCTTTTATAGTAGGTACTTCAAGTTTTGCTGTTGCTGAGTTTGAATACTCTTTTTTAACAATTGAATCACTTTTTTCTCTATCCCTAAAAAATGTAGAATATTCTCTTTCAAATTTATATGCATTGTGTTTTATATCTTGTATAAATTCAGAATCATTGTTTTTATCCTTAACATTTTTTGGATTAAATTGCCCTTTAATTATAGAAGCTCCTGTGCTTAGAAAATCACCATAAACAACATTTTGAGTTAAGTTTTTAACATAATCATTTAAGGGATAATTACCATTTGGTATAAATCTTGGTTTTAGTTGATTGGCTTTGCCATTATAACTGGAAAATTTAGCTCCTTTTAGTTCTTGTGCTTTTATAGTATCTTTTATACTACCTGGATTTTCTTTGTTACCTACCCCTCTATCGCATTGATATCCATCTTCATGGCAAGCCATAGACCACTCCATCATAGGTTTTTCACTTTGCTCACCAACCAAAAATACATCTTCTGTTGTTGTAGTTTCTTTTTCTTCTGTACAAATTTTGCATTCTATTCTATCCTTGCTTACAACAACGTCAGTTATTCTCTCATCTGTAGCAAATGCATATATCATAGGTGCTTTTGGGATAGGCGTTCTTTCAGCTATACCTGCAGCTCCATAACATTTACCGTCTTCTTTTCTTACTAACCTACCTAAATCACCACACATATCTTGATAGTCTATTATATGATCACAACTATATTTTTCATCCAAAGTTAATTTTGGATCATTTAACTTGTCATCACTAACTATTTGTTTAGCAAAGTTATGCCTATTAGGAAAGTAACTTGAAGCACATTTTGTTGCAGGAGTAGCAAATACTGTTTTGCCATTTTCCCAATCTGTTTTAATAACCTCATATCCTGGAGCCTTTACAAGGTGTTCATTCTCATCTATTTTTTTACAAACTCTACATCCTTCAATCTCACCGCGGTATATATATTCTAAAAAATCTTTACCAAATTTATTTTCAACTGTAACTCCATAAACTTCTTTACAAGTTTTTCCAGCAGAAGCCAACCCTAGATATTCACTATCTAGACATTTAAATTGAGAAATTTTTCCATATCCACCAAGCTTTGGATAATAGTTTTGGCACTCTTTATATATCTCATATTCTTCGCCTGTTGGTACTGTATCTGGCAAATCGGCTCTTTTATATATTTTATTTCCTGCATATAGGTTTGCACCTAAGAAACCTGTTATGCCATTTGACATTCTAAAATATGAAGCATTGCAAATTTCTAATGCTTTTTTCTTACACTCACCGTAGGCTTCCTTACGTGCTTTTTCATATTCTTTACCATAATTGTAACCTATATATCTTTTAGCTATTTCCTCATCCATACATTTATTGTATTCAACATTAAAGTAGTTAAATGGCAAAATTCTAGCCTCCAAACCACTAAAGGCAACAAAAAAAGAAAAAAGTCCAATTAATATCTTAATTTTTTTAAAATTAAAAAACTTATCTTTACTAAACAACATCTTAAATCCTTTCATTTGGCTATTAATAAAGACCAAATTTTCCATCTTTTCTTCTATATAAAACTCTTAACTTTGCATCCATATCATAAAATACTAAAAATTGTTTAGTATCATCTGATTTTAGGATACTTAAAGCCTCTTCTATCTCAAGCGGCTTATATATTTCAAGCTCCATTGGTACTATCTCATCTATATCTTCTAGCTCTTCGCTAGTAATAGCATCGTGCATATCTAGAAGTTGCTCTTTTATCTCATCTTTGTTTTTAACAGTTATGTTTTTATCATGGTGTCTTCTTAGAACCTTTGAAGCTCTAGTTGCTATGCTATCAATTGCAGCATATAGGTCTTTATCTTTACCACTAATTACGATAGTGTCTTTTCTAGCTAAGTTCAATGCTAGATCAACAACAAAGCCTTTTCTGCCTTTTTTTTCATCAGCAGAAATAACACATCTAATGGAAATAATATCTAAATTATATTTTTCAAAACTCTCAAAAGCACTAACTATATAGTTTTTTATAGATTCAGTGAGTTCAAATTGTTTTCCAGTAATACTAATATTCATTTTTTCTCCTTTTTAAGGTCTTTGAATTATTCTTTTATGTAAGCTAATTGGTTCAGTTGTTGAGTTGTTTATGCTTTTTACTGATATATCTAGCATCGCAATGTTATCTACTATATTATGCCTATCTTCTAATGTGTATATTGCTGAAAGAATTCTATTACTACACCCTGTAAGATTTCTATCAAAATACCACATAGAAACTTTTGCTTCTAAAATAGCATTTACTCCTCCAGATGGATAAAAAACTTTAACATTTTTTAAGCAATTTGTAGAATAATTATGATCTTGCATTGCCATTATTGCAATCTCAGCAGCACTTCTTGCTAACACTTCGGCTTGTTCTCTTAAATATATATTAGAAGATTGTTTTATAGTACTAGTGGAAAAACTAAGTGCCATCATGCCTAAAGTAGCTATTAAAACTACAAAAAACACAGCCATTATTAAGCTAAATCCTCGCTTCATTAGTACACCACCTTTGTTTTACATACTATAAAACCATCTCCAAAGCTATTTGGAGTGGTAGTTCCATCTTCTTTTAAATTTTGCCCTTGCATGCAAATTTTTACCTCTATATTTTGTTCTAAACTTCTAAATCTAAAAACAGTAACATCTCTTGCAAGTATAGTTGAGGTTCCATTCTGATATGTTTGTCCACCATTCCAAGGTCTATAATTATAAAATAATCTCAAATTAAATCTACCATTAACTACCTCATCAGGAACAATGGCATATGCAGTATGTGCTAAAATATAATTCTCAGATATATCTCCTGAATAAGCTGATGAAGGTACTTTCAAAACCTCTTGGTTGTTTTGCAAACTAACATTCATTATATTATTACTAGCACCACTAGTTCCATAAAATCCATATCCATTTCCATCTCCTATTAATAGATGGTTAAATATAACAGCTAAGTTATTGGAATTACTTCCAACTAGAATGCTGTTATCTTTTATATCTTTAAAGTTACTTCCAGGGCTTATTAATCCTACGGCTAAACTACTATTATCTATATCTGCAAAACCGCTCCAACCAATGCTGTTTGCACCACCAAAATTTCTACTTTCTGAGCTTGCTCCTATCCATTCAAGTATAGTGTATTTTTCATCTAGCTTACTATCATATATTGATATTATATCTTTATTTATTGCATGTGATATCTCTGGCTTTCTGCCAATCACACTTCCCTTAACTCTATCTGTAAGCATTGCACTTATCTTTTCTAGCAAAGCATCTGTTTTATACTCTAGTTCATTTATAATTTTTGAATAAACATAGTTTCTATAAATATTTAGATATATATCCGTAGCTATAGTTGAGATAATTCCTACTATGACTATGACCATAACAAGTTCAATTAAAGTAAAGCCTTTTTTAAAATTATTTTTCATATTATTTCCACTCTTTAGTTCTAAAAAATGCCTGCCCTATATTTGTAAAATACCCTACTAGTCTAACATTATAAATGTCTCCATCAAAAGCATCTACTATAACTCTTTTTATATTGGTGGCTGTTGCTGAAACTCCCGTGTTATCATTACTTAAATTTTTTATTATGTTTAGTTCATTTCTATGATTACCAAGATTCCAATTGTCTCTCATATAGTTAACAGATACCCTTACGGTAGTTCTGATTAAAAAGTCACCATTATCTTGTAATGGATTTATTGTAAAGTTTTGATCATTGAAATCATCAATATCATTTAAATTTCTCTGAATACCATGACTTGTTCTACCAAAATTAATAGGAGCAGTTGAAATAAAACCACCCTTACTAAACCATCTTAGATTATCCGACTCTCCTGGAAATTTTTTAGAAAAATTCAAAATTCCAACTCTTTCATTTGCATTTCCGCCTTGCAGGGCTATATTGTAAATTGGAACAGGCATAGGAAAGTTGTTGACTTGTGTTATATTTGCATCATCACATGCCGGAGAGTATCTACATCCTACTTGCAAATGACCACTATCCCAAGCACCTTGCATTACTCTTCCCATCATGGATTTAGCATGAAATATCAGTTCTTGTTTAATAGCAAATTCGTTTGATTTTTGAGATTGAACAATTATTCTAGGCAGTACACTCACTGAAATACCTATAATAACAATAGCAAACACTAACTCTATGAGAGAAAAGCCTTTTTTCATTTAATTATCCCAACTTAACTTTATTTAATACCTATATTATATCTAAATAAAACTTAAATGCAAAACAACTATATATTTATTTTAAATTATTTTTTATTAATACTTCTATTTAGTGCTTCCATAAAAATACCTCTAATGCCATTTTTTTCAAGAAAATAGACTCCTTCTATTGTCATACCTTTAGGGGAGCATACTTTTTCTTTCATAATTGCTGGATGAAAATTTTGCATTAATTCTACACTGCTTTTAAAAGATGAATTAACCAAACTCCTAGCTAATTCCTTGTTTATGCCCTCTCTAACACAACCATTTTGTAAAGCTTCATTAATTAATGCAAGATAAGCAGGCACACATCCACTAACTACGCCAGATATTTTAAACTCATCATCACTATAAACTCTATATATATCACCAAACTCTTTTAATATTTGAGCTGCTTTGCTATCATCATCATTTGTATAGTAAATAGTTGTTGAAGCTTTAAATTTTGCTGCTATATTAGGCATGGCACAAACTCTTACTTTTGAATCAATGTGTTTTAAATCTTCTAATTTAGTCATAGCCAAAACACTTATGCAAATTTCTGCTTTTCCAACTAGTTTTTTAGATACCTCTTTTAATGCATATGGCTTAAAAGCTAAGATTATATTTTTCCCTTCGATATCATATTTTTGCCCGTATAGTTCATTTTTAATATTAAATTCACTTAAATATCTACTATCTTGCTTTTCTCTACTTACTATAATGACTTTAAATTTGCTACTTAAACCTATAGCCATAGCCTCCGCCATAGAGCCATTTCCGAGAATATAAATTTCCATTTTTAACCTCATATTAAAATATTTATTATATTTTACAATAATTTAGCTGTTTATTAAGAGTAAAATTGTAGAATTTAAAATTATAATCAAAAAAGGATGTTTATGAAATTTTTTATAAGGCTTATTTGTTTAACATTTATAGTAGCTATAATCACTGGTTGTGGAAGTAAAAAATCTGGTGTGTATAATTTGCCACCACATGCATGGTATGAGCAAATTTCAAAAGATATAAGAGATGGAAATTTAAAAGCAGCAAATGAACACTATATGCAGTTTTCAAGCGAACATATATCATCACCTCTTTTAGAGCCAACACTTCTTATTTTAGCTCAATCAAACATACATAATCATAAGTATATGGAAGCAAACGAATATCTTAATCAATATATTAGAAGATATGGAACTAGAGAAAAAATTGAATATGCCACATTTTTAAAGATAAAAGCAAACTATGAATCATTTAAAAGACCAAATAGAAATCAAAATTTAATAAAACATAGTATAAATGAGATAAATAATTTTTTAATTAACTATCCTCAAACACAGTATAGACCACTTGCAGAAACTATGCTAATTAAGTTTAAACTAGCAGAGTTTTATCTAGATCAAAATATACAAGATTTATACGAAAGAACTGATAGAAACATATCAGCAAAAGTATATGAAGAAAAAATTCAAAATTCAAAATTAAAAGATGCAAATTTAGTACCGCCACAACTTCCATGGTATAGAGCATTTTTTGAGTAAGGAAATGAGATAAAATGGAAAATAAAGAAAACAAACTTGTTATAAAAGAGTTACCAATAATAGTAGAGGATGAACTTTTTTTATATCCTTTTATGATAACTCCGATATTTTTAAATGATGAAGATAATATTTTAGCCCTTGAAGAGGCTATAGATAAAGAGAGCATGGTTATGGTTGCTAGTAGCAAAGATAGCTTTCATACAAAAAGAGATTTTAACTCAATCTATAAAGCAGGTGTTATTGGAAATATCATGAGAAAAACAAACCTACCCGATGGTAGGGTTAAAATTCTCTTTCAAGGATCATATAAAGGTGAGATCATTGAAGGATTATCAGAAAAACCCCTAATAGCTAAAGTAAGAGCAATACAAACATATCTAAAAAAAAGCGACAAGATAGAACCTCTTACAAATGTTCTAAGACAAAAGATAAAAACTCTAAGCTCTATGACACACTACTTTCCGCCAGACCTTTTAAGGACTATAGACGATAGCATAGAGCCAAATAGATTAACAGATTTAGTTCTAAGCTCACTTAGACTTTCAAAAAATAAATCTTATGAGTTTTTTATAGAAAAAGATTTAGAAAATAAATTTTTTAATTTAATTGACTATATAAGTAGAGAAATAGAGGCTCAAAAACTAGAAAAAGAGATAAAATCCAAAGTTCATTCAAGAATAGAACAAAATAACAAAGAGTACTTTTTAAAAGAGCAGTTAAAACAAATTCAAAAAGAGCTTGGCACAGATAAAGACAAAGAGCTAGAAATAGATGAGTATAGAAAAAAATTAGAACTTAAAAAACCACATATGAATAGTGATGCTTATAAAGAGATATCAAAACAAATTGATAAATTTTCTAGACTTCATCCTGATTCTACAGACTCATCTATGGTGCAAAGCTATTTAGACTGGGTTTTGGAAATTCCTTTTGAAAAATTAGCAAAAAAACGCTCATCTATGGATGAAGTTAAGAAAATTTTAGATAATGAACATTATGCTTTAGAAAAACCTAAAAAAAGAATTGAAGAATATTTTGCTTTAAGAGAGCTTTTAGAACTAAGAGGTATGGGAAATAAAGCAAATAATGGAGTTATTTTATGCTTTGCAGGACCTCCGGGTGTTGGAAAAACCAGCTTAGCTAACTCAATTGCAACGGCTTTAAAAAGAGAGCTTGTAAGAATAGCTCTTGGTGGACTTGAAGATGTAAATGAACTACGAGGCCATAGAAGAACATATGTTGGTGCTATGCCTGGAAGAATAGTTCAAGGACTAATTGATGCAAAGCAAATGAATCCTGTTATGGTGCTTGATGAGATAGATAAGATTGCTAAGAGCTTTAGAGGAGACCCTACTGCTGTATTACTTGAAATTTTAGATCCTGAGCAAAACAATAGTTATAGGGATTATTATTTAAATTTTAATATAGATTTAAGTAAAATAATATTTATAGCTACAGCTAATGATGTATCAAACATACCTGCTCCACTTCGTGATAGGATGGAATTTATCTATTTAAATTCATATACCCCTCAGGAAAAATTTGAAATTGCCAAAAGGTATTTAGTTCCTCAAGAGTTAAAAAAACATGGGCTTAAGCCAAGCGATGTAAATATATCTGAAGGTGCTCTAAAGCTTATAATAAGCGATTATACAAGAGAAAGTGGAGTTAGAAATTTAAGAAGGAGAATAGCTGATATTTTAAGAAAGGCAGCTGTTAGTATATTAACAAATAAAGATAATAAAAAAATATCGGTTAATCTTAAAAATTTACCACAATTTTTAGATAAAAAGGTTTATGAGATAGATAGTGTTGATAAAAATGATCAAGTAGGTATTGTAAATGGTCTTGCTTGGACAAGTGTTGGTGGAGATGTTTTAAAGATAGAAGCTGTTAAAATAGAGGGAAAAGGAAACCTTCAAATAACAGGTCATTTAGGCGATGTAATGAAAGAATCAGCTCAAATAGCACTAAGCGTCGTGAAGGTTTTAATTGATGAAAAGGTTATTAAAATTCCTTTAAATTCTATAAAAGATTTAAAATCGAGCGAAAAAAAAGATACTCAAATTTATAATAATTACAACCTTCATATACATGTGCCAGAAGGTGCAACGCCAAAAGATGGTCCAAGTGCTGGTATAGCTATGGCAACAGCGATTGCATCTATTTTTTCAAATAAAAAAGTAAAATCAAATGTAGCTATGACAGGAGAACTAACTCTTAGTGGAAAAATTCTTCCTATAGGTGGATTAAAAGAAAAATTGATAGCCGCACATAAGGCAAAGATAACAAAAGTTTTAATACCTAGAAAAAACTATGATAGAGATTTAGTAGATATACCTGATGAAGTAAAAAATGATCTGGAAATAATAGCTGTAGACACAATAGATAATGTTTTAAAACTAGCTTTAAATTAAGTTTTACCTAAAAAGGTAAAACTTAATTACTTTTTAAATATTGATTTTATTTTATCAATAATCCTAGCCAAAAAATTTCCTTTTGGAGTTACTAAAGATTCTATAAAATCATCATATGTAGTATTGTTTTCTTTTAAAAACTCTTCTAGGAATTTTCCACTAGCTTCCATTCCACCAGTTTTTTCAAGTTCAACTAGTTTTTTATATATAGGCTCCATTGTTTTAATAGCGCTTCTTGGAGGTGCCATTCTGTAAGCGGTATAACTTACAATTCTATTTCTAGTTGGATCATATAAATTTTCAAAGTCAGTTATAACCCAGTAAAATCTACCATCTTTTGCTAAGTTTTTAACTAAAGCTTTAAAGTTTTTGCCCTGTTGAATTGTATCCCACATTAACTTAAATGCAATTTTTGGCATGTCAGGATGTCTAATTATATTGTGAGGTTGTCCGATTAATTCATCTCTTGTGTACTGAACAATCTCTACAAAATAATCATTTGCATAAGTTATAATCCCTTTTGGATCTGTTTTAGAAACAATATACCTATTTGGTGTTAGTTTAATCTCTTTATTAATTGGCTCTGGTCTTTTCATTATAAGCTCCTTATGTTTTTTTAACCTTCTTTTAATATTATATTCTAATATTCCTTAAAATTATTGAATTTTATGTAATTAATGTTATAATAAGTTATTTTAAACAATACAGAGGATTTTTAAATGAATAAGCAAGATACTATAAAGATTTTTGAACAAGCAATTAGCAATCAAAACTTTATTATGAGCCGTATTAGAAACTCCATTAATAACAATAGAAAAGAAGAAATTGGAGATATAGTTGGAGAAGAGAATAAATTTGGTGAAGTTCTTTATAATAAAAATTTAAAATATCAAAATCTTTTAGGATCTGTAATATATGATAGGATAGATAAATTTTATATACAATGGAAAGAAAAATGTGAAGATATTTTTAAAATTTATATAAAAGATATAACTGTCACTAAAAGGTTTAAATATAACAAACTAATAGGAAGAGATCTAGATAGAGCTATAGGAAGATTTGATGATTTAAATAATACTCATCAAGAGATGATTAACCTTTTTAATATAGCCCTTTCAAGATTAAATGCTCTAAGTGAAGATAAGTTTTTATAAAACTTATCTTAAAAACAATTAGCTATTTTTTGAGTTTTTATACTCTGTCAAAAAAGCATAAATTTTATCTTTTATTTTAAGTTTTTCTTTTTTTAAGTTATCTAACTCAAAATCACTTAGATGAACTCTGCCCTCAACCGCATCTGCAACTTTATGGTCAAGTTCATGATGTTTTTCAAAAAGCGAATCAAATCTAGCATTTTTACCTTTTAATTCTGTAATTAAATCCCTATATTCATGTAACATATGTCACTCTCCTCAGTATAAATTTGTCATAATAATAGCATTTTAAGACTTAAGTGTTTATATATTTTTAAAAAGAATTTATAAATAAAATTAAAATTTTAATAAAAGAAATTTTTTATGCTTTAAGCTCACAACTAAACATATTTAAATTCTTGTGGTTTATATCTGTTTTGAATTAATTTTCTTGTAAGCATTATCCCTTTTGCAGTTCCTATAACTAACAATTTAGAATTTGTTCCTATGACGACATCTCCATTTGGCATAGCAATAAAGCTTCCATTTTCATTTTCTATCCCAACGATATTTGCGTTTGTCATATCTCTTAAGTGAGTTTCTTTTATCCTTTTAAATCTAACCCATGAATGCTCAGGAACCTCAATTTCTTCAATATCAATAAGAGTATCTTTTTTATATAAAAATTTATCTAAAATATTTTCCATATCAGGCCTAACGCTAATAGCGCTAAGTTTTTGTGCGGCAAGCTTTGAAGGAAGAATTACAGAATCTGCTCCAAGTTTTTTAAGTTTTTCAGCATCGCTTTCATTATCAGTTGAAGTCATTATAAAATATGGTGTATCAATCTCTAGCTCTTTCTCATATAGTCTTACTGTTGCTACAATTGCTATATTATCGGCTATGCTAGAACTAAGTGCGATAACCCCTTTAGCGCTTGATAAATGGGCTTTTAACAAAGATAGCTCAACATGCGGTTCGCCTTGTATATAATAAGGATATTTGTGCTCTTTAGCTATTTCATTAAAATTTGGATCATTGTCTATAACTACAAAAGGTATGTGGTTTTCTCTAAACTGTTTTGAAAGTTCAATTGTATAAATGTTGTGGTGACATATTACAAAATGATGCTTTAATCTTGCAATTTTACTTATCATATTTCTCTCCCTTATTGCATTTATAAGATAACCTTTTTTAAAGGTCTCTATGACTATACCCAAAGAAAAGGTAAAAGCACAAAAGCCTGCAAAAATAAAAGCTACAGTAAAAATTCTACCAGCAGGAGTTATTTCAGCAACCTCAGTAAAACCAACAGTTGTAAAAGTCATGCCTGCTTGGTAAAAGGCATCCATTAGATTAAAACCACTAAATGCCATATATCCAAAAGTTCCTATCATCATCAATAGGACAACTAGAATCAGTGGTAATCTAAATGGCTTTAATTGAACATAAATTTCTGTATTTGCGTTTATATCCGGTCTTGAGTTTTTTGACCGGTCGAGGAATCTGTTTATCTTATCCATAAGGATTTATTCCTCTTTTTACTGGTTTATCTAGAATTTTTCTTCATTGTTCTTAATGTAGAAGCTGCAACTTTAATTCTTTTAGTTGTTCCATCTTCTAAAGTTACACGAATCGTTCTTAAATTTGGTAAAAATCTTCTTCTAGTTTTGTTATTAGCATGGCTTACATTGTTTCCTGACATTGCGCCTTTGCCTGTAATAGCACATCTTTTTGACATTATCTTTCCTTATTTGATGAAATTAAAGGTGTATTATATCAAAAAAACTTCAATTCTTACTTAAACGATATTTAAAACTCTGTTTTATTAAATTTTATGATTTTAAAAGATAGAATAACACTATCATTTTAAAAAGGAAACTACTATGTATGTAGCACCAAGTATTTTATCAGCTGATTTTGGAAATTTAAGTAATGAGATAAAAGCCGTATGTGAAGCTGGGGCAGATCTTATTCATGTAGATGTTATGGATGGTCATTTTGTTCCAAATTTAACAATTGGACCACTGGTTGTAAAAGCCGCAAAGCAAGCAAGTACAAAACCACTTGATATACATTTAATGGTTGAAAATATTCCATTTTTTGTTGATCTTTTTTTACCACTACAGCCTAAATTTCTAAGCTTCCATATAGAAGAAGAAAAACACCCTTTAAGACTTATAAGCCATATTAGAGATAACGGCGTAAGTCCTGCTATAGTTTTAAACCCACACACGCCAATTAGCACCTTAAAACACATCATTCAAGAGGTTGATATGGTTCTTTTGATGAGTGTTAACCCTGGATTTGGTGGACAAAAATTTATACCTTCTGTGATAGAAAAAATAAAAGAGCTAAAAGAGCTCATATATAAAACAAATTCCACCTGCATGATAGAGGTTGATGGTGGGGTAAATGGTTTAAATATAAGCGAACTAGATGAGGCAGGAGCTGATATAGTAGTGGCTGGAAACTATATATTTTCATCAAATGATTATGCAGAATCAATAAAAGCTTTAAAGTTATAAACTTTGAATATAAAAACTGATAATCTACTTAATCTATTAGCAGCAAAAAGCATTAATTACTATGATTTTATCCATAATGCAAGTAATATAGAAGAGATTGTGGAACTTTTTGATCCTAAAGATTTTAGTATGTGGCGAGCACTTGGTGCAAATGTAATAAAGCTTGACAATGGTAAAATAACATTAAAAACAAGAGAAACAAATATAGAAGATCAAGTTTTTTGCATTGTTGATATTGAAACAAGTGGTGGTATAAATAGTGGGCAAATTATAGAAATAGGTGCTTTGAAAATTAAAAACAAAGAGATTATTAGCAAATTTGAGACATTTATTAAGGCAAAAGAGATTCCAGAAAACATAACAGAACTAACAGGTATAAGTGTTGAAGATGTCAAAAATGCTCCGAGTTTGAAAAATGTTCTAGAGAAATTTAGGATTTTTCTAGGAGATAGTGTTTTTGTGGCGCATAATGTTGAGTTTGATTATGGTTTCATTAGTAAAAGCATGGAAAACTTAGGGTATGGACCTCTTTTAAACAGAAGACTTTGCACTATAAATCTTGCAAGAAGAACTATACCTTCTAAAAAATATGGTCTTTGCTATTTAAAAGAGCTGCTTGGGATAGAAAATACTCATCACAGAGCTTTAAATGATGCCATTAGTGCCTTTGAGGTATTTAAAACTTCACTAAAATTTTTGCCATGGACTGTTCAATCAACCGAAGATTTAATTGAGTTTAGTAAAAAAGCACCGCCTGTTAAAATAATAAAAAAAGAAGATATTAGTTAAGGTAATTTAGTTTGGAAAATTTATATAAAATCAAAGACAATATTTATGCAAAGATTAATTTAGATAATTTAAAATCAAATTTTTTAATTTTAAAATCAAAACTTAGTAAAAATACCAAGTATTGCGGTGTCGTAAAGGCAAATGCTTATGGACATGGAAGCGTTGAGATTGCTAAATTTTATGAAAAACTAGGCGCTGATTATTTAAGTGTCGCAAGGCTTAATGAAGCAGTTGAGTTAAGACAAAATGGGATAAATTTGCCCATCCTTCTGCTTTCACATAGTATAAATATAGAATTAGCGATAAAACACGATATAGAGATGTCATTGTATGATTTAGAAACTGCAAAAATTATGAACATAAAAGCAAAAGAAGCCAATAAGAAACTTAAAGTTCATATAAAAATTGATACAGGTATGTCAAGAATTGGTTTTTCTAGTTCAAATTTGGAAAAAACTATAAATGATATTAAAACTATTTCAAATTTAGAAAATTTAGAGATAATTGGAATTTTTTCTCATTTTTCAAACTCAGATGACGATGATTTTAGTTTTTTTAATAAACAATTATCTAAATTCAGTAAAATCTTAGACTATCTAAAAAAACAAAATATAGATATTCCTATAAAACACATCTCTAACTCAGCAGGTTTTATAAATCACGATAATGCAAATTTTGATATGGTAAGGGTTGGCATAACAGCTTATGGTTTATACCCATCAAAAAATCAAAAAGATATAGGACTTCACCCTGTGATGAGTGTTATGGCTAAAATTATCAATGTAAAAATTATAGAAAAAGGAACACCTGTTAGCTATGGATTAACTTATATTGCAAAAGAAAGAGAAAAAATTTTAACAATAAGCGTTGGTTATGCTGATGGTTTTTTAAGACAAAGAACAGATCCCATGGTTGTTATCAATGGTCAAAAATATCCTGTAGTTGGTAGGATATGTATGGATCAATGTATGGTTAAAGTTCCTTTAAACCTTGATGTAAAAATAGGAAATGAAGTTATGATTTTTGGTGAAGACACCATAACAGCTACTGATATAGCCGATAGCTGGGGTAGCATAAACTATGAAGTTATCTGCGCTGTTGCAAGAAGAGTTCCTAGGATATACTTTGAAGATAACAAACTTGTAAAAATGGTTGATTATATAAATCCTAGCAATGTTTAGAATTTAATATTAAAACTCAGTCCTAAATAATCTTAATCTTTTAAACATTAATAAAGTTTATTTTTATATATTGATTTTATTATTATTTGAAAATTAGCTATTTAATATAGCTATATTTGTTTATATTAGTAGTTTATAAAATATACTATTTACCGTTATTTGTAGCCATTTTTAGTAAAATCAAAATTTTATATTACCTTACAAAGGATTTAAATAATTTTACATAGCATTTTAAAAGCCTTTCAATGATCTTTAAATACAATTTCAAATAATACAATTAAAACTATGCTGATAACATAAGGTTTTTATATGTTTGTCTAATTTCATATCATAACTTTCATAATATAAATTTGCTTTTTATATGCAATACTTGATATAAACTTTTTTTAAAAGTTTAACCATAAAATTATTACAATAATTTATAATGCATAGTCCATCACCTCTAAATTTGACTATTATATATGTGGTAATTCAACCATTAAAATAGCATAAGTACCATAAAAAACCATCAACATATACATCTAATTTTAGTTAAATAGCATTTTTTAAAATTGTATTAAATGGTATTTAAATGAATGGTGGATAATTTTCCTTTTATTCATAGTGAAGTTATGCGAACTCATTATGGTGTTAAATTTTAATATTAACTTAATTCAAGTAGTTTTTTAGCCTCTTTGCTAAGCAATTTACCTTTGAAATGAACTTTTGAAAACTCAACTATCGCCCCGTGATAGGCACAAAAAATGGTATTTATACTATCAAATTCATATTTTTGTAAAAGCATATCGATATCAAGATAACTAAGCCACTCTTTAGCCTCATCATAGCTTTGAAACTCATAATTAAGATAGTTTAAAATTCTCAAAGTATAATTATCAACTACCATCTCTTCTTTACTACAAGCATAGCACAAAATAGCATCACAACTCTCAAAACCAATTCCTTTTTGAGACAACAACCACTCCCTATCCGCACACTCTTTAAATCTCTCAAAGCTATTAAAATCATCTTGCATAGCCTTTATTAAAATTTTAATTCGTTTAGCTTTTATATTATAAAATCCACTTGGCTTTATTAAATTTGCAAGTGTCTCTATATCAATTTCATATAGTTTTTCTAAGTTTAATAAATCATAATTTTTTAAATTTTTTAAAGCAAGTTCTACATTATCCCATTTTGTATTCTGAGTAAGTATCGCCCCTATTACAACCTCAAAAGTTCCATAATTAGGCCACCATTTTGGATTAGTTTTATCAAAATTTGAGTTATTATATACTATTTCAAAAAGCTCTGTGCTATTCACTTAAAGCCTTTTTATAGTTTATAAAAAACTGCTTTGCGGTTCTTCCACTTCTGCTACCTCTTAGCATTGCAAATTTCTTTGCTTCTTCATGAAGCTTAGATCTATCCACTTCATACCCATTAAAATAGCTATCTATAATTTTTAAATACTCACTATAACTCCCTTGATAGAAACTTATCCACAACCCAAACCTATCCGATAAAGATAGTTTTTCTTCAACAGCATCGCCATAATGAATCTCTCCATCTAAAATGGTCGTATCTTCATTATCTTTTTTAAGCTCTTTTATCAAATGCCTTCTGTTTGAAGTGGCATAAATTAAGACATTTGAAGGTGTTTTTTCAATACTTCCTTCTAATACAACTTTTAAATATTTGTAACTAATATCACTATCTTCAAAACTCAAATCATCACAAAATATGATAAACCTATACTCTTTTTCATCCCTTATTTCATCAATTATATCAGCTAAATTTACCAAATCATCTTTTGAAATTTCAATAATTCTTAGATTATTACCCACAAATTTTGTAAATACAGCCTTGATTAAAGATGATTTTCCACAACCTCTCTCACCCCACAAAAGAGTGTGACTTGCCATTTTATTTTCTATGAAATTTTTAGTATTCTTTAAAAGCATATCCTTTTGCCTACTAATTCCAATCAGGCTATCAATATCTACATAATCAATATCTCTAACAGGTTTTAAAATACCTCTATTTCCCCTATAAATAGCAGCTTTTATATTAGACCAATCCACTTTTAAGCTCCTTTCTAAGATGTGATAAAAGCGTATCTATTATGTCATCATCATCTTTGCTTCTTGATTTTAAAACAACCTTGCTATCATCAAATTTTACATATGAGATATTCATTTCATAATTAGAGATTGATTTTATATTTAGCTTATTTGCCATTATTTTTATAAGCATAATATCTAAAAATTGTTTAGTATAAACATCAGGTTTTCCAAACCTATCTTCCATTTCGCCACTAATTTCATAAATTTCATTAACCTCATTTGCCTTACTAAGTCTTCTATAAAGCTCTAATCTAATTCTATCTTCTTTAATATATTCGCTATTTAAAAAGGCATTTATACTAAGTTTCATATCAACACTACTTAAAACTTTTGCCTTTTTGTTTAAAAGTGCATTTATCTCATCTTCAAGCATTTTTAGATAAAGACTATATCCAATAGCCTCTATATGTCCACTTTGAGCTTCACCAACTAAATTTCCACCGCCACGAATTTCTAAATCATGGTAAGCAAGCACAGAGCCAGAACCCAAAAATGAGTTGTTTTCAAGTGCTACTAGTCTCTTTAAAGAGTCTTGTGTTAATGTGTTTTTATCTTCAATTAAATAATAACAATACCCCTGTTTATCACTTCTTCCAACCCTTCCGCGAAGCTGATGAAGATCGGCAATTCCAAAGTTGTTTGCATTTTCTATTATTATCGTGTTTGCATTTGGCATATGAATTCCACTCTCGACAATGCTAGTGCAAAGCATTAAGTCATACTCTTTATTTAAAAACTTTTCAACTTCAAGCTCTGTTGTTTTCATATCAATTTGAGAGTGTAAAATTAAAATTTTTAAATTTGGAAAAATTCTAAGTAGAGATTTTTTAACCTCATCTATGGTTGAAATTCTATTATGGACATAAAATACCTGCCCGCCTCTTCTTAATTCCCTAGAAATGGCCTCTTTTATAACTTTTTCATCCCACTCTTTAACCAAAGTTCTAACATCTAATCTGTCACTTGGTGGGGTTGCAAGTGTGCTATAACTTTTAATTGAGCTAAGTGCCATATTTAAACTTCTAGGAATTGGTGTAGCGCTTATGCTTAGAAGATGTGAATTTGCTGAGATTGCTTTTAATTTTTCTTTTTGCTTAACCCCAAATTTATGCTCTTCATCTATCACTATAAGACCGATATTATTAGCTTGTAAATTTAAAAGAGAATGTGTTCCAACGCAAACTAAAGGTACTTTGTCAAAAAGAGCTTTTTTTAAAGCATTTTTTCCAGCAGTTGTGGTAAATCTATCAAGTCTAAAAACAGGTATATTAAAATCTTCAAATCTCTTAACTAAACTTTGATAATGTTGTGATGAAAGAAGTGTTGTTGGAACAAAAAATAGTGCTTGATAACCGCTTTTTACAGTTGCAAAAATGGCATTCATAGCAATCTCAGTCTTTCCAAAACCAACATCACCACTTACAAGTCTATCCATTACTTTACCACTTTTTAAATCTTTTAAAATAGCATCAACACAAGTTTGCTGATCTTTTGTATATTCAAACCCTGCTTCTTGTAAAAATTTAGAGTATTCTACAAAGTCTGATTTTATTATCTTACCTTCAACCAACTCTCTTTTTGCAGCAATTTCAATAATCTTTGAAGCTATGGCAAAAAGTTTGGCTCTTACTTTTTCTTTGATTTTTGCAAAGCTACCCTTGCCTAGCCTATCCAAAATTGCAACACCACTTGCAATATATCTATCTATCATATTTAGATTTTCAACAGGCAAAAGCAGTTTATCGTTGTTTTGGTAGATTATACTTACAAACTCACGCTGTGAACCCATAACAGTTGCAAGCTCTAAGCCCATAAATTTACCAACACCATACTCTTCATGAACTACAAAATCGCCAACCTTAAGTTCATCAATTATAATGCTAGTTTTTTTAACTCTTTTTTTCTTTTTAAATTTATTTAAAGAGATTACTAACTCATCTTTTGAGATTAAATTTATAACCAAATCACTTATGATAAGCTCTAAATTATCTTTTGGGGTTAACTCTAAACTTTCAAAAATAGCACTATTTTTTGCTAAAATTTTAATCTTTTTTTCTTTGTGAAAACTAAGAAGTTCATTTGAAAAAGTAGTATCAAAGTCTTTAAAATTTATAGGCTGTGGAATTATTTCAAATTTTTTAATTATATTCTTTACATAGCTAAATTCATCTTCATCAAATTTTTTAACACTTATATGGCTAAAACTATCTAAATAATCTATAAAATCATCAATCGCCCAAAACCCAAGTGAGTTTAAATCACTAATTAGCGAATTAGTATCCAAACTCTCTATCTCTTTTGTTGTTTTTTCATACTCATCTTCGCTTAAACTTGCTATAAATGGCGAAATTTCAACACTTTCGTACTCTTTTTTTTCACTTATCTGTGTAGTTTCATCAAAAACTCTAATACTTTCAACTAAATCTTCATCTAAAAGTATCCTATAAGGTTCATTTTCTCCAACAGGAAAAATATCAATTATCTCACCTCTAAAACTAACCTCACCGCTCATCTCAACTATATCAACAACCTCATATCCAAAACGAATTATCTCATCTTTTAGCTCATTTAAATTTATCTTATCACCAAAATTAATGGATTTTATTTGCAGGTGTTTTTTAGCTGGTAGTTTTTTTAGTATAGTTTTTATTGGTGAGATTATGATTTTATTTTTATTTTTACTCTTATAATATCCGCTTAACTCTTTACTTATGCCAATTAGCTCTTCATAGTATGATCGCAAATCATCGCCGTATTCAGCTCTAAAATCAGGCAAAACATATGTTTCAAATCCTAAAAATTTTAAAGCATCTTGACAAGTTAATGCCTCTTTATCATTTTCACATATTAATATATCTTTTTTGTTTTTTAAAAAATACTCATAAACTTTTGCTTGCATAATAACCTTTAAAAATCATCTATTGCTTTTACTAGTGCCTGCCATGGAACTTTTCGTTCATCATAAAATATATTATTAAATTTCATAAAATTTATAGGATCAAGTGTTCTGCTTAAAAATCTTACTTCGTAGTGGAGATGTGGGCCTGTGCTATAGCCTGTGTTTCCACTATAGCCTATCAAATCACCTTTTTTTATAAACTCACCTGCTCTTACAACCTGTTTATTTTGCATATGCGCATATCTAGTTTCAAAGCCAAAATTATGTGAGATTATAACTAGATAGCCATAACCAGAAGAGGTCATACCGCTATATTCTACAACACCGTTGGCTGTTGCATATAGAGGTGTTCCCACACTTGCTCTTAAATCAATTCCTTGATGAAATTTCTCTACTTTACTTATTGGATGAATTCTAATGCCATAATTATCTGTAATGCCTTTGAAATTTAATGGAACTCCATTTGGTATGGATTTTACAAACTTACCCTCAAGTTTTTTATCCATTCCAATTTTTCTTCCATCGCCACTCTCATTTAATGAGTTAACAACACTATCAAGTTCTAACGCCAGCCTTAACTCACTAAAAACATCATCATTTCCATTCAACTGTCTATTAAGGTCTGCTTTGTCTTTGGTTAATTCGTTATTGGCTTTAAATAGCTCTATATTTTTAGTATATAAAAATGATATATTTTTTTTCATATTTGAGTTTTTATAAACTAAAAATATTAGAAGCAAAAAAATAATGATAAAAATAGCAACTAAAACCCCTATAAAAAGCTTTAAATTACCCATAAAATTTGGAGAAAATTCATACTTTTTGTTGCCGTTTTTATCTAAAATAGTAATGTAGGTTTTAATTTTCCACCTCATTTTTTAAGAAATTTTCTACAAGCATAAAAGAGCCAAAAAGAAGATAATTTTCACTATTTTCAATCTTAGTAAATTTACTACATTTTATCCCTAAAAGCTTTAACTCATCTATGATTTCTTTTGTAGCTAGTTTCCTATCCTTGCTTTCATATTCATAAATTTCAACTCTTTTTATAATAGGCATTAGATCTCTTAATATTTTTTTATAATCCTTATCTAAAAAAGAGTTATAGATTAAAACAATCTTTTTCCCGCTAAACTCGTTTAGTATATTAGTTGCTGCAAGATCATTATGCCCAACATCAATTGTTAAATTTGGAAGTATCTTTTCAAGTCGCCCTTTTAAATTAAGTTTTTTTAGGTTTTTATAATTTGGCTGTAAATTTAACATTTTTAAAGCAGCCGTTGCTAGAGATAAATTTGAAATTTGAAACTTAGGAAGATCAAATTTCTTAACATAATTATTTATCTCTTTTTTATCAAATTCATCTAAAACTTCATTTGAAAACTTTAAATTAACGCTATTTTTTATTGCAATATCTCTAGCTATATTTTTAGAAACTTCGTTCATATCACTATTTACAACACTATTTTTAGCCATGCTAATTAGTTTTGTTTTACTTATCTTCTCTATCGTATCACCTAAAATTTCAGTATGATCAAGACCTATTGGAGTAAAAACGCTAAGTTTTTTAGGGAATAAATTTGTAGAATCATACTCAGCACCCATGCCAGCTTCTAAAATAATATAATCACAATTTTTAAATAAAATAATCGCTAAAAAAGTTGCATATTCAAAATAACTAAGTGTCTCTCTGAACTCATCATTTAATATGCTAAAAAGATACTCATGTGCTAACTCAAGCTCTTCATCGCTTGCATCTTTACCATTTAGATAAAATCTCTCATTAAATTTAAAAATATGAGGGCTTGTAAAGTGCCCTACTTTATATCCTAGTGCTTCTAAATGGAGTGTTAAAAAACGCCCTGTACTACCCTTTCCATTTGTGCCAACTATATGAATTATCTCTTTTTTTGGAAGCTTATCTTTAATGCTTTTATAGGCTCTTGGCATTCTTGTATAATCTATTTTTTTGTAAAAAATAGGTTTGTTTTGTAAATATTTATTTAGTTGCATTAACTTCTTTTTGTTCTTTAAAACTTCTTATGGCTAAAGTTGCAATAAACTCATTAAATGCCTGTGATGAGGCATTTTGTATAGCATCATATCTCTCTTTATCACTTATAACAGAACTTGTATCTCTTTTGGTTTTTGCAACCCTTGTTACACGAAAATCATGATCTCCCACACCTTTTATGTTTACAACAGATCCATCTTTTAATTTTGTTTTAAAATTTAGAGCTAAATTTGCTCTATAAGATGTTGCATAACCATATTGATCGTAAGCTAATACTGAAAAGCTCAGTGATTGAATAGAGGCGATTATATATGTTTGAGCTATATCTCTTGGTGCTAATCTTTTATGGAGTCTACTTACAATACCACTTCTAACAGCATCTTTTATAGCAACGGTGTTTTGTGGATCGGTTTTACTCATGCTAACATCAACAAAAACACTATCAGCTAAGATATTATCACTTATTTTAGAAACTGGTTTATACCCACACCCCACTAAAAAAACTAATAAAAAAACATATATAAATCGTCTCATTTTTCCTACTTTATAACAAAATTTACAAGCTTTTCTTTTACATAAATTTGCTTAATAATCTCTTTTTCTTCTAGCCACTTCTTAACACTATCTTTTGCTGTATTTATAATATCTTCTTCACTTGTGTCAGAACTAACTTCAATCTGTGCTCTTCTTTTCCCATTTACAGTTACCGCTAAGCTTATTGTATCTTGCTCAAAAACTTCATCTAATAGATCAATCTTGCCAAAGTTTGCCTTATTAAATATGCTTTGACTAAGTTCATGTGCAATGTGTGGAACAATTGGTTCTAATAAATTTAATATTATAAAATACCCCTCTGTTAATACCTCTTTATTTTCTTGCGCATTTAAGGCATTTAAAGCCTCCATACAAGCAGCAATTAGGGTATTAAATGCAAAACTACTAGTATAAACTTCATTTGATTTTTTGAGTGCTTCATATACTTTCATTCTTGCATATTTTTCATCTTTATTTAAATTTGAATGATTAATTTTTGGAATTTTATCTGTTTTTATTACATTGCTTGATCTGTCATAAAGTCTATTTAAAAACTTATAAGCACCTTCAACAGCACTATCATTCCACTCAAGTTCTTTTTGTGGCGGAGCGGCAAAAAGTATAAAAAGTCTTGCTGTATCGGCTCCATATTTTTCAATAAGCTCATCAGGATCAACAACATTACCCTTTGACTTACTCATCTTTGCACCATCTTTTAAAACCATTCCTTGTGTTAAAAGATTAGAAAATGGCTCATCATCTCTTAAATACCCTAAATCTCTTAGTGCTTTTTGAAAAAATCTTGCATACAAAAGATGTAAGATTGCGTGTTCAATTCCACCAATGTATTGATCGACACCCATCCAGTAATCAACACTCTTTTTATCAAAAGCTACATCCTTCCAAGTTTTATCATCACTTGCAAATCTTGCAAAATACCAACTCGACTCAAAGAATGTATCTAGTGTATCTGTCTCTCTTTTAGCCTGTTTTCCACATTTTGGACATGTCGTAAATTTCCAACTTGGATGTCTATCTAAAGGGCTTCCCTCTCCTGTTATAGCAACATCATCAGGCAGGGTAACTGGTAAATTTTCTAACTTTTCAAAAACTAAACCACAATCAGGACAGTGAATTATAGGAATAGGAGCTCCCCAATATCTTTGACGACTAACACCCCAATCACGAAGTTTATAGTTAATTACTTTTTTGCCTATTCCATCTTGTTCAAATTTTTCTATTATAGCTTTTCTTGCACTTTTTGAATCCATACCGCTAAACTCAGCTGATTCAATCAACACACCATCATCTACAAAAGCCTCATCGCAAATAGACTTATCATCATCTGGTTTTACTACTTGTTTAATATCTAGTCCAAATTTTTTAGCAAATTCATAATCTCTTTCATCATGTGCAGGAACAGACATAACAGCACCTCCACCATATTCTATAAGGACAAAATTTGCCATCCAAACAGGAATCTTTTCACCAGTTAAAGGATGAATGACATATATACCTAAAAACACACCATCTTTATCTTTACTTTGACGCTCTCTAGGGCTTTGTTTTAATATATTTTTGATCTTTGCAGCCACAGATTCATCAAGCAAGTTTTTTTCTAAAAGTTTTTTTATCACACTATGTTCAGGCGCTAAAGCTGTATATGTCACACCATAAATAGTATCAGCTCTTGTTGTAAATACACTAAAACCACCTATGCCATCAAGTTTATCTCTTGTTTCATTATCAAATTTAAATTTGAACTCAAGTCCAAAACTTTTCCCTATCCAATTTTCTTGCATAGTTATAACTTGACTTGGCCATTTTCCCTCAAGTGTTTTCAAATCTTGCAAAAGTTCTTCAGCATATTTTGTTATCTTAAGATAGTATCCTGGCATATCTTTTTGGATAACTTCATTTCCACATCTCCAGCACTTACCATCCTCAACTTGCTCATTTGCTAAAACAGTTTGATCATTTTCGCACCAATTTACAATTGCATTTTTTCTATAAATTAAACCTTTTTCATAAAGCTTTATAAAAAATTCTTGTTCCCATTTTGTATAAAGAGGATCCGAAGTTGCAAGCATTCTTTTTTTGGAAAATGAAAATCCTAATCTATCAAGCTCTTTAGTCATATAATCAATGTTTTCATATGTCCAAGCTCTTGGATGAACATTATGTTTTATGGCAGCATTTTCAGCAGGCATTCCAAAGCTATCATAACCTATTGGATGAAGCACATTAAAATCATTTTTTCTATAATACCTAGCCAAAGCATCTCCAATAGAGTAGTTTCTAACATGACCCATATGAATCCTGCCACTAGGATATGGAAACATACTTAAAATGTATTTTTTTTCTAGACTATAATTGTCCTTTGGTTCAAACTCGCCATTTTCTAACCATATTTTTTGCCATTTTTGCTCTATCTCTTTAGCATTATAACTCATTTAATCTCCTAGTACTCATCTCTTTCTTTTGCTGCTTCAACAATTGTTAAAATCATGGAAAAAATATTTGCAACTCCTGCACTTATTACAAGTGAGTATATTAAAATCATATCTTGTGATACGATATAAATTATAAAAGCAGGTATTAAATGCAAATCAGCTACCAATGAAGTTGCAAAAAGCTCTGCTGAAAGAATATTTTTTACACCAATTTTTAACAAAGTAGATATTAAATTTACACTTGCAGCTATAAAAAGTGACACTCCACTATGCATGTATAAATACCCAGCAATTGTAGTTAAACTCATAAGAGCAAAAAATACATGAACAACTCTTCCCCAATTCATTTATAATCCTTTATACCACGCCTTTTTCATACATAGCGCGCATTCTTTCTTTTTCTTTTTCTCTTTTTTTCTTAGCAGCCAACATCTCTCTATAGTCTTTAATGCTAAACTTAAGCCATAATAAACCTTGTGAACCTATAAATATAGAGCTAAGAGTACCAACTATAACACCAATTAACATTATAAATGAAAAATCATGTATCATATCTCCACCAAATACAAATAGTATAACAACGGCAATAAGAGTTGTAAATGATGTTAGTATTGTTCTTGATAGTGTTTGAGATAAAGATGAGTTAATAAGTGTAGCAAGATCTCCCTCTTTTGTATCTTGAATATTTTCTCTAATCCTATCAAATACTATAATAGTATCATTCAAAGAGTAACCTATTATGGTTAAAATGGCAGCCAAGGTATCTAAATTTACATCAATTTGGAAAAATGATATTACACCTATAGCTATTATAACATCGTGAATTTCAGCAACAATAGCAGCTAATGAAAAACGCCATTCAAACCTAAAAGCTATGTAGATTAAAATAAGAATTAGCGATACACTAAGTGCCATAATTCCTTTTTTTCTTAACTCTCCTCCAACTTTAGGTCCAACTATACTTACCATTCTTATTTCAAAGTTACCTGTATCTTTTAAAATTTCTGCGATATTTTTACCAGGATCAGCTCCTAAAGAGTCGTTTGAGCCTGAATATCTAACAGTAACTTCTTCTTTGCTTCCAAACTCAGTAACACTAACACTTTTAAAAGCCTCTAAACTATCAAGAGTTTCTCTAATCTGACTAATTGGTGCGGCTTTATCATATTTTATTTGTACTAATGTTCCACCAGCAAAATCAATACCGTAATTAATACCTTTTGTAAAAATTGAAACAATAGATCCCAATACTAAAAACAAAGATATGGCAAGAAAGATATGGCGAACGCCCATAAAATTATATTTTTTTTCTTTATCAAATATTTGCATTTTTTGCCTTTCTTACTTTATATCCAAACCATAATTTAGTATTTTTACTCTTTTCCATTTTATCAATAAATAGATCAAATATACCATGGGTTCCTAAAATAGCTGTTATCATTGATGCTACTATACCTATACTCATAGTTACAGCAAAACCTTTTATAGGACCTGTTCCATATGCATACAAAGCAGCTGAAGTTATAAGAGTAGTTAGGTTAGCATCTATAATAGCACTCATAGCGTTTGCATAACCCTTCTCAATAGCACTTCTAATACTACCTCCAGTTCTTAAAATCTCTCTAATTCTTTCATTTATAATAACGTTAGCATCAACTGCCATACCAACAGTAAGGACAATACCTGCCATACCTGGTAATGTTAAGGTTGCACCAAAAAGCGACATAATGGATACCAAAAACAGTATATTTACAACTAGTGCCACATCTGCTATTATCCCTGCAATACCATAATAAAAAACCATAAATAAGAAGATTAATACAAAAGCTCCAACCAAAGCTATAGTACTTTTTTCAATACTTTCTTTACCCAAACTTGGTCCAATACTTCTTTTCTCAAGCAGTTTTACAGGCGCAAGTAAAGCCCCACTCCTTAAGGCAATAGCAACATCAGCTGCCTCTTCAAGTGTAAAACCACCACTTATTTGACCACTACCGCCACCAATTCTCTCATTTATCCTTGGTGCTGAATATACTTTATTATCTAAAACAATTGCAAGTCTTTTTCCTACATTTTCACCTGTAAAATCTCCAAAAATAGCAGCGCCTTGTGAGTTTAGAGTGAAATTTATGATTGGTTGGTTTGTATTTTGATCAAAAGCAACTTTTGCATCAACTAGCATTTCTCCATCCAGAACAGGAATTTGCTTTACAACATATTTAATGTTCTCATTTTTTGCATCTTTTAAGATGATATCTCCATAAGCAGCTGCAACCTCATTACTTAAAGTATTTGCCTGATCTTGTCTTTTATCATCTAGTGCCATTAGTTGCAGATGTGCTGATTTGCTAATTAAATCAAGTGCTCTTTTTTCATCATCTCCTGTTTTAACACCTGGAATTTCAACCAAGATATCGCCCTCACCTTGCCTAGTAACACTTGGCTCACTTAATCCAAATTGATCAAGCCTGTTTCTTATAGTTTTTACAGCTTGCTCTATTGCATGCTCTATAGTTGCTACTTTTTCTGCATCAGTTAAAGAAACTTGATAAGTAAGTTCTACTTTATCAATTTTCAAACCTTCAATCTTTTTAAGTATTGAATCAAATTTATTCATCTCATCTGGATCTAATATTGTAAACTTAAAAAATTCCGGTTTAATCTCAAATTTTTCTAATAATAAATCATCTTTATTAGCTGAATAACTAATACTAGATGCAATTGATTTTATTTTAGATTCTATCGCTTTATCTGTTTCAACACCCAAAAGAAGATGTAGCCCACCTTGTAAATCAAGCCCTAGGCTAATTTTTTTACCGCCTTCTGTTTGCAAAAAAGATGGCATCGAAAAAGCTAGAGCAAATACAAATGTTAAGATAAATACAACAAGCCTATATGTTATTTTACTTTTTTTCATCTTTTGCTTCTACGACCTTATCTTCTACTTTTTTTGCAACATATTGCCTATCAAGCTCTACAATTACATCATCATTAAGCTTAACTGTGATAAAATTGTCATTTGTTTTCACAACTGTGCACTTTAATCCACCATTTGATATGATTTTATCGCCTTTTGAAAGACCGTCTATCATAGCTTTGTGTGCTTTAGCTTGTTTTTGTTGTGGTCTCATAACCAAAAAATAAAATATAGCAAAAAATACAATAAGAGGTAACAATGCTCCCAATACGCTTCCACCTTGTTCCATGTAAATCCTTTTTAGAAATTTTAATAAGGAAGTATTTTACCATAAATGATATTATAAATGGCTTTTTTATAGCTCTTTTATTGTCAAATACAATCTTTTTAACACTATTTGATAATATTTTTTTAAATTTTATCTCCCCTTTTCTTGCTATTTACGGCTTTTATAAGCTTTTTGAATTTAATAAAATAAAATTTTTCTATACCGGTTTTTTTGTAGGTATTTTATGGTTTTATTGGGTAAGTTTTTCTTTAATTTATTATAATTTATCGTTTTTAATACCTTTAGAAATTTTAATATTTGGAATTGTTTATGGTCTGATTTTTTTAATTTGCGGGGCTTTTAAAAATAAACTCATAAGAGCTATTTTACTACTTTCAATAAGCTATTTTTACCCATTTAATTTTAACTGGTTAAATTTAGAACTTACCTTACTTTCTGGAATATTTGAGCCAAGTTTAAGAGGTCTTGGATCTGTCTTTTGCTTTATACTCTTTTTTTACTACCTTAAAAAATACAAATATCTAGCAAGTATATTTTTATTATTTGCACTTCAAATAGAAGAAAAAGAGCCAAATTTTCTTCCTTTTAAAACAGATATAACAAATACTCAAATTTCACAATTTATAAAATGGGATCCTGCATATAAAGATTTACATATTAATGAGGCTTTAAAAATGATAGATGATTCAATAAAAAATGGTTATAAATTTGTAATCTTACCTGAAAATGCCTTTGTAGTATATTTAAATTTAGAAGATGAACTTATTGATGTTTTAAAAGAAAAATCGAATAAAATCACCATTTTAACCGGAGCACTAACTTATGAAAAGGACTTTCAATACAACTCAAGTTATCTTTTTAAAGATGGGGCTATTAGTAGATTTGATAAATTTGAACTTGTCCCTTTTGGTGAAGAAATTCCTTTACCAAAATTTTTAACAAATATCATAAATGATATATTTTTTGATGGTGCTATGGATTTTAAAAAGGCAAAATCATATAGTGAATATGAAGTAGATACAATTTTAATTAGAAATGCAATTTGTTATGAAGCAACTAGAGCTAAGACATATGAAGGCTCTCCTAAATTTATAGTAGCCATCTCAAACAATGGGTGGTTTACTCCATCAACCGAGCCAAACTTACAAAGAATGCTAATTAAATACTACTCTACAAAACATGGAACAACCATATATCATAGTGCAAATGGAAGTAAAAGCGAAGTTATAACCCCAAAAAGACTTTGGATAAAAGAATTTTTGGGGTTTATTAAAATTTAATTTCTATTTCAATAGAGATTTAAAAAGATCTATGCTATCTAGTTTTTCCCATGGATATTTTGGATTACCAACTTGTCCTTTTGCTGCAACTTTTGCATATAAAAATGTATCATTTGATGGCTCATCTAATTTAAATTTATCAGTTATCCATCTTGGAGTTAAAGGGAAGTTTTCTTGAACAAATTTTGAAAGCATATCATCATCAATCCTTTTAGTATATGTTCCCATTGTATCTACTGAGATTGAAGTTGGCTTTGCAACTCCTATTGCATAACTTAGTTGAACTATACATTTTTTAGCAAGACCTGCTGCTACTATATTTTTAGCTATATATCTTGCTGCATAAAGACCACTTCTATCAACCTTAGTATAGTCCTTGCTTGATTGAGCACCTCCTCCTATTGGAGAGTAGCCACCAAAACTATCAACTATAAGCTTTCTTCCTGTTAGACCGCTATCATGAAGCGAGCTATGATTTACATATCTTCCTGTTGGGTTGATTAAAATTTTAGTATTTGCTTTATCGTATAGTTTTTTAGGAAGCTTTGTATCGTCAATTAAAGTTTGTATTAAAGCTCTAACCTCTTCAATGCTCATTGTTTCAACGCATGGAGCTGAAACTACAATTGTATGAATTTTTTGTGGCTCACAATTTTCAAAATTAGCCTTAGTTTCATAATCAAGCGTAACTTGAGTTTTTATATCAACTCCTAATTGCTCAGGATGTGCTTTTGCATATTTATACACTTTATCGCAAAGCATTCTTGCATAGGTAATTGCTGCTGGCATAAAATCTTTAGTCTCCTCGCTTGCAAAACCAAACATTATACCTTGATCACCAGCCCCTATGTCACCGCTTTCTTGATCAACTCCAACACCAATATCTGCACTTTGTTTATTTAAAAGAACATGAACTTCAACATCATCAGGATGCAAGCATTGTTCTTTGGTAAAATTTGGATTACCCGTATATCCTATATGTTTTAATGCATTTTTTACAATCTTTTCATAATCTTCAAAACTAAACTCTGCATCTGTTTTAATCTCTCCACCAATAACTACATGTTTGCCAGCAACAAATACCTCACTAGCAATTCTAGCATTCTTATCAGCTTTTAAAACAGCGTCCACGATACTATCTGAGATAATATCTGCACATTTATCAGGATGTCCAGGACTTACAACCTCTGATGTAAATAAATACATAAATCTCCTTGTTTAAAATATCTTTTAATTTTATCCTTTATATTTTAAAATATAATTAATAACCGTATTAAAATTATTTTTTTAACTACTTTTTATTTTATTTTAGATACATTACCTCTTAAACTTATACTAAAAAGGATGTCTAATGAGTAAGTTTTCTACTCTAGTTCAAAACTACACTGATAAAAACCTAGTTTTGAGAATTGTTATCGGGGTTATAGTAGGTGCCACAGTTGGCTTTTTAGCACAAAAAGGATATATGCTATCTTTAGTTGGTCTTTTTGGCACATTGGGAAAACTTTTTGTAGGTGCCCTAAAAGCAGCTGCACCAATTTTGGTTTTTATTTTAATAGCCTCATCTATATTAACAAATAATTTCAATAATGCAAAAGGGATAAGAAAAGTTATAATGCTGTATCTAATCGGAACTTTTTTAGCTGCCGTAGTTGGCGTTATTGCAAGCTTTATGTTTCCAACAATTCTAGTTTTAGATGTTAGCAATGAAGTAACAAGAGCAGCTCCTAAAACAGTGGTTGAAGTTTTAGAAAATTTACTATTTAACATAGTTGATAATCCTATCTCAGCCCTAGCAAATGCAAACTACATAGGTATACTTGCTTGGGGTACAGGTTTTGGTATAGCTCTTAGATTTTGCACAAATGAGACAAAAAATCTATTTGTTGATCTTGCTGATGCTATCACAATGATAGTAAGATTTATAATTCAACTAGCTCCTTTTGGTATCATGGGCTTAGTTGCTACAAGTGTATACTCAACTGGTGGTCAAGCACTTATGGGCTATGGAAGGTTACTACTTGTTTTAGTTGGCGCTATGGTTTTTCTAGCACTTATTGTAAACCCAATAATTGCTTTTATATTTTTAAAGAAAAACCCATATCCACTTGTGTTTACTTGCCTTAAAGAAAGTGGCTTAACTGCATTTTTTACAAGAAGTTCTGCTGCTAATATACCGGTTAACTTAAATCTTTGCAGAAAACTAAAGCTAGATGAAGAGCTTTATCCTATCTCAATCCCACTTGGTGCTACTATAAACATGGGTGGTGCTGCTGTTGTAATTTCAATCTTAACATTAGCTGCTGCTCACACTTTAGGAATTACTCCAACATTTGGAACTGCCTTGCTTTTAAGTCTAGTTGCCGCTGTTAGTGCTTGTGGCGCTAGTGGTGTTGCTGGTGGATCTTTAATGCTTATACCTTTAGCATCTTCTTTATTTAACATATCAAATGATATTGCTATGCAAGTTGTTGCAATTGGCTTTATAATCGGTGTTATCCAAGACTCTGTTGAAACAGGCATTAACAGCTCAACTGACGTTTTATTTACAGCGATTGCTTCTGAATCAAGAGAGATAGACTCTTTATAATTTATCTTTACCCCATATTTTGAATTATGGGGTTCTTTTAAAAATTTTATACTACAATTACATAAATAATACAAATAAGGAAATTCAATGCTATGGAATTTAAATGAGTTTTTTAAAACTAATGAAGATTTTATAAATTACAAAACAGATACAAAAACACAAGCACAAATTTTTAATAAAAAATATAAAGATAAACTCTCAAATTTAAGTAGTAGTCAGTTTGAAAAAGCTCTAAAAGAGATAGAAGAGATATCTGAAAAAATTGCTAAAATTATGACATATAGCTATCTTTTGTTTGCAAAAGATACATCAAATGGTGGACAACTAGCAAAAAATGAAGAAGAGTGCAATGAAATTTATGAAAATTTACTATTTTTTGATTTGGAATTTAACCAAATTGAAGATAAAAAAAGAGATGAATTTATAAAAAATATTAAAAAATATTCATACTATCTGTCTTTATTATCAAAAGAAAAAGCTCACCAATTAGATCTCAAAGAAGAGAGAATTTTACTTAAAACATCTATAGTTGGCTCAAGTGCTTTTTCAAGACTTTTTGATGAAACAATGGCGAATTTAAGATTTAAATTTGATGATCGCAAGTTTAGTGAAGAGGAAATTTTAAGTAAATTACATGATAAAGATAGAGATATAAGAAAAAAAGCCGCACTTAGTTTAAGCAAAACTTTAAAAGAAAACTCACACCTTTTAAGCTATATTTATAATATGATTAAAACCGATTTAAAGATTAAATGCGAGCTTAGAAATTATGAATTTGGCGAAGATATAATGCATCTAAACAACCAAATTGATAGAAGTAGTGTTGATGCTTTAATTGAAGCAAGTGAGCAAAGCTTTAATCTAGTTAGCTCTTTTTATGATAAAAAAAGAGAAATTTTAGGCTATGAAAAATTATACGATTATGATAGATATGCTCCTATTGGAGAAGATAGTGAGTTTAGCTTTGAAGAGTCAAAAGATATAGTTTTAAAAGCCTTTAATGAATTTAACCCTAAATTTGGGGAAATTGCTAAAAAGGCGTTTGATGAAAATTGGATAGATGCATATCCTACTAAAAATAAAACAAGTGGTGCTTTTTCTCATAGTGCAACTAGCGATACTCACCCTTTTGTTTTGTTAAATTACACAAATAAAAAAAGAGATCTTTTTACTTTAGCACACGAGTTAGGACATGCAATCCATCAATATCTTGCCTATGAAGTTGGATATTTTAACTCATCAACTCCATTAACTACAGCAGAAACCGCTTCAGTTTTTTGTGAAATGCTAGTTTTTGACTATGTTTTAGATAAAAGCGATGATAAAGATAAGCTTGCTTTAATTGCAAGCAAATTAGAAGATATCTTTGCGACTTTATATAGACAGATAAATTTTACAACTTTTGAGAGAAAAGTTCATGCAAGCAAAGATGAACTTAGTGTTGATGAGATAGATGAAATTTGGATGGAAGAGTCAAGAAAAATGTTTGGTGATAGCCTCATTTTAAATGATTATTATAGACATTGGTGGAGCTATATACCTCATTTTATACATTCACCATTTTATTGTTATAGTTATGCTTATGCACAGCTTTTAGTTTTAGCTCTTTTTGGGTTATATAAAAGTGGAAAGTGTGAAA
This sequence comes from Campylobacter blaseri, assembly GCF_013201895.1. Classification (NCBI taxonomy): domain Bacteria; kingdom Pseudomonadati; phylum Campylobacterota; class Epsilonproteobacteria; order Campylobacterales; family Campylobacteraceae; genus Campylobacter; species Campylobacter blaseri. The sequence continues at coordinate 589,081 of NZ_CP053841.1, read as the reverse complement.
ACTTTGTTGAAATTTACACAAACTTTTTAGCACTTGGAGGAAGTATGGCGCCTAGAGATATGGTTTTTGCCTTTAATCTTGATATAAATACAAAAGAATTTTGGCAAATAGGACTTAAAGAGATTGAAAAACTTGTAGAGAAATTTAAGGGTTTAAAATGATAGAAGATATACTAAAAGATGAAGAATTTGTGGATATTATGAAAGCTCATGCTTTTGATTGTTTAGATTTTTTACTAGAAAAAGATATTAATTTTTCTATTATGGCAAATTTGGAATTTGTATCCTTTAATCCACCCCTACCAAAAGAGATAAGAGATAAGTTCAAAATGCCTGCTATTGTTTTTGAACTAGGTGGGTATACGCTAGAAAGCTCATCTTTAGATGAAGAAAATGAAAAATTTGAGTTTGAAGCTGGTTTTGGTGAGAATGATTTTGCCTCAGTTGTAACAATTCCACTAAATGCAATAATTCAAATTTTCATTGAAAATAACCCTATTTTTGTAAACTTTTCAATAAGTGAACCTAAAAAAGATGTTAAACCTAAAAAAAGGGTTTTTTCACTAGCTGACTAGACTTATAAAAACTAACTTTTATTAGTAGGGCTTAAATTAAAAACCCTACTAATATCAAAATTAAATTATAAATTTACCCTACCTTATTTGTCTATATTTTTATCCTAAACCCCCTAAACATCTTCACTTAATTCATATAACCATAATATAAGATATTTTAGATAAAATAATATATTAAATTTAACAAAGAGGGATTATGCAGAGTGCTATTTTAAAAGAGTTAAACGATGAGCAAAAAAAGGCAGCCACACATGTAGATGGTCCTATGCTTATACTAGCAGGCGCAGGAAGTGGCAAAACAAAAACTATAACAACAAGACTTGCTTATTTAATCTCTGAGGTTGGCATTCCTCCAAGTTCAACTTTAACACTTACTTTTACAAACAAAGCAGCAAACGAGATGAGACAAAGAGCTTTATCTATGATAGACAACAAAAACTCTCAAACCCCACCCCTACTCTGCACTTTTCATAAATTTGGGCTTTTGTTTTTAAAATTTTATATATCAAAACTAAATAGAAAAAATAATTTTTTGATAATCGATACAGATGATAAAAAGAAAATAATAAAAAGTTTTGAAAGTGATATAGCAACTTCAATTTTAGCAAGTGAAATTTCTAAGTTTAAAAACTCTCTTATAAGCGCAGATGAAGCTTTAGAAAATGCAAATCTTTTTAGCGATGATCTTAAAAAAGAGGCAAGTGGATACTATAAAAAAGTTGCAAATGTCTATAAAAAATATGAAGATACTTTACGCAGCGACAATTTAGTAGATTTTGATGATTTACTAGTTTTGCCATATCAAATTCTATCACAAAACCCTGATCTTTGTGATGATATATCAAATAGATACCAATATATAATGGTAGATGAATATCAAGACACCAATGATCTGCAATTTAAACTATTAAGCAAACTTTGTAAAAATCACAACAATCTATGCGTTGTTGGCGATGATGATCAAAGCATTTATGGTTGGAGGGGAGCTAGAGTTGAAAATATCTTAAATTTCAAAGATCAATTTGAAAATGTAAAAATCATAAGACTTGAAAAGAATTACCGCTCATCGCAACACATTTTAAATGCAGCAAATAATCTAATAGATTACAACAGAAATAGACTTGGTAAAAAACTTACAAGCACAAAAGAAAAAGGCAGTGAGATAGAGATATATCAAAGCGATGATGAGAATTATGAAGCAAACAAAATAGCTAAAAAAATCACTAAACTTATAAGTAACGGGGTAGATCCTAAAGAGATTGCAGTGTTATACCGAGTAAATGCTCTTTCCCGTGCCTTAGAAGATGGCCTTACAAAGGCTAGGATCCCATATAAGATGGTAGGTGGAATGAAGTTCTACGAAAGAGCTGAGATAAAAGATGCAATTAGCTATATAAGACTTATTTTAAACAATAACGATGATTTTTCTTTAAGAAGGATAATCAATAGACCAAAAAGAGGGCTTGGCAAAGTTAGTTTAGCAAAGATAGAAAAAATAGCATTTGATAATAAATTATCTCTTTTTAACGCCATAGCAACCCTAGATCCAAGCGATGTTAGTAAAAAAAGCTTTACCGAGTTAGGCAAATTTGTAGAAAATATCACAAATTTGAATAAAATGGAATCTTTATATGATTTAATAAACGAGCTTGAGAGCAACTTTGGGCTAAAAGAATATTATAAAGAATTATCTGATGGCGGAGATAGAGTTGCTAACATTGATGAGTTTTATGCAATGCTTAAAGATGAGATAATAAATAATGCTAATTTCGACTTAGAGGAGTTTTTAAATGAACTAAGCCTTACAAGCGAACAAGATGCATTAAGTGATGAGGCTATTTCAATAATGAGCGTTCATGCTAGTAAAGGCTTGGAGTTTGAATATCTCTTTGTAATAGGTCTTGAAGAAGGCTTTTTCCCACTAATAAGCGATGGTAATGATATAGAAGAGGAAAGACGCTTAGGATACGTAGCAATTACGAGAGCTAAAAAAGAGCTAGTTCTTAGCCACTCAAATAGTAGATTTTATAGAGGAAGAAGAGAAAGGCTTGATAAAAGTAGATTTTTAAGTGAAGCTGGGCTATGCGAAGGATCATTAAAGCTTGAAAAAACTGCTGATTTTAAAAAGGGAGATTTGGTAAAGCATAAACTATTTGGAATAGGAAGAGTTACAAGTGTCACCAAAGTTAAAAAAGACTCAAAACTCAAGATAAATTTCGGTGGTATATTTCGTGAAATTATGTCTAATTTTGTAGAAAAAGTCGCATGAACCGTCTATTTGTAGCAGATAAACCAATAGGGATAAGCTCAAACCATTTTTTAACTAAATTAAAAAGGAAATATGGCGTAAAAAAGGCTGGTTTTTCTGGAACGCTTGATCCTTTTGCAAGCGGTTGTTTGATAGTTGCCTTTGGAAACTATACTAGATTTTTTAGGTTTTTAGATAAGACACCCAAAACCTATATAACAACAATGTGGTTTGGAGTAAAAAGTGAAAGTTTTGATAATCAAAACATTCAAGAAATAAAAATATTAAAAGCTTTTGATAAAAACAGGCTAAAAAATATAATTAGCACATTAAAAGGAGAAATTGAATATACTCCACCAAAATACAGTGCCAAAAAAATTGACGGACAAAGAGCTTACAAGCTAGCTTTACAAGGGCAAGAATTTGAAATGAAAAAAAATAAAATGAATGTTTATGAGTGTGAAATCATAAACTATATGCATCCATTTTTAACAATCAAAATTTCAGTTAGCGAAGGTTCATATATTCGTTCATATGCGCAAATTTTTGCACAAAATTTAGGCATAAATATAACACTTAGTGCACTAAAAAGAGTTAGTGAAGGTAGGTTTAAATTTGAGGATGAGATTGCATTAAATCCTATTAAATATCTAAATTTAGAGTATAATTTTTATAATTCAAATTTAGATGATATAAGACTTGGTAAAAAACTAGATATTGGGGATTTTAGCATAAAAAAAGATGGAGATTACTTACTAGATTTAGATGGCATGTACTCTATAATACAGATAGAAAATGATAGCGTAAGCTACTTACTAAATAGGATAGAAATTTGAAAAGCTTTGCAAAAATAAATGTGTTTTTAAAAACTGTAGGCACTAGAGGCAACTATCATGAGTTAGTTTCTAGATTCATTTTAGTCGAAAATTTATATGATGGTTTATACTCAATAATACAGATAAAAGATAGCGATGTAAATTATTTGCTAAATAGGATAAAAATTTGAAAAGCTTTGCAAAAATAAATGTATTTTTAAAGATTATAGGCACAAGGGATAACTATCATGAGTTAGTTTCTAGATTCATTTTAGTCGAAAATTTATATGATGAAATTTCATTTAAAAAGTCAAGTTATAATAATTATAAATTAAATATATTATCAAACAAAGCAATTAAAGGCGAAAACATTATCTCTAAAGCATATAATGAACTAGCCAAATTAGGTTTTGATGAGAAATTACATGCTTTTTTTAAAGAGCATGATGTGATTTTACATAAAAATATACCAATTGGTGCTGGGCTTGGTGGTGGAAGTAGTAATGCAGCCACTTTTTTACACCTAGCAAACAAAGAGATAGATTTAAGCTTGACCATCCCAGATATAGTTGAGATATCAAAAAATATAGGTAGCGATGTTGCCTTTTTTGCAAGTAGACTAAAAAGTGCAAATGTTAGTGGAGTTGGTGAGATTATAGAAAATTTTGATGATATAGTTCCAAAGATTAAAATAATATCTCCAAATATATTTTCATCAACACCTGTGGTTTATAATGAATTTAGAAAAAATTTTATGAATGTTATAGATAAAGAATTAGCATTAAGTTTATATAATTTAAGTTCGCAAGAGATTTTAAGTAGTTACACAAACTACCAATTAAACGATCTTTTACTTCCTTGCAAAAAACTCTATCCTAAGCTTATCTTAAATGATGATGAGTTTTTAAGTGGAAGTGGAAGCAGTTATTTTAAAGTTAAAGGTAAAATTTGAGAGATTTAGCTAGAAATAAAAAAGCATATCATGACTTTACTATTTTAGAAACCTATGAGGCAGGGATTGTTTTAAAAGGGAGTGAAGTTAAAAGCTTAAGAGCCGGCCGAGCAAATCTAAAAGATAGCTTTGTAAGGATAATAAAAGGAGAGCTATTTTTACTTGGATCTCATATTAGCTATTTAGAAAATACAAATAGCTATTTTAGACCCGATGAAAGAGCGCCTAGAAAGCTTTTAATGCATAAAAAGCAGATTGATAAGCTTTTTGGAAGTGTTACAAAAGATGGCTCAACTATAGTTCCTCTATCTATGTATTTAAATAAAAAGAATATAGTTAAAGTCAAAATTGCCCTAGCTAAAGGTAAAAATCTGCATGATAAAAGGGAAACCTTAAAAAGAAAAACAGCAGATAGAGAAGCAAGAGCAGCTATAGTTAATTTTGGAAAAGGAAAAATTTAAAAAAGGATTTAAAATGAGAAAAGTATTGTTAGCAATTTTGACGGTGTTTATTTTTATAGGTTGTGGCGAAGAGAAACAAGAAGCACAAGCTACCCCTATAAAAATTCAAAAAGAAAATCAATATAAAATAGGCGATAAAATCAAGCTAAAAGGGGTAAATGGCAAAGAGATAACTCTAGTTAGAACCGAAGAAGGCTTTAAGCTTGATGGTGAAAAAAAGATACTTATGATAGATATTTTTGGAACATTTTGCGAGCCTTGCCGTGAAGAAGCAGCTCACCTAACTAGCTTTCAAGTAAATAACATTGATGATTTTTTCATGGTTGGACTAAACCACTTTGAAGATGTAACAGATGAAGAGATAAAAGAAAATTTCATGAAAAAATATAATGGATACTACTTTATAGCTAACAATCAAGATAATCCAAATGAAAAAATCATAGAGCAAATTTTAGTTGATTTAGATTACAAAAGAGCTCTAACGGTTCCATTTAAAGTAGTTTACAACACAGATGGTGTTATAGAAAGATTAACTGATAATGAGATGAAAGTTCCAGAAGGCAAAGAGTATTATATAGGTCAAGTTGGCACTAGAATATTAAATGCTGATATAGGCAGGATAAGAGATGCCAAAACAAAGTGAGACGGTAGAAAAGACTAAATTTTTTATACCCAAACTTTATAATGTCATTTTGCATAATGATGACAAAACGACGATGGACTTTGTAGTGGATATTTTAATTCAAATTTTTAACAAGTCTTTTGATGAAGCAGTAGAAACTATGTTAAAAATTCATAATAGTGGACAAGCTATTTGCGGAACATACCAAAAAGAAATTGCTATAAGCAAACAAAAAGCGGTATTAAACTCAGCAAAAGTTGCAAATTTTCCACTTCAATGCACAATAGAAAAGGAGTAACTTGTTAGATTTAAATTTTGGATACTATCTACAAAAAGCAAGTGATTTAGCTAAGAAAAATCAAAATGAATACATAACAACAACACATCTTCTATATATAATTTTAAATTTAGATAGTGATGTGAAATCCATTATAAACAATGCTTTTGTAGATACAAATTTGATAGATCTATCAAATAATTTAAAACAAATATTAGAACAAAATCCCAAAGACAACCTAGAGCAAACCCCTGTTTTAAGTTTTGCTCTAGAGATGATACTAAAAAATGGCGATATGTCAGATAAAGTCTATACATCACTGGACTTTATACAAGACATTTTAAATGATAAAGATAGTGATTTATCACAAATTTTAAACCACCATGGAATAGAAAATTTCAATGTAAAAAAGATAGAAATTTCAGAAAAAAACGAAGATAAAAAAGAGGAAAGTTTTTTAGATAAATACACTCTCAATCTCAATAAAAAAGCAAAAAATGGTCTAATAGATCCTTTAATAGGAAGAGAAAAAGAGATTAGTCAAACCTTGCAAACTCTATGCAGAAGAAAGAAAAATAATCCTATCTTAGTTGGAGAGGCTGGAGTTGGTAAAACTGCTATAGTTGATGGTATAGCTTTAAATATAGTTAATAAAAAAGTTCCATCTAAACTAAAAGATAAACTAATCTACACTCTTGATACAGCTGCTTTGATAGCTGGAACAAAATATAGAGGGGACTTTGAAGAGAGATTAAAAGGCGTTATAGATGAGCTCAAAAAAGATAAAAATGTTATCTTGTTTATAGATGAAATTCATACTATTTTAGGAACAGGCGAAACAGGTGGAAGCTTAGATATGGCAAACATACTAAAACCTGCACTAGCAAATGGTGAAATTTCATGTATTGGGGCTACAACCTATGAAGAGTTTAGGAAATTTAATAAAGACAAGGCATTAAGCAGGAGATTTTCAAAAGTTGATATTGATGAGCCAAGTATTGAAGATAGCTTTGAGATATTAAAAGGGCTAAAAGATAGCTATGAAAAACACCATAGTGTTAAATACAGCGATGATGTATTAAGAGCTAGTGTTGAACTTGCAAAAAGGTATTTAAGAGATAAATTTTTACCAGATAGCGCAATTGATTTGATTGATGAAACTGGGGCTAAATTTTCCATTAAAGATAAAAAAGGTATAAAAATAACCAAAAAAGATATCATTGATACGCTATCTAAAAGTGCAAATATAGAAAATATAGCTAAAAATCAAGATAATACTAAAACTCTAAAAAATTTAGAAAAAAATCTAAAAAGTGTTATATTTGGTCAAGATGAAGCCATAAATGCACTATGCAATTCCTTGCTTCGTTCATATGCAGGACTAAAAGAGGAAAACTCGCCTATTGGGGTGTTTTTATTTACAGGAAGTAGCGGTATTGGTAAAAGTGAGCTTGCAAAACAATTGGCAAAATCACTAAATGTTAATTTTGAAAGATTTGATATGAGTGAATATATGGAAGCTCACTCTGTCTCAAAACTAATAGGCTCACCACCTGGATATGTAGGTTTTGAAGGTGGAGGTATTTTAACAAATAATATCAAAAAAAATCCATATAGTGTTATACTTTTAGATGAGATAGAAAAAGCTCATCAAAATTTAGTTAATATATTTTTGCAAATTTTTGACAACTCAACCCTAACTGATAGTAGCGGTGTTGTTACTGATTTTAAAAATACCATAATTATAATGACTTCAAATTTAGGGACAAAGGAAGCTCCACAAATGGGCTTTAAAAAAGATGATAGTATAAAAGTAGATAACGCTGTTAAAAGCTTTTTTGCTCCTGAGTTTAGAAATAGGATTGATAGTATTATAAACTTTAACCCGCTAAGTGATGATGTTTTAACCAAAATAGTTGATTCTACATTAAAAAAGATAGAAAATAGAGCTAAAAATGTTAAGATTAAAGCGACAAAAGAAGCAAAAAAATATCTTATAAATAAAGGCTATAGTGCAGAATTTGGTGCTAGAAATCTAAAAAGAGTTATAAACCAAATTATAAGCAATGCTATAAGCAAAGAAATACTTTTTGGCAAGCTTAAAAATGGTGGCACAATAAGTATAAACTTAAAAGATAACGAACTAACTTATAAATTTAGCTAATCTCATCTTAGTCTATTTTGGATTGCAAGTTTTAATCTGCAATCCAAAATATGAGATTAAATATAAATATTCTAAAATTTAAACCACAAAATTACTATAAACTAAATTTTCCCTTTAGTCGCTCTAGAACTTTCGTCGTTCTGGCATTCTGAGACTTTAGCCAAAAAATCCCATTTTAAGCCTTTAATAAATTTAGTATTTAATTACTCAATTAGTCATTCTGAGCATTAGCTAAGAATCTAACTGCATATCAAAAGCCAAATTTTGATGTTTAAATTTATACTATTAAAATAAAAGAAGATTTAAAACAATATTAAAATCTTTCATTTAGCTCAAAATAACATTAAGTAATTATATTAAAGCTATAAAAGTATCTAAGTTTTTTAGGATAAAATTAACCTGCAATAATATATTTATTTTATATAGTGCAATATAAGCTTACTTAAAAACACAAGGAGTAGTTTATGGCAAATATAAATAATGATAACCTAAATAAAAATAAAAAACTAAGAAAAATTCCAACTAGTAAAAAAACTAAAATTTCTACACAAAATTCAAATTTAGATGATGGTTTAAATAGTAAAATTCACAATGAAAATTTAAACAATAAAACAGATAATCTAGATTATAAAAATAATAATTTAAACTCAAATACTAAACCCAATACTCAAAATTTATACATCAAAAACCAAACAAAAGATAAAAGCAAAAATTCAATATTTAAAAAAGATGAATTAAAAAATAAAAGAGATTATGATAAAGAACCTTTGATCATAAAAGATTATAAGCCAACTTTAATATTTTTACATTATTTATTTTTTATATTTATAGCTTTTGTTTTTACCATTGTAAAAAATATATCAATTATTAATTTTATATATTTTCTATCAATGGTTTATATTACAACTTTAAGATTTAATTACATAGACTTAATGTTTAATTCAAAAGATAAAAAAATAATTTTTTACGAAAATACTATTGAAATAAGAGATTGCAAAACAGATGCTGGAACCATTATTACAAAAGAAATATTTAATATAAATAAGACTATTGATATTCGTAGATTTTTAACAGGTGAAATTTCTAGAAGTATTGTAATAATTTGTTTTTTAGTAGTAGGTTTATTTTTTCTAGTATTTGATTTTGCAAAATTAATATCATTTTTAATATTTTTTTATTTAATATATTTTTTACCAAAAATTTTGTTGCAAATTTATATTGGAGGTTTTAAGTCTATTAGATTTTTTGATTGTTTAGGAATTTATTCTAAAACCTATTTTATAAATATTTTTATAGTAAAAGAACAAGATTATCAAAATATAAGAAGTTATTTTTTAACTAAAAAAGGTATAGATATAGAAAAAGTAGAAAGTAAAATATTTATTTTTTAATAAGGAGATTTTTATGAATAAAGAGCAAATTACTATCACGAAATTAAAAATTAAAAACAATAATTCAAATTTAGATAATAACACAAGTGTTATAAACTAAAGGTAGCACAATATGAAATTTAAAAAAACTATTATTGTCTTTTTAGTATTTATTGCTTTTATAAAGATACTTGCTATAAAACATGAAACAACTTTTTTTGAAGAAATGGGATGGATTTTATTTATATACCCGTTTTGGTATACTAACTTATTTTTTAAAACCATATCAGATTTATTTAACAACATTACAACATCTTATCCAATACTATTTTTAATAGTATTGTTTGTAATATCTTTACTAATCTTATATCTCATACTAAAACGCTTTTTTAAAAAACAAAAGATAATCTTATCTTTTACAATACTCATAATTTTAACTTTAATCTTTGTAAGAGCTGTTCCTGATTACTCTAATAAATATGGCATAAGCTTAACTACTATATTTAAAAAAGAAAAATACAAACAGGGGTATTGTTTAAAAGAAGACAGAATACTACCAAAAGAAGAGTTGTATAGAAAAGCTGTTTTTGATTATATAGAAAAGTATAAAATTCTAAATGAAAAAATTGATTATTTTATGCATAATTGTAGTAAAAATACCACAAAAGACAATAAATACTATATATATGAAAACTTTACCATTGATAATTGGGAAGAGTATTTAAGAACAAATATAAATAATGAGAATTTCTTTTCTAATGATAATCTAAAAGTAGCAAATTTAGATGAGCTTTTTCAAATAGATACAAAAACAAATATAGCTGGGTTTAAAAAGCCAGTTATTTATACGGATATGTGTAAAAAAAGATATGAAATATACTTAAATAATAGCCTTATTTTTTCAGAAGAAGGTATTATAAAAACCACTATAGACATACAAATTAATAGCAAAGATTATTATAAAAATAAATCTATAAACAAAATTATTGATGAGCATAAAGAGATTGTAAAAAAGAAAAATAGATATTCACGAAAAATAGATAATTGTGGAAATGTGAATTATAGTATTGATAAAGAAGTTGCATCATACTTGGAAGATTATTTTAGATAAATTAAAAACTTAAAACAAAGGAAAAACAATGGCAACATATAAATTAGATTTAAATGGTGATTATTCAAGTGAGGTATTAAGCTACTACTTGTGGGGACAAAAGAATGCTCCTAGTAAAAGTGAGATAGCAGATACTAAATGGATAGACAGAAAAGAAGGTATTACTTTAAATGTAGATGGCGAGGAGTTAGCTAAAAAACTAGGAAATTTTGTAAATGCAAAAGATTTTAAACTTTTTGAAGTGTTTTAATAAAAAATAATAATATTTTAATAACTTTTTAAATAAAATATTTTTTAAATTTAATATACTAAATTATAAAGTTTAAAATTCTGTAAATATTTATATGGAAATTTTATGAGAAAATCAATATTATTTTTAATGCTTATAATAAGCTTTAATTTTGGATCTAACTATGATACAAGTATAAGTTTAGAAAGGCAAAATTATAATGAAGAAGATATTAATTCATTATATAATAGTTTTTGCCATATTACAAAAGAGTTAGAGCAAGATAAAAATGAATGGATAAAAGAAAAAGAAAATTGCAAAGATCAAAATTGTATAAAACAAATTTATCTATCTAGAATTAAAGAATTAAATACTTCTTTACAAAATTTAAATACTTTTCCAATTAAATTACTAAATCACATTAAAGATATGCAAAAATATAAAATTTGTAGAAAATACCCTTGTAAAATACCAACTTTTGAAGAAAAAAATTTTGTGTGTAAAAAAGGATATCGATACACAAAAGAACAAATCAAAAGTATGGAAAATTTTTGGAATGATTTTTTTAAATTTAAAGATATTTCTATAAAAGATTTTTTAATAAATAAAGAGAAATATAATAGCGAAAAAGTAAAAAAAATACTTGGAAAATGTTGGAATTTTGAATTAGACAGGGATGTGCGTAAATATTTAAAAACAAATGAACAACCAGCAGAATATGAGATCACAAAAGATAGATATAAGTATGTATCTATAGCAGAGCTATACTTAAAAGGCAAGAAATTTTTATATATAAAGCCTGTTTCATTAATATCATTGGAGTTTGATAAAAAATACAAAAGAGATATTGGACATTATTATTTAATAGATAAAGAGTTTTGCAAAAAAAGAAATTTGGATACAAACTTAATCAAGGCTCTACTCAACAATACAGAAAATATTAGACTTTCAAATGATAGTAGAAGTGGAGACTATATAGCTATATATAAAAATAATTATTATCTTTTAGAACTTGAATATTTTTCTAGTGGAGGAAAAGGTATAGCTATATATGATTTATGGCATGATACATCATCAGTTGTAAATATGGATTTGAAAAACCCACTTATTAATTCTGAATTAAGCAGTATAGAGTGCAGTTTAAAATACGAAAAGAGTTGCCATTAAAGGCAACTCTTAATATTATAATTACATAGCTTCAATAAAAGCGTATATCATCATGAAAAGGAAGATAAATCCTGTGATTACCATAGCATAACCTATGAAGTAAGAGAATGTCTTCCAAGCATTAAAGTTATCATTTTTAACCTTAAGCTCTTCAAGTTTACCACTTTCTTTAAGTCTGTTATACCAAGGCTCTCTTTCTTGTTTTAACTCTTCTTCAGTTAAATGTCCTGAGAAGATTACCATATCCATAGGGAATTTATTTGCCCTAAAGTGTGTATGGAAGAAGTGGAACAAGAATATAAATCCTAATGCTAGCAACGCTTCATCTGAGTGAAGGAATGTAGCAAGATTTAGTAATTCACCTGGTAAAAACTTAGTAAACCAAACAGGGAACCAAAGCATTAAACCAGATAAGCCTATAATAAACATACCCCAGAACACCGCAATCCAGTCAAATTTCTCCCAGTATGTCCATCTATCAAACTTAGGCATAGTTTCACGCTTACCAATGAACCATAGGAAGTTTTCTTTAAGATCTCTAAAGTCTTGGAAATTTGGCATTAATGAATCTGGTCCAAACAATTTTCCTAAGAATATCTTAAAGCTGTATTTTCCTGTTGCAGGATCAATTATAGCTTTTCTATTTCTCCATCCATGTAGAGTAAACTCGGCAATATGGCTTAAGAATACTATAATCATAATAATAGCTGATATATGGTGAATTTTAATTGCACCCATAGGTCCACCCATTATAGCGATCATATCTTGAGCCCAAGAAGCTGTATAGAACTTTTGAGGAAGTCCAGAGAATCCTAAGCCTAAGAAGCTAGCTGCTAAGAAGAAATGCTGAATTTTATGGAAATTCGTAAATCTTTCAATTTTAACAGGGTCACTATGAGCTTTTTCTTTTGCCTCTTTCCACTCTTTTGGATATTTTGCTCTTGTTATAAGCAATCTCATTGTCCATAATGCTGTATGTATAAAGAAAAATCCAAATACAACTGCTATTAATCCTGTCATAAAAATAAATGCACTATATAGCATTGTATTATCTGGATCAGTATGATCAGCATGAGCTATCCAATTAGAGAAGTTTTCTCCTCCACCAGGGTGACATGATGCACAAGTTTCTATTCTATTTGCACCAGGATGTAGAGTTGAACGCTTATCATCTATTTTATAAATATTATGAGCACCATGACAATCATAACAAGCAGCAACATCTATAGCTTTACCAGCATCTTCAAGATACATCGCCTTTCCATGGAAAGTATTATGATAATGCTTTCTCTCTTTTTCATGACAGCTACCACATTTTTGGTCACTCATTTTTTTCATATTTACAAGAGTTGTTTCCTTGCCCATATGCACATCGTGACAATCTGTACACATAGGGCTATTTTCTTTTGTGCTAACTAAAAAGCTATGAGCACTTGTACTAAATTCTTCGCCCTCTTCTTCGTGACAAAGAGCACAGTTTTGGTTAATATTTTTTCTATTACTCGCAAAATTTTCAGATATTGCTTTTTTATCATAGCCTATTTGAATACCATGACAATCTCTACAAGATGGAATATCTCCAAACATAATTTGTCTATGTATAACATCTGTATAATCAGTTACACTTTCTGATTTTGCCCAGTTATTACTACCAACATATTTGTATTTATCTGGAACATTTGAACCATTCTTTTTTTCAACTGGATTACCATGTAATATCCAAGCTTCAATACCTTCAAGCATTACATAAACATTTTTATAACCCATCTTCATAATAGATAATGCCGCTTCACTACTTGTATAGCATAATCTATTTAAGCAGTAACAAAGTATTGTTGCATCTTTATCTTTAGGCATCATAGCCTCTAATTTATCAAAAGGTATTCCCATGTCTACATCAACTAAGGTAGCACCTTTTATAAACCCATACTCATTTCTAACTTCATTCATATTAAAATCATAAACATGAGCGCCATTTTCCATAATCCCTTTTGCTTGAGACATACTGATTGGAATTACGCCATCAACGATGGCCATAGAACCTTCTCCAGAAGCATGTGTTTTAGCTGGAGAGAAAAACAGCAATGAAGCAAATAGAAAAAGAGTAGTAAACATTTGTTTTAATAATCTATTCATATCATTGTCCTTATTACTTTATAAAAGCTCAGCTATTGAAGCTGAGCTTATAATTAAAAGATGTTATTTAATACCTAGTATATTTTTTGCTTGTTCTAAATACACTAATGCTTCATCAACTATCTTTTTAGAATATTGCGGACCATGAATTCCCCAACCACCATCTTTTTCAAGTTTCTTTTTAACTTCATTAGCTTCTTTTGCTAAGAATATAGCTTGGCTTTTCTTATCAACATCAAGACTTACGTTATTAGCAATAGCTTTATTAACTTCTTTTAAGCCTTTTTTGATTTCTTCATATCCATTCTTAACAGGAGTTTGCCATTCCATAACTTTTTCATAGATCATAGCTTGATCTGTAAAGTGTAAATCTTTTGGTAAAGTTGATTGGATAGGACTGTGACATCCACTTGCACCTGGTTTAACTAGGTTAGGGTCTGCCCAAGTTGTTCTACCACAACTCCACATTAAGTCAACAAAGAATCTACCATTTTCATCTCTATCAAATCTCCAGCCTTTAACATTCATAGGATCTCTATCTTTTCCTGCTGGTGGGTTGATTGACTTTCTATCTTTGCTTACATCAATTTTCCAAATATGGCTTGTTCTAACATTATCGAAACCACCTTTATCTGGATTTTGAACAGCTGCAAAGTTTTCACAACTCATCATAACAGGCATATGGCATCCTGTACAATTATCTTTAGAATGGGCTCCACCCATTTCAGCAAAAAACTCTGTTTGTGTTGGGTGGCAATCTTGACAAGTTTGTTTTAGTCCAACTAAAGTATATTCATCTCTCCAGTCGTTTGCTGTAACTTCGTGTGGATCGTGACAAGTTGTACATCTCATACCTTTATCATAGTGTAATGAACTATACATTTGAGCACCTTCTGTGCCACATGATGGACAACTTGATTTAAAGTATGCATTAAATGGTTTTCTTGGATTTGGCTCAGCCTCATCTTCATGAAATGCAAATCTTTGGTGACATCTTTCACAGTTACTTGGCATACCAGCACCTCTTGCACCATACAAGTGAGCTCCAGCTCCATGACACTCTTCGCATGAAATACCTCTTGAGATAGTGTGTTCTCTTAGCATATCCTTATCTCCTATAGCGTCAAAAAACTCTTGTCTTGATTTAAAATCAAATTTGAAACTATGACATACTTCACAGTATGAGCTAGCTGGTTGAAAAGCCATTGATTTAGCATAGTTTGCACCATATGAGTTTGTTCCCCATACAGTTGATTGAGAACGACCAAAATCTTCCATTTTTGTTGGGAAGCCTGGTGAAAATTCAGCAATTTTTTTAGCTGTTTCTGGTGTAATGTGTTGCGCCCAAACTCTAGAGAATTGGTTGCCACCAGCTACCATTTTACCACTTAAGTCGCTCAAATTTCCATCTTGAACATGGTAAGTTCCTCTAACTAACCATCTATCTATAAAACCATATTTTGTTCTTGGTGTTCCAATAACCGCATATATATCATCTTCTTGAATACCTAGTGGGAGTATACTTGCTGAACTTCCATAAAGAGGTCTTTTTAAATCGCCATCTACCTCTAACATTTGCTCAGGGAATCTTACTGATTTTGCATGTCTTGATCTTTCCCATTGTTCATATTGTGCAGGGTGACACTCACCACATTTATCTGGACCAACAAATTTATTAGGATAGTCTAGAATTGATTCCATACCTAATCTATATGTTATAGCAGCTCTTTCAAGTCCTTTTTTCTTTGCAAATTTCGGACCAGAGTTCATCTCAACAAACTCTTCCATACGGTCACTGATTCTATATTGACCTACAAGCCTACCCTCTCTTTCATAGTGAAACATAGGGTGTCTTTCAAAAAGTATCTCTAAAAAACCATCAGCATCGCCAACATAGTTTTCTAAAGTTCTTGGAGTATTTGGATCAATCTCCCTAATACCCATAGCGTTTAATCTCTTCTCATTTTGAATTTTGCTTTGATATTTGTTAACATCAAATTGTTCTGGACGCTTACTAGCAGCCCCCAAAGATGCAAAACTTCCCCCAAAAAGCAAACAGGCCACTGTTACTTTTAACCAACGTGTTTTCATCCAACACCTCCTAAATTTGTTCTTTAACTATATTTAGTCCTTATTAAAGGAGCTAAAATCCTAAATTTTGATATATATACTCAATATTAAACTTAATTTATATGAATTGAGTTGAAAATTTAAAAAATATATATATCAACTATTGAAATTATATTTAATTAATATTAATCTAACTTGAAATATTTAGCTATTATTTTAATATTGTTTACTATTTATTACTTTTTATTTATCTTATTAAATAATATATAAATTTTATTATAATAATATTGTATTTTATATCTAATTTTATATAGTCTTATAGCTTTTATGCATAAGGTACTTTAAAGCAATAAAAAGTAATAATCTTAAATATATAAATATAATTTAAAATCTAACATATTAAATTAAAAAGGATATATAATGTGTAAAAAGATGATATTCGCATCTGTATTTATTTTATTGTTTTTTACAGCCTGTAGTCCCAAGATTGATGAAACCAATCCTGTTGAAGTAGTTAGGGGCTTCATATTATTGTGTGAAGATGGTAAAGTAGAAAAAGCAAAAGAGCTATTAACTAAAAATCATAATCTCTTATATTTGAAAAAATTTGAAGATATGGGAAATGGAAAAGATCTGTTTTATATAGATTATGATTATAAAGGCAACGATGATATTGTGGAGCTTACTTTTGAAAATCTTAAAGAAAAAAGTAGTCCAACTTTAGCAGTTATAAAACTTACTTCAAACTACAAAAGACAGCATCATACTTTTACAAAAAATGTAGTATTGCATAAAGTAAAAAATAAATGGAAAATACACGATTTTATGTTTATGCCTGTTAAAGTTAAATAGCTATATTAACTATTTAAAAATAGTTGCATTATTAAATGTAATATTAGACCCAAGTTACAAATCATACAAATTTATTAAGGAAAATATATGAGAAAATTTTTATACGCCTTTTTAGGTATGCCTGCGGCATTAGTACTAATGTTGATATTTGGCATAGCTAGTGCTGTGGCTACTATAGTAGAGACTACGCAAGGCATTGATGCTGCATGGGCATATGTTTATGGCGCTGATTGGTTTGCTATTGTACAACTTCTAATTGTTATAAACCTAGCATACAATATCTATAAATATAAATTATATTTGCCAAGAAAAATTCCTGGTTTTTTATTTCATGCTAGTTTTATAGTTATATTTATAGGTTCTGCATTAACTAGATATGTTGGCTTTGAAGGCTCTATGCATATAAGAGAAAACTCTCAAACCAATTTAATATCAACAAGAGAGGTGTTTATACAACTTATGGCTCAAAATGATGACAATGAAGAGGTTTCTAAAGATATAAAAAAATATATATCTACAGAGGGTTTAAAGCCGTTTGATTTCTCTTTAGATTTAGGTGAAAATACTGCAACCTTAAGATATGAAAAATTTGTATTAAATAGCGGTATGCAATGGGTGGAAAAAAAAGGCGGTGAACCAGTTATCGAACTTTTTTTCTCAGATGAACAAAACAAAAGAACTGTTCTTTTAAAAGATCGCCAAATAATACCAATAGGTGATCTTGATATTGCTTTTAATACAAAACCAAGACAACATAATTATATCCAAATCACACTTAAAGACGATGGTAAATTCTATATAAAAACTAATCAAAATATAGGTTTTATAGATATGGCTGAGCAAGAAAAAGGAACTTTAGAAAAAGATGTGGATATATCTGTGGAAAATCAAAGATTATACAATATAGATGGCATTAACTTTGCATTCAAAACAAAACTCAAAGAAGCCAAAAGAGATATAGTAGAACTACCTAGAACAGAAATGGGAAACAATGCACTTACAGGAACGCTCGAATACAATGGAGGAAAAGAAGATGTTTATGTATTCTTTGGTGATGCGCCAAGATCGTTTTTTGTTGGTGGAAAAGAATTTAAACTAGCATGGTCACCAAAAATGATAGAACTTCCTTTTAGTTTGTATTTAAAAGATTTTGCCATGGATAGATATCCAGGCTCAAACTCGCCTTCTGGATATAGTAGTGATGTAATAGTAAAAGATGGAGACTTCGAAATGGAATATAAAATTTATATGAACCATGTACTTGATTATAAAGGATATAGATTTTTCCAAAGCTCTTACGATAGAGATGAAAAAGGGACTATACTTTCTGTAAACAATGATCCTGGAAAAGTTCCTACATATATTGGCTATTTTTTAATGATGCTTGGAATGTTTTTAACACTGTTTAATAAAAATTCAAGATTTTTAGAACTATCAAAATTAATTGATGACAGAACTAAGATAGATAATAAAAAAACAAATTCTTTTAAAAAAGGCGCTATGGCATTGCTTATAGCAACATGTATAGGATTTAGCACAACACCGGCAAAAGCATTTTCAGATGTACCACCAATTGATGTAGAACACTCCATGAAACTTAAAACTTTAACTGTTCAAGGTTTTGATGGGAGAATGAAGCCATTTGATACGGTAGCAAAAGAAGTTCTTCAAAAAGTGTACAAAAAAAGTAAATATAAAAACATGAACCCAACTCAAGTTATGCTTTCTATAATGGTAAATCCAGGATATTGGAGAAATGTTCCTTTTATTAAAGTAAGTGATCCTGAACTTAAAAAGATTATTGGAATTCCAGAAAATGCAACTCATGCTAAATTTAGTGATTTTTATGCTATTAATGATAAAAAAACATCATATTATAAGCTTAGTTTATTAACAGATGAGATAAGTAGAAAACCGCCTAATATTAGAACTAAATTTGATAAAGATGTTATAAAAGTTGATGAAAGATTAAATATTTTTTATATGACATATATAACAGAAATTTTTAAAATTTTACCAAAACAAAATGATCCAAATCATACATGGTATTCTCCATATAGTGCTATGAGATCATTTACAGGAAATGAATTGCAACAAACAACAAATCTACTTGAGGGGTATTTTGACAATGTTATTGAAGCTCAAAAAAGTGGCGATTGGAAAAAAGCAGATCAAGGACTAGAGGCAATAAGAGAGTATCAAAACACAATTGGAGAAAAAGTTGTTCCTAATATGAATAAGATAAAATTTGAACTTATATTTAATAAAGCTAAAATTTTCCAAAGACTTTCACCTATCTATCTTTTAGCTGGGCTTGCTCTTTTAATTTTTGTTTTTATAAGGATAATGAGGCCAAATATAAATATGTCTTTTGCTTTTAAAAGCGTATATACTGTAAACATATTAGCATTTATAATACACACTATTGGACTTGGTATAAGATGGTATATATCAGGTCATGCTCCTTGGTCAAATACATATGAATCATTAGTTTATATAGCATGGTCGCTTTCGTTAAGTGGGATAATATTTTCTAGAACTTCAGCCATTTCCCTATCTCTAACATCAATCCTAGCTGGTGTTACGCTTTTTGTGGCTCATTTAAGCAGTATTGACCCACAAATTACTCCACTACAACCTGTTCTTAACTCTTATTGGTTAGTAATCCATGTTTCAGTTATAACTGCAAGCTACGGATTTTTGGGTCTTGGTGGACTTTTAGGTATGTTTACTTTAATGCTTTTATTATTTAAAAAATCAGATAAAGATGATGAAATTTCTAGAAATATAGCAGAAGCTTCAAGAATAAATGAAATGAGTTTGATTTTAGGTCTTTTTTTATTAACTGCTGGAACATTTCTAGGTGGTGTTTGGGCAAACGAGAGCTGGGGAAGATATTGGGGTTGGGATCCTAAAGAGACTTGGTCTTTAATTACCGTGTTAGTTTACTCAGTTGTAGTTCACATGAGACTAGTTCCAAAACTAAATTCTCAATACTGGTTTGCTGTAGCTTCAATGTTCTCTTATGCAAGTGTAATGATGACATACTTTGGAGTAAATTTTTATCTTTCAGGAATGCATAGTTATGCAAATGGTGAAAGTATCCCAGTACCAAAATCTGTTTGGATAAGTATTTTAGTTGCTATAGGCTTATCAACCTTAGCTTATTTTAAAAGAAAATATTCTAAAAAACTTTGAATAACAAAACCAAATCTAAGCTAATATTTAGCTTAGATTTGGCATTTTATCCACATGTATATTTATAATAATTTTCCTGATCCAAAATTTGCTCCTGATGATATGCCACTTTGTGTTGGTGGAAATTTAAATCCTGAAACATTGATTAATGCATACAAAAAAGGTATTTTTCCTTGGTTTTTAGAAAACGAACCAATATTATGGTGGTCTCCAAATCCACGTGCAGTTTTATCTCCAAAAGAGATAAGAGTTCAAAAAAGCATGAAACCATTTTTAAATAGATATAGTGTTAAATTTGATTATGATTTTGAATCTTTAATAAATTTATGTTTTAATCAAAGACAAAAAGAGGGAGCTACTTGGCTAAGCCAAGATATAGTAAATGCCTACACCAAACTTTATCATATGGGAATTGCTCATAGTGTTGAAGTCTACAATAAATCAAATAAGCTAATAGGCGGTCTTTACGGTCTAATATTTGGTAAATTGTTTTGTGGAGAAAGTATGATTAGCATAGAAAAAAATGCATCAAAAACAGCCCTAATATATCTATGTAAAACCTTAGAAAAATATAATTTTTTAATAGATTGTCAGATATCAAACCCTCACCTTAAATTTATGGGCTCAAGAAATATATCAAGAGATAAATTTTTAGAAATATCAAAAATTTTAATCTCTCAAGAAGTGATAGATTTTAAAAAATTAAAACCAATTTATAACTAGTATTAAGTTATTTTTTTTATAATAGTTGTTTATTAAAAGGTAAGGCATGCACAAAAACAAAGACACAAGATTAAGCGCTATTATAATTTTTATGCTTATAGTCCCATTATTGCTATCTCTTTTTATTTTAGCTGCTTATTACTGGGCTAATACAGATAGAAACCTACCTACTCTACAACTTAAAAAAGAAAATCTATCTATAAGAGGAGATATAATAAGTCAAGATGGCTTTATATTAGCACACTCTAAAAAATTACATAAAATTACAGTTGATACTAGAAGCATTGATATAAATAAACTAGATATGTTTATAAATTTATATTCAATCTATACAGGCGAGGATAAACAAAAGATAAAAAATCTTCTAAGCAAGAAAAATGGATCAGTTGTTTTATCTTTTAACGCTGACACAAAAACAGCAGAAAATTTAAAATCTTTATCTCGAAAACTTAATCAAAAAAAAGTTTTTATGCCTTTCAAGGTTAGAAATGGTATTTATTCCCCTGCTATAGATATAGATATTATTCAAAGTGGAGAAAATAGAAATTATATAGCAAATGACTCACTTAGCCCAATTCTTGGATATGTTAAAAAAGAAGAGATAAATAATATAACTAGAACGCAAGGAGTTAAAGGAGTAGAGAAATTTTATGATTACTATCTTAGTGATTATAAAAATGATGAGATAAAAGGATATAGAGATATAGGCAATAATATAATCTTAGATAAATCTTCTTTGCTAAATAAAAAAGAGAGTGGCTTTAATATCATTTTAAACATACCCATAAAGTTACAAAAAAGAATAGAGCTTTTACTTAGTCAAAAAGCTAAACAATATGACGCAAAAGAGATAATTTTAGGAATAATAGAATCAAAAACTGGCAAAGTTTTATCTCTTGTCTCATCACAAAGATACAACCCATCAAAAATTACAAAAAAAGATTACCACGCGTTAAATTCTTCTGCAATTGAGTATATTTATGAACCAGGTTCAGTTATAAAACCAATAGTATTTTCTATAATATATGAAGCTGGAAAAGTAAAACCAAATGATATTATAAATACTCACAATGGTGTATTTAGACTAGGTAGACAAACTATAAAAGATACTCATCCAAAAAAAGAGATGAGTGCTGAAGATATTATAGTGTACTCATCAAATATTGGAATGGCAGAACTTTCTGAAAGAATAGATGGATTATCTTTAGCGCAAGGCTTTAACTCTTTTAAAATCTCCAGACATACAAATATTGATTTACCATATGAACATCAAGGAAATATAAGAGCTCTTAACAATAAAACCCATAAAATAAGTGTTAGCTATGGGTATGCCATAAACACAACATTCATTCAACTTTTAAATGCCTATACTATATTTAATAATAGTGGTCTTATATCATCGCCTAGAGTAGTAAATACTTTAGAGAAAAATGGTAAATATTATGAAATAAATAAACCAAATTTAGAAAAAGCTATATCACCAAAAACAGCAGAAGCTGTAAAAGAAATTTTAATTAACACTGTAAAAAGAGGAACAGGTAGAGGAGCACAAACAAATGGCCTTATAGTTGGCGGAAAAACTGGAACTGCAAAAGTTGCACAAGGTGGAAAGTATGGAGATTTATACAATAGCTCATTTTTTGGCTTTGCAAATGACGCCAACCGTAGCTACACTATAGGAGCATTAGTAATAGAACCAAAACAAGGTAGTTACTATGCATCACAAACAGCTCTTCCTGTATTTAAAGAAGTTATCAATATCTTAATAGATGAAGGCTATCTAACACCTGCAAAATCTAATGAAGATATTGACATTGATAAAAACGATTTAGAAAATATTATTGATTAAACTATATCTCCAAACTTAGTTTATTTATAAAACTAGCAAATTCGTCTTTGTCATTTGGGCATTTTACCACTTCATAAAATTCAAATTCTTCCTCATCAGCAATTTCACGGTATTCTATATCTAGTTCAAAATCTGTTTCTGAATTATCTATACAAAACGACATTGGTATAACTAAAGCTCTTTTGCTTTTTAAATTTTTTAAAACTTCACTTAAATTTGGACCTAGCCACTCTACTGGTCCTAATTTTGATTGATATGCAAGCCTTATCTCTTTAAAATTGATTTTAAACTCTTTTATTAATTTTGTTAAGATATCTACATGTTCTTTAATATGCTCTTCATAAATATCGCCACGCTCTACCATCTTTTTAGGCAATGAGTGTGCTGAAAAAATTAAACTTGTTTTTGCTATATCCTCATCTGAGAGTTTTTCTATACTATCTTTAATTAAGTTGACAATTATCTCATTATATTTGCTATTTTTATAAAAATATTCAACCTCTTTAATATTTGCTTTAATATCTAATTTTTTTAATGCCATTTTAACATCATCTAGGCTAGATAATATAGTTGTTTTAGAATATTGAGGATATAAAGGAAAAAGTATAATTTCATTATAATCTTTATATTTAGATAAAACATCAATGGCAAATGGTGGAGTATATCTCATTATAAAATCAACATCATACTCACTAATTTTTTCAACTTTATCTACTAATCTTTTTGTTATATCAACTATGGGTGATTTACCACCTAATCTTTCATAATTGCTTTTAGCATCTTTTTTTCTAAAAAATGTTATTAAATTTGCTAAAACTGATCTTAAAAAATCACTTTTAATATTTAAAATATATGGGTCGTTGAACATATTTTTTAAAAATATCTCAACCTCATCTAGATTATTTGGGCCACCCATATTTAATAATAGTATCACTTTTTTCATTTTAAAATCTCTCTAGCTTTTATTATATCTTCTACTCTTGCTAATGGACCAGAATTGTCATTTGTGCACATCTCATAGAAGTATTTATGCTCATTTCTAATAGAAAAATCCTCATTTTCAACCTTTAAATTTACCCTTCCATTGCTTGTTAATTTACACAAAGAAAACTCAGCTAAATCTGCTAAATATATTCCACTTTCTGCGCAAATTTCCATAACAACTCTATATTGAGGATAGAAAGAATTTGAACTTATATTGACTAAAATATTATTTTTTGTTTTGAGATTAGAGTGTGCTATAGCTAAACTATCTTGATTCTCAAATATAATTTTTTTCATATCAAAAAGGTTGATATCTGAATTTGTTAAAAACCTAACTAAATCCAAATCTCGCAATAAAAAGTTTTCCACAATATCCATGTCATTTTTACAATTACAAGCCCTTATTATATTTATAGAGTATATATTTTTTTCTTTTTTAAATTCTCTAACTAATGATGTAACGGTTGGATTAAATCTATCATTAAATCCGATTGCGATTTTAACATTGTTAATAGAAGCTGCATATTTCATCTCTCTTGCTTGTTCTAAATTTGAAGTAAATGGAGGTTCTACAAAAATATTTTTAATATATTTCATACATTTTAGTATAATCTCTTTATGTGTTCTTGAAGGAGTTGTTATTATAACTGCTTGAGGTTTTGACACCGCAAACATCTCATCAATATCTTTAAAAAAAGCAAATCTTCCAAATTCCTGAATTTCTTCTTTATCGCAAACCGCAACAAGCTCAAAGTAATCAGACCTTCTAAGCTCGCTTAAGTGCTCTTTGCCTATTTTACCAAGTCCTATTAGTGCGACTTTTACCTTCATAGCCTTCCTTGATTTCATACTTGTTACAAATTATATCTTAAATTATTTAACACTTGAAAAAGAGCTGATAAAAGCTTTGTTAGCTTAAATTTAAAGTAATTTAGATAAAATATCTGAATTAAATTTTAAATTAGGAATATTTATGGATATTAGAGCTGAATTTTTAAATTTTTTTAAAAACAAAAAACATGAAATAGTACCAAGCTCACCATTAGTACCAAATGATGATACACTTTTATTTACAAATGCTGGAATGGTACCATTTAAAGATATTTTTACAGGATTAGTTCCAGCCCCAACTCCTCCAATTAGAACAAGTTGTCAAACTTGCATTAGGGCTGGTGGAAAACATAATGATTTAGATAATGTTGGCTACACAGCAAGACATCACACTTTTTTTGAGATGCTTGGAAATTTTAGCTTTGGAGCATACTTTAAAAAAGAAGTTATAGGATATGCGTGGGAATTTATAACAGAAGTTTTAAAACTTGAAAAAGATAAACTATATGTAACGGTTCATGAAAAAGATAATGAAGCATATGAGTACTGGAAACAGTATGTAGATGAATCAAGAATATATAAATTTGGAGATAAAGATAACTTTTGGCAAATGGGTGATACTGGACCTTGTGGACCTTGTAGTGAGATATTTTACGATCAAGGAAGTGAACATTTCAATACAGATGAAGATTATATGGGTGGTGATGGTGATAGATTTTTAGAAATTTGGAATCTTGTTTTTATGCAGTATGAAAGAAGCAAAGATGGCAAATTAAGTCCACTACCAAAACCTAGCATTGATACTGGAATGGGATTAGAGAGAGTTTATGCTATTAAAGAGGGCAAATTTAGTAACTATGATAGTTCGCTTTTTATGCCAATTATTGACAAAATTGAAGAAATTTGTGGTAAAAAATATGAATACGCAAGTGGTGCAAGTTATAGAGTTATAGCTGATCATATACGCTCAGTTGTATTCTTACTAGCACAAGGTGTAAATTTTGACAAAGAGGGTCGCGGGTATGTTTTAAGGAGAATTTTAAGACGCGCTGTAAGACATGGTTATCTTCTTGAAATTAAAAAGCCTTTTATGTATAAATTAGTAGATATAGTGTGCAAGATTATGGGTGAGCATTATGCCTATCTAAATGAGAAAAAAGATTATACAAAAGAGTTAATAAAACTTGAAGAAGAGAGGTTTTTTACAACCATTGCAGCTGGCATTGAGCTTTTTAATGAAGAGCTTAAAAACACAAAAGATATTTTTAGTGGAGAGGTTGCTTTCAAACTTTATGACACTTACGGATTCCCGCTTGATTTAACATTAGATATGCTTAGAGATAAAAACTTAAATGTCGATGAAGATAAATTTAATGAACTTATGAGCGAGCAACGAAAACGTGCAAAAGCTAGTTGGAAAGGTAGTGGAGATAGTGTAAAAGAAGATGGTGACTTTAAAAAACTTTTAGAAAAATTTAAAAACAATGAGTTTATAGGGTATGAAAATAAAATTTCTAAAAGTAAAATTTTAGCACTGCTTGACAATGATTTCAAACAAGTAGACAGCCTACAAGCAAACGAAACTGGTTGGATAATGCTGGATAAAACTCCATTTTATGCACAAAGTGGAGGACAATGTGGCGACACTGGAACTATCAATTCTAGCTCCAAAATATTAGACACAAAAAAGTTTTTTGGTTTAAATTTATCCAATGTTCAAACTAAAGAAATTTTAAAAGCTGGAGATATAGTAAAAGCAGAAGTTAGTGACACAAGAGATATGATAGCAAGACATCATAGCGCTACTCACCTGCTCCACTCTGCTTTGAGGACTATACTTGGTGAGCATGTAACACAAGCTGGAAGTAGTGTTGAGGCTGATAAGTTAAGATTTGACTTTTCACATCCTAAAGCACTTTCAAAAGAAGAAATTCAAAAAATAGAATCTTTTGTAAATAGTGCAATATCAAAAGGAGCTGCTGCTAAAACAGAGATAATGAGCATAGAAGATGCTAAAAAAAGTGGCGCTATAGCTCTTTTTGGTGAAAAATATGATAGCAACGTAAGGGTTCTTAGTTTTGGCGATGTTAGTAAAGAGCTTTGCGGAGGGACGCATGTTAAAAATATCTCAGAGATTGGAGCATTTTTAATTACAAAAGAGAGCGGTGTTAGTGCTGGAGTTAGAAGAATTGAGGGGATTTGCTCTTTGGAGGTTGTGAAATTTGCAAATAGCCTCAAAGAACAAATATTTAAAATAAATGATGAATTAAAAAGTAAAGACCCGTTAATATCTATTCAAAAACTAAAAGAAGAGATAAAAACACTAGAAAAAGAGTTAAGAGATAGAAGCTCATCAAAACCAATTGAGCTATCAGATATAAATGGTACCAAGGTTGCAGTGGCTGAGTTTGAAGGCGATATTAAATCAAAAATAGATGAATTAAAAAATCAATATGATAAAATAGTTATTGTCTTTTTCAATGTAGTAGATGAAAAAATTCAAATAGCAGCTGGAGTTAAAAATGCTCCCATTAAAGCTGGAGTGTTGGTAAAAAATATAGCTAAAATTCTAGGTGGTGGTGGTGGCGGAAGAGATGACTTTGCAACTGCTGGAGGAAAAGATATAAGTAAGCTGAATGAGGCTATGGATAGTACTAAAAAAGAGATAGAGGAACAACTGATTTGAACTATGAAATAGATGGTGCATTTGCAAAAAGTGAGCAAATTTTACCATTTTTAAATGATGTATTTATCATATGCTTTATAACCGTAAATATCATGTTTGTATTTACAACTAGGTTGTGTTTTAAAACAGAGCAAGAAAATTATAAAGCTCTGTTTAAATTTTATAGATTATATAAAATTTACTTTATTGTTCTTTTTTTATGCGTTATATTTTCTGATTATATACTCTCTCAAAGTGGCGATTTTAAGTTCTCAGACCCTATGATATTAGCTACTATAAATACAAAATTTGTTATTTATCTATTTGTATTGTGCAATTTTATATATATCTCCTCTAAAATAAATATAGCTAGAAAATTCTATCAAGAAAACAACATTGAAGAGACAAAAGAAAATCTAATTATAGCAAGCCATTATTTTGGAGTTTTAAATATAGCTCTTCTATTTTTTATAATATATCTTAAAGTTGTTATTGGAGAATTTAAATGATCTATTTAGCCTCAAGTTCATCATCAAGAGCTAAGATACTAAAAGACAATAATATAGAATTTAAACAAATTCCATTTGATTATGATGAGAGTGGGGTTAATAAAAAAAATATTTATAAATATCCATATGAAATTGTTACTTTAAAACAAAAACAGTTTATGAAAGCCTATAAAAATATCACAAATGTTTTATTTGCTGACAGTGTTGTTGCTGTAAATAATCAAATTTTTGGCAAAGCTAAAGATGATGAAGAGGCACTTTTTATGATTGAAGAGCAAAGTGGTAATTACTCAAGCGTTATAAGTGCTTTTATATTTAACTCAGAAGATAAAATAATCACAAACTTAAGTATAACAACTTATAAATTTGCTAAATTTAATAAAGACGATATTGAAAATTATATAAAAACTAAAGAGTATAAAGGAAAAGCTGGGGCTATGATGATAGAAGGTTTTAATAAAAAATATATAGTGAAACAAAAAGGAAATACAAGCACAGCAATGGGACTTAATATAGAGGCTTTAAAGGCATACTTATGATGAAATTTATAGTAAGAGCTATATTTGGCTTTGCAATAGTATCTGTATTTACAGCTATTGGTATATTTATCTATTTTTATTCAGAAATTGAGCACGATTTAAATAATATTATAGATTATAAACCCACCCTTACGACTCAAATTTATGATAGAAATGGTGATTTGATAGCAAATGTCTTTGATGGAGAAAATAGGGTCTATGCTAAATATGAAAATATTCCTGGAAAGATGATAGAGGCACTAGTTGCTATAGAAGATACAAACTTTTTTGAACATGAGGGGATTAATGTAGAGGCTATTCTTAGAGCTATCATAAAAGATATTGAGACGATGAGTTTTGCACAAGGAGCATCTACCATAACACAGCAACTTGTTAAAAATATCCTTTTAACCAATGAGAAAAAATTAGATAGAAAAATCAAAGAGATGATTTTATCTCTTAAACTGGAAAAAGAGCTCTCTAAGGAGGAAATTTTAGAGAGATATTTTAATGAGGTTTATTTTGGACATGGATACTATGGTATAAAAACAGCAGCTCTGGGCTATTTTAGAAAAGAGCTTGATGAGCTAACACTTAAAGAGATAGCAATGCTTGTTGGTCTTCCTAAGGCTCCTAGTAGTTATGATCCTACAAGGCATCTAAATCTATCTTTATCACGTGCTAATAGAGTCATTGAAAGAATGTATGAGATTGGATGGATAAGCAAAATAGACTATGAAAATGGACTTAGAGAAGAACCTACTATCTATGATGATAGTCTTACACAAAACAAAGCACCTTATGTAGTTGATGAAGTTATAAAAGAGGCAAATAGATTTTTACCGAATTTAAAAACTAGTGGATATAAAATCTATACGAGCGTGGATCTTAAAGTTCAAAAAATGGCACATGATGCTTTGGTTTTTGGCTATAACGAAATCTTAAAAAGAGACAAAGATGCCAATGAAAGTATTTTAAATGGAGCTATTACGGTTACAGATCCTACAAATGGAGATGTGTTAGCATTAGTTGGTGGTGTTGATTATAGTAAAAGTAATTTTAACCGTGCAACACAAAGCAGAAGACAAACAGGCTCTAGCTTTAAGCCATTTATATATCAAGTTGCGCTAGAAGAAGGCTACTCTCCAATGAGTGAAGTGGCTGACATACCAAGAACATTTGATGATGGTTCAAACAAAGAGTGGGCGCCTAAAAACTATAGTAAAAACTATGATGGCTATATTACTATAAAAACGGCACTCCAAAAATCAAGAAATTTAGCAACTGTAAATTTAATGTATTCGCTAGGAACCAAAGAGGTGGTAGATACTTTAAGAAGTTGGGGGTTTAAAAATCTTCCTTACGCCCTATCAGTATCCCTTGGAAGTTATGGAATTTCTCCACTTGATTACTCAAGATTATACTCTATGTTTGCAGGAGGTGGTGTGGTTAGCACCCCTAAATTTATGGTTAGAGCCACTAGTTTTTATGGTGGAGAGACTATCTTTAAACCTGAGCAGATTGAGCTTATAAAACCTGAACAAGCATATCTAATGGTAGATATGATGAAAAACGTTATAAATAGTGGAACAGGTAGAGCAGCTAGGGTAAAAGGCATACAAATAGCTGGAAAAACTGGCACTTCAAACAATAACATAGATGCATGGTTTTGCGGGTATACCCCTGAACTTTTAATTATGATATGGTATGGAAACGATAACTATACGCCTATGAGAAATGTAGAAGTTGGAGGAAGAACTGCAGCTCCTGTATTTAAAAAATTAGTTGAAGACTATATAAAAGAATTTCCTGAAACAAAAAGAGTATTTAGCGTTCCAAAAGGGGTATATAGTAAAATATATAAAGGTAAAGATGAGCTATACACAACAACTTCGCCTCTTCCATCTCAAGAGAGAATTCCTGATAATTTTGACTACGAAACAGGAACGGGTGGCGGAAGTTCGCTATTATTTTAGATTATTAAGATTGTAAATTTACAATCTTAATTTTACTTAAGGGTTTGATTTGAACGATAAAGAATTAAAAGAAATATTAGAAGCAGAATTTCTTGATATTCGTTGTTATATAAACAATGATTCAATTACGATAAGTCCAGAGAGTATAACACATAGACCATTTGAGATAAAATGGTTTAAAAAGATTGAAGACATATTGGCAACCTCAAAACCTAAATCTAGTATTACATTTAGATATTTTATTTTTTTAGATGAAGTTGATTTAATAAATCATCAAATAACTTTTGAAAATTGTGCTTTTAATTATCCATTTAATATAGATTCCAAAGAATACAATAAAGCCTTAAAATTTAAAAATTGTCAATTTAATTTAGAAGAAAATTTAATTTTTGACAATAATAACAAAACTAATTTTATAAATAATATTCAATTTTTAAATTGTAATTTCAATTCTGATTTTAAAATAAATAGCCAAAATTTTAAAAAGCTAGAATTTAAAGATTGTATTTTTAATGAAGATATAAAAATTGATTGCTGTAAAATACATAATTTAGTTTTTTGGAATACTCGACATTCTGAAGTTATTTTTAACAAAGAAATAAATTTTGATAATACTAAACTAAATGATGTAGATTTTATAGACTATATATTTACAAAATATCCGTGTTCATGTTATATGTCAAAACTTAAAAATCAAAATTACACAAATTGTAAATTTAATTTTGATTTTAACTACATAACCGAAAAAGATATTTTAAATTTGAAATTTGAAAATTGTATTTTTACTGGAAATGTAAATTTTAATAATACTGAGTTTAATCAAAATTTATCTTTTAAGAATTCTAAATTTGAAAAAGAATTTAGATTTGAAAATGTTAAATTTTTACAAGATAATGATAAAAACAAATAAAGTAAAACTATAGATTTTTCCAATATAAAATTCAAAAACAATGCTTACTTCAATAATACAATATTTAATAACTATGTTGATTTTCATGAAACACAATTTGAAAATGTAGCTTGTTTTTTTGGAGTTATTTTCAAAGACATTATAAATTTTTCAAATGTTGTTTTTAAAGAATTTAACAAAGTAAATTTTGTAAATATAAATATAAGCTGTATAAACATAGATGCATTGGTAAATAATTTTAAAAATAAAGATATAAAACATATAAAAAGCATGAGAGATTCTTTTAGAGTAATAAAACATTCTTTAATAGAAATGGATAATAATCTTAAAGCCTCAAATTTCCATAAATTAGAATTATATGCAAAAGAAATTGAACTTAAAAATAAATTAAAAAATGAAACAAATAAATCTCAAGCTTCAATATTACTTGATAGAATAATGCTTTTAATCTATAGAACAACAAGTGATCATCATACAAATTTATTAACAATATTAAATTTTACTATTATGATGATAGCTATTTTGGAATAGTAATTTTTATTAAAGAATCTATTATTTCTGACATTTTATACAACAATTTAATTATTAATATAATTATCTATTTATTATTTGGTATTATTTCTATTTGGGCATTCTTCTGCACTGATAAAAAATATTTAAATGCTACTAATTTATTAAATGAAACAATTCTATTATTTATACTTGGTGTTTTATTTTATACCATATTAATATCCAATATCTCGATAATTGTATTTTTTATTGATGTATATCTAGTTCTTATGTTCTTTTTTTATAAATATTTTATTCACAAAAATATTATTTTAAGAACCCTATTTGCTTCAATTTTTATATGCATTCTGGCAATGAATCCTTCTATGATAATACCTATTTTTAATGCAAATCAGAATTTAGAAAATAAATTTTTACAAGCTGAAATATTAAAAATTAAAAATGACCAATTATCAGATATAGCTAGACAAATCAATAGTAAAGCCAATATAAAAAATATAATTATGACAAATCATTTTATATTAAAAAATAAAGAAATTTTATACAACAAAATAGAAAATAATAAAAGCCTAAAAACTCAAACTCCATATAAAGAAATTTATACTGCAATTTATAAAGATAAATTAAATAAGGATATATCTAATAGTATTAATTTTATCTATATGATAATTTTAGGTCTTTGTTTGTTTTCACTTCAAAAAACTGCGCGTAGAAACTCTGTAGTTCCAAATTAAAAAAGCTAGCGATAACTGCTTGCTCTACAAAAAGTAGAGCAAAGCTCTTACTTTATTGAACTTAGATAAAAATATCTCTCAAGTCTTTCAATTAGCTTTTTCTTATCTATATTATGCGTTGCACTTTTATAGATATTTTCTTCTAGCTTTGATAAAATCTCATCTATATATGCATCTTTTTTAGCATATGGAAGTAAAATACCAAAAAGTTCTTTATCGCTTTTTGATCTTTTAATCAAAATTTCAATAGGCAACTCTTCTTTTGGAGTTCTCTTAAAATTAAATTTCAAAAGCGCAAACATACATAAAGCTCCAGCCATAAAGCCAAACAATATGTTTAAATAATTATTTTTATATTCAATTTTGGTTATAGTTGTTGCTTTTGATATAGAAGAATCTAGTGTTTCTATATTACTACTTAAACTTTTTGGATCTACCTCTACTTCAATTTTTATCTCATCTGTTTTTATAGTCTTTACGCTATTTGTTTTACTATCTAAATATCTAAAAGATATACTAGGTATAGTATAGTTTCTATCAGAAATTAGTGCAAATTTTTGTATAAATTTACCGCCGTATTTGTCATTTTTCATACCATGCTTTAGATCTGTTTCATCTGAGTAAACCATAGCACCATCAAAATTTAAACTAAATTTATCAATATCGTCTATATTGCCAAAGCCTTCTATCTCAAGAGTTAAATTTACCGGCTCATTGGCTTTTACCTTTGTTTTATCAACAATAGTTCTTATGTTAAAATTACCAAAATTTGCAATTCCAGCTGGAAGTGGCTCAACATTTATCTTAAAAGATTTTGAATACACCCTCTCCCACTCTAAATCAGCAAAAAAATCAGCCGAGACTATCGTGCCAATATATGCTGCAATTGATGGAATTTTATATGTTCGTGCTTTTAAAGGCGTAAGAAGAAACTCCACCTCTTCTACTGTGTAATTGCCATCAATATATCTTTTAGCATCACCAACCCTTCGTAAAAGCAGTCCATCTATATCCAAACTATCTAGTCTAACCCTATCTGGATTTCTTCCTATTTTACTTTTTATAATAAAGCTTAACTTAGTACTATCACCTAAAACTAGATTAGTTTTGTCAATTTTAAGTTCAAAAACATGATTATCCCCATCTTTGCTAGCTTCTGGCTCAACGACTTTTATCTCTGCTTTTTGTGTTTTATAACTCCTACCATCTACAATTACCTCAAACTCAGGTATAGTTACGCTCCTATTTGGCATGAAACCATAAGTTCTTGAAAATCTTTTTATAGTTTTTCTATTTATCGTATTAATGCTTTGTGAGCTAGATGTAGATAAGACTTTAAATTCATCTATATCAACGATTATAGGAAATTTTACATCATTTCCAGTTGCTATAATGGTAAACTGAGCTAAATCACCTTTATTAATAGCTGGAGTATTAAGTCTTAGTTCTGCGCTTGCAAAAACATTTATGCTTAAAAATATGGTTAAAATAATACTACCAAGGTTTAATTTCTTCATTTTCATCCTCTTTTTTATTAAAAGGCACAATAAGAGTTTGTATCCCATCTCTCTCATCTAAAAGCTTTTGCCATTTTTTCTCTTCTATATTTACAGATTTTTCATTCAATTTTGCAACATTTTTTTGACTATTTAATTTTTCTTCATCTTCTTTTTTCTTATTACTATCTTTGTGCTTATTACTATCTTGCTGGTTTTTCATATCGTGCTCATCACTATTATCATCGGTTTCGTCTTGTTTTTCACTCTTATTTTTTTTCGGAGTTTTATTGCTTTGACTTTGTTTTTGTTTGCTGTTTGTGCTTTGATCATCTTTTTTATCATTATCTTTTGGAGTTTTATTACTATCTTGATTTTCTTTTTCTTCTTTTTCCTCATTTTCTTTTTCTACTTGTTTCTTTTTCAAACTTTTTAAAAGCTCAAGATTATACCTTGTATCGTTATCATCTTTTATCATTAAAGCTTTTTCATAAGCATCTATACCTTCATCAATCTTATTTAATTTTGCAAATGAGTTTCCTAAATTATGCAACTTTTCAAATTCCAAAGTATCCAAATTTAACTCGTTTAAAATTTCTATGGTTTTATTAAAATCGTTTAGCTTATAAAAGGCATTGGCTTGATTAAATTTTGCTTCTTTGGATTTAAGCTTTCCATAATAACTTATAGCTTTTTCATAATCACCGCTAATATAGGCATTTTTTGCGTTATTTGCGTTTTTATAATCAACCAATTCAAAAAAAGAAAAGTAGGAAAATATGGCAATAAGGATTGATAGTGCTAAGTATTTTTTCATATTTTTCTCCTATCCATTAAAGAAAAATTTGCCATAATAAAAAAGATTATAGCCAAGATTAAAGGATAGTAAAAAAGCTCTTGTCTATTATAGATAGTTTTTTCTTTTTCTTCTTGGTTTTTAAACTTAGCACTAGTTAGGCTATTTAACTCTTTCATATCTTCATTGCTTAAAGAAAATCTAACAAAGGCTCCGCCTGTTTCAAGTGCTAAATTTCTAATGTTTTCATTGGCTTTTAGTAAAACCACATCCCCATTATCGGCCTTAAAAAGAGATCCTTTTTCAGTAGCCGTTAAATATACAAAAACTGCGATATTGTTACTTTTAGCATACCTTATCTCTTTAGAAAAATCTTCATTATCTCCACCATCTGTAAAGATAATTAGAATTTTATTTTTTTCATCTTTAAACATAGTATTTGTAGCTTCTAGCAATGACATAATGCTTGTCCCTTTTAAATTTAGATGGCTAAATTTAAGATTTTCTACAAGATATTTTAGTGAATTAAAGTCATTTGTTAAAGGAGATACCAAAAAAGCTCTACTACTAAAACCTATTAAGGAAACATCTTTATCAAAAGCATTTTCCATAAATGCAAAAATTTTTCTTTTTGAAAACTCAAGCCTATTAGGGTAAATATCATCCACACTCATTGATTGCGATACATCAAGCCCTATGGCTACATCTACCTGCTCTGATTTAATCTTAATTTTACCATTATCAATATATGGTCTAGAAAGTGCTAAAATAGCAAATATCAGTGCTGCAATCAAACAATATGAGCGAGTTTTTTTACTAAAGCCATATTTTTTTATCTGAATTTCTTTTAAAACATCTTTTGAAAAATAGGAATTAAAATCTCTTTTTTTGGCAATAAAAAATATTAGCAAAAAAGGGATGATAAGTAAAATTAAATAATAAGGATTTAAGATACTCATATGACCTCTTTTTTGTTTCTATATAAAAATAAAGCTATCAATGTCAATATAGCTAATCCTAAAAATATTTGGTAATAGTAAGTTTTTTTATAATGTCTTTGTTTTTTAACTTCACTTTTTTCTAAAGCATCAATCTCTTCATATATTTCTTTTAGCTTTTCATTGGACTTTGCATGAAACTCTTTTCCACCTGTTGCTCTAGCTATTTTTCTTAAAACATAGGAATTATAATCATGATTAAGAGGATTATAATCTGTGTTTCTTCCTATCCCTATTGTATGGACTTTAATGCCATATTTCTTAGCCCTATCAATTGCTACATCTATAGGAACAGTGTTTGAGTTATCCATACCATCAGTTGCTAAAACTATGATTTTTTCTTTTGCAATGCTATTTTCAAACAAATTTGCACCCAAGAACAGTGCTTCATAAAGTGCTGTTCTTCTACTTCCTGCAACACCGACCTCTATCATATCTAAAAGCCTTAAAATACTATCTTTATCATAAGTCAAAGGAACTGCAACATAAGCAAAATCAGCAAAAACAGTAAGTGCTAAGCTATCATCTTTTCTCTTTTGAATAAACTCTTTTGCAATTTTTTTAATATTAGCAAATTTATCATCTTTAAGCATAGAAGCACTAACATCTATTAAAAGTGCTATCTCATAACCTTTGCCTTTTTGCTCCTCTAATTCATCTTTTTTTATAGGACTTGCAAGAGCTATAATTAAAAATAGCACAGAAAAAAACTTAAGCAGACTTAGGATTAAATTTTGCTTTTTGCTAGCTTCTTTAAGCATAGAGATATTAGAAAAATATAAGCTATCATTTTTAGCCTTAAAATATCTAACCAAGATAAAATAAACAACTAAGCCTAAAAAAACCAAAGGATACTCAAATGTTAACATTTTATCCCTTTTACAAATTCTTTAATCTCTTTTTTCAACTCTTCATCTATCTCATCTATATCTTTTTTATATTTATATTTATAAAGATTTAACTCTAGCATTTGAAGTGGTTTTGTGTTTTTATGATCTATAAAATAGAGATAGTTTTGACTAAATTTATAAACTATATCTTTTGTATTGCTATAATCTATGTTCTTTAAACTCTCATATGCTAGCTCTTT
Organism: Campylobacter blaseri; assembly: GCF_013201895.1. NCBI lineage: Bacteria > Pseudomonadati > Campylobacterota > Epsilonproteobacteria > Campylobacterales > Campylobacteraceae > Campylobacter > Campylobacter blaseri. The sequence continues at coordinate 552,246 of NZ_CP053841.1, read as the reverse complement.
TTGTGTCTTAAAAAATCTTTTTTTGCTATTTTTACTTAAAAAATCGTATATTAAAAATATCATTAAAACAGACAAAGATATGGCAAGTAAAATGGAGAAGAAAAAATTAAAAGGTAAATTTGTAAGCAATCCAAAACTATTAATATCTACAATATCTTTTATATCTTTTAACTTATCCATTTATGACCTTGTAATTTTTATAAGTTTTGGTAAAACTTCATCGTCTGTATATATTTTATCTGAAAAAATTCTATTTTCTAAGAAATGATTTTTAACTTTTCTATCATGCTCTTTTAAAAGCTCTTTATATCTTTCCACTACACTTTTATCTAGATGAAGTTCGAATTTATCTAATTTTACAGGATTTATTAAATCCATATCACTATCAAATTTTAACTCTTCTTCTATCTTGTCTCTAATTATTATAGAATAAACATCATTATAATAAGCAATATCTGTAAAATCTGGTTCTTTTAAAAAATCACTTATTATAAAGATGGCTGATTTTCTTCTAATTGTTGAGTTTATGGTATCACATAGATTTTTATAATCAACATCTTTACCTAAAACATCAATATTTAAAGAGTCTTCTATAGCTTGATATACGCCATCTTGGCTCTTTAAAGCTGGATAAAACTTTTCTAATTTATCACTAAAAATAATCGGATAAAGCAGATTTTTACTCTCAACTGCCGCTAAAGACAAAAGAGCAAAAATTTCAGTCGCAAGATCACGCTTTAGCCTAACTGAGCCAAATTTTAAACTACCACTAAGCATTAAAACTACAACTATATTTATCTGCCTTGTCTCATTAAAAACATTGGCTTTTATAGCTCCACTTTTAGCTGTGGCTTTCCAATTTATTTTTTTTAAATCCTCATCTATATAATCTTTAATCTCTTTGAAATCAAGTCCGTCCCCTTTTATAGGGCTTTGCATATTTCCAAAATTTTGATTATATATATCTTTTTTAGCTTTAAAAAAAATCTCTTTTGCTCTTTGCATAGATTAAGGTGCCTTTATAGTTTCAATAATCTTTTCAACTATATTATCAGGAGTTATACCGTTTGCTTTTGCTTTATAATTTAAAGTAAGTCTATGTCTTAAAACACCCTTTACTACATTTGCAATATCTAAAGGAGTAACATAATCTTTTCCATTTATAAACGCATAAGCAAGGCTTGATTTAAGAAGATCGATACTCGCTCTAGGACTTACACCAAATTCAATGTATTGTGATATATCTGGTATCTCATATAGTTCTGGCTCTCTTGTTGCATGAACTATTTTAACCATATATTTTTTAACCTCTTCATCTATGTGAACTTTTTTAACTTCTTCTCTTAACTTTAATATATCCTTAGAATCAGCTACTTTTTGAACCTCTTCAAACCCTTTTAATGCAACTCTTTCTATAATTTCTAACTCTTCATCGAAGGTATTATAATCAACTAAAACCTTCATCATAAACCTATCAAGTTGTGCCTCAGGAAGACTATAAGCACCCTCTTGTTCTATTGGGTTTTGTGTTGCCATAACCAAAAAAGGCTCATCTACTTTAAAAGTTTCATCACCAATAGTAATTTGTCTTTCTTGCATAACCTCAAGCAAGGCTGATTGAACTTTTGAAGGAGCTCTGTTTATTTCATCTGCTAACAAAAGATTTGTAAAAGCTGGACCTTTTTTAAAACTAAACTCGCCTGTTTTAATATTGTAAATTTCAGTACCTGTAATATCACTTGGAAGTAAATCAGGAGTAAATTGAACTCTTTTAAAATCAATACCCAAACTCTTTGATAGAGCATTTATAGCAGTTGTTTTTGCAAGACCTGGAACACCTTCAACTAAAATATGACCATTTGAAATTAGACCTATTAAAAGTGAGTCTATAAGCTCATCTTGCCCAACGACTATTTTTTTAATCTCTGTTTTTATTCTTTGTATAGTTTTATTCATAATTAACCTTATAAATTTGTTATTTATTATACAATTTATTGGTTAATAGAATTATATAAATGCTGATAGTTTGATATTTTGAAATTTAAATTTGTAATAAAATTAAGTATAATAATTATAGCAAAGCTATAAAAAGGGATAAGCCCCTTTTTATTTTCTAAGTTCTCTAATTTTAGCAGCTTTACCACGTCTATCTCTAAGATAAAATAGCTTAGCTCTTCTTACGCGACCATGTCTTAGAACTTTTATCTCTTCTATACTATCACTATAAATAGGGAAGATTCTCTCAACACCTACACTATTAGCACCAATTTTTCTAACTATAAAACTCTCGCCTGTTCCTGTTCCTCTTCTAGAAATACAAACACCTTCAAAATTTTGAATTCTGCTTTTGTCACCTTCTTGAATTTTAACAGCGACTCTTAAAGTATCACCTGCACGAAAATCTGGAATACTTTTTTCACTAATTTGTGCGTTTTCAAACGCTTCAATGTACTTGTTTCTCATTTTTTTTCCTTTTGTTTTGGCTATTTAATCTGAGATATAAATCTGGACGAAAAAATTTTGTTCTTAAAATCGCCATATTATTTTTTAAAGCTTGTATTCTACCATGATTACCCTTTAAAAACTCTGAAGGCACATAAGAATTATTAAAAATATTTGGCTTTGTAAAAGATGGCGCCTCTAAAATCCCATCTTCAAAACTCTCAATTTCTAAAGATTGGCTATTTCCTAATACACCTTCAATGTTCCTGCTTATGGCATCACACAAACAAAGTGCTCCAAGCTCTCCACCTGTTAAGACAAAATCACCTATGCAAAAAACCTCATTTGCATATTGCTCAACCACTCTTTCATCAACACCCTCATATCTACCACAGATAAACACTATCTCTTTTTTGGTTGATAATCTTTTGGCATCATTTTGGGTAAATTTCTTTCCAGCTGGAGTAAGATATACTATATGTAAGTTTGGATTTTTTTCTTTTGCTTTTAAAATTGAGCTTTCAATTGTGCTAGCATTTATTAAAAGCCCAGCTCCACCACCTATCATATAGTCATCTACTTTTTTATGCCTATCTTCGCTATAATCTCGCGGATTTATAAACTCAACATCTATTAATTTAGAATCAACTGCTCTTTTTAAAATAGAGTCATTAAAATATGGCTTAACTAAATTTTCAAAAAGAGTTATGAATGTAAATTTCATGAATTTTCTAATAACAAAATAGCGTTTTTGCTATAAATTTTCCCATCTTCTATGGAAATTTTTTCTATATAATTATCAATGTATGGTATATAAAAAATATCACTAAATTCTTTTTTAATAAAATCTTCGTCTGTTTTTATCTCAAAAAGATAGCTTCCGCCAACTTCTAAAATATCATCAACTCTACCTAATTTATGGTCATCTTCATAAACTTCAAGACCAATTATATCAAAATAAAAAAACTCATCTTTATCTAGTTTGCAACTTTTTCTTGTGTTTTCAATACTTTGATATAGTTTCTTGTTTACTAAATTTTGGGCTAAGTTTATATCTTCATAGCCTTTAAATATAACAGATAAATTTGACATATTTACACTTAAAATTTCTAACTTCGTTTCATCTTTTAAAAAAAATATTTTACCTTTTTTAAATTGTGAAACAAAGTCGCTTTTATTATGAAGTTTTAAAGCTCCTTTAAGGCCTATAGTTTTGCCTATAACTGCTACTTCAAGAAGCTTTTCCATCTATTCCTCTAGAGCTTTTATGTTAACTTTATATGAAGTTTTATTTTTACTTTTATAAGCAGATATAACTGTTTTTATAGCGTTTATGATTCTGCCATCTCTGCCTATAAGTTTACCTGTATCTGATTTGTCAGCTGTTATGATAATCTCAACAAAATTATCTTCGTGTTGTATCTCTTCTATGGTTACTTTTTCTGGATACTCTGCAATAAGCATTGCATATTGTTTTAAAAATTCTTTTATCATATTATTTACTAGTAATCTTTTCAACTCTATCGCTAAGTTTAGCACCTACGCTTTTCCAGTAAGCAAGTCTTTCAGCGTCAAATTTGATAACTTCAGGTTCTGTCATTGGGTTGTAATAACCAATGTTTTCTATATAACCACCGTCTCTTCTTTTTCTACTATCCGTTACTACGATACGATAAAAAGGTCTCTTTTTTCTACCTACTCTGTTTAGTCTAATAACCGTTGCCATTGTTTCTCCTTGTGATTTTAAATAAAACTTTATTATAAGTAAGTGCTTTACTCATAATAAAATCCTAAGCATTACCTAGGAATTTGATTGTTTTTCATCATGTTTGCCATGTTTTTCATAGCGCCTTTATTTGAAAACTTTTTAGCTAATTTTGAAGCATTGCTAAACTGCTTTATAAATCTATTAACCTCAACTTGTTCAAGTCCAGCCCCTTGTGCTAGTCTTCTTTTTCTTGAGTTATTTAAAAGCTCGGGGTTTTCTCTCTCTTTTGGAGTCATTGAGTTAATCATAGCTTTAATATGCAAAATTTCTTTTGAATTTTCTAAATCCATATCGCCAATCTTGCTAGCCATATTTCCCATACCAGGAATCATTCCTATAAGATTTTTCATATTTCCAAGTTTTTTAACACTCTCAAGTTGATTTAAAAAATCAGTAAATGTAAATTTACCTTTTTTAATTTTTTTGGTTATATCTTTTACATCTTTTTCATCAAAAATTGCATTTGTTTTTTCAACTAGTGTTGCAAGGTCACCCTCGCCCATAATTCTACCAACAATTCTATCTGGTATAAACCCTTCAATATTACTTGACTTTTCACCTGTTCCTATAAATCTTAAAGGAATTCCAATTTGCTTTGCAATACCTAAAGCAACACCGCCTTTTGTATCAGCATCAAATTTACTTAATATAACACCTGTTATGGATAAAGCGTCGTTAAAAGTGCTTGCACTTCTTACACCATCTTGTCCACTCATAGCATCAGCTACATAGAAAATTTCATCTGGATTGATAGTGTTTTTTACATTTTTAATCTCTTCCATAAGCTCTTCATCTATTGCCAAACGCCCAGCAGTGTCAACCAATAAAACATCATATAGCTCTTTTTTAGCCTTTTCTAATGCATTTTTTGCAACTTTTATAGGATTTGTTTCATCTTCTATATAGTATAAATCAAGCTCGTTTGCTTCGCATAGTTGCTTTAGTTGCTCTACTGCAGCAAGTCTTTGCAGGTCACAAGCTGCTATTAAAACTTTCTTTTTTCTAAGTTTTAAATAGTTTGCAAGCTTCACTGTTGTAGTTGTTTTACCACTACCTTGAAGTCCTGCCATTAAAACTACTGTCGGTGGCTTACTAGCAAAAACAAAACCTTGATTTCCTGGTGCTGTTAAAACATCTGTTAGATTTTTCTTTATAGCATCTAAAAACTGCTTTTGACCTATAGTGCCACTTTTTACATCTGTCTCTATAAGGCTTAATAGCTCTTTGGTAACTTTGTGGTGAACATCTGATTTTAATAGTGCTTTTTTGAGTGTATCTAAAGCATTTTTTAGTGCTTTTTCATCATCAATTATTTTTAATTTATTTACTGCTGATCTAAACGATTCACTTATTTGTTCAAACACATCTCTACCTTTTTATTTTCAACTTTTATAATTAAAGGGCTCATTTTACTATTTTTTTGCTTAAATATCTTTAAATTTAGATATCTTTTGGAATTTCAAAACCAAAAGCATGAAAACTATTATCTAAATTTGCTCTAAATTTATAACCTAAAATTTCAGTCTCATAAGAGTGTAAAAATAGTCTTTTTGAGCTACCTTTTCCATATTTTTCATCACCAACTATAGGGTGATTAATGCTTGCTAAATGAACTCTTATCTGATGAGTTCTGCCTGTTTGTATTGTAACTTTTACGATGCTTTTTTTACCACTTATCATAAGTGGCTCAACCTTTGTTATAGCGTTTTTTCCTTGCTTAGATATTTTAGAAAAAGCACCACCTTTTGTTTTTAAAGTTATGATTGGCTCATCTATGATGATCTCTTCGCTTACAATGCCATCAACCATAGCAACATATATTTTTTTAACTCTTAAATGCTTAAATTCCTCTATTGCTTTTTCTTGAAATTCTTTGTTTTTGATAAGAAGTATAACTCCGCTTGTATCTTTATCTAGCCTGTTTAAAAGCTCAAATTTAAATTTTTTAGCTATCTGTTCGCTTGTTGTAAATTGTGGTTTATTTATAGCTACTATATTATCATCTTCAAATATAACTTTTGGCTCTTTAGTTTTTAAAACCTTAAATGTAGTTTTTGAAGAGATTAATCCCCTTGCTATTAATATCTTTTTATCATGTGCAAAAACCTGCCCATTGTCTATTAAATTTTTAGCTTCATTGTTTGAAATTCCCTCTTGAACTGCTAAAAGTTTATATGCTTTTTCTTTTGTCAAATTTTTTCCTTGATTATGTTTTCTATCTCTTTTATTTTATAGGTTTGTTTTATCTTTGTTTTTGTTAAATTCTTGCTCAAAAGTTCATTTAAATTTGATAAATCACTAAAATTTACTCCATCTATCAAACCAAAAAGAACTTTTTGATTATGAAAATACTCTCCATTTATTATAGGAGTGTTAAATTGTGCTATTTCTACTGGGTTATGTCCACCAATCCCTTTTATAAAACCGCCTCCTAATATAACAACATCTGCAATCTTATAAAAATTTATAAGTTCTCCTAATGTATCAAGCAATATAAAATCAGAACTTAAATCTTTATTTTCTGAAAATCTCTCAAAGCTAAGATTATGCTTACCACAAAATGCTTTGCAAATTCCGCCAACTTTTTCAAATCTTTCAGGATGTCTTGGTGCAAGTAGAAACTTTTGCTCTTTATTTGGATTTAGATTTTTTAATATAAGCTCTTCTTCACCCTCATGTGTGCTTGCTATGACTATAAATTTTTTATTAAACTTAGAGTAATCTTTTGAAGCTGGTTTAAAATTTGCACTTTTAATATTACCAACTACTTTTATATTTTTTGCACCCAACTCTTCTAATCTTCGCCTATCTACTTCGCTTTGTGCTAAAACTAAATCTACATTTTCAAAAACTTTTTTATAATATAAGCTTAGTTTTTTATAACTTTTATATGACTTATCATTTATCCTAGCATTTAATAAAATAACATAAGATCCATTTTTTTTAGCATATTTTACTAAATTTAGCCAAAGTTCTGCTTCAAAAACAACTAAAACTTTTGATTTTTCAAGCCACAATGGTAAAAACATCTCATATGGTAAAAATCTTACATTTTTAGTAATACTACTAGCCTTATTAAAACCTGTAGCAGTTGCTGTGGTTATAGCTATATCATCAAATTTTAAAGCCAAAGATGATATAGCCTCTACTTCGCCTAAACTACAAGCATGAAAATGAACATCACAAGATTTTAATTTAGAATTTTTAAATAGAAAAAAGCGTGCTGGTATACTACGCTTATATTTTTCCTTAAAAGCTAAAATCAATAAAAATGGGATTGAGATTAGCCATAATATAAAACTTAAAAGATTATATATCACTCAGAATCAATCTCTTTATAAAGAATTCTACCACAATGCGGGCAAGTAATTATATCATCGCCTTTTATAACAGATATAAAAGTTTTATCATTTATACGCATAAAGCAACCATAACAAGCTTGTTTTTTAACTTTAACTACAGCTGTATTTCCAGCCCATTTTCTAATCTTTTCATAAAATGAGATTAGTTTGTGATCCATTTTTTTAACTAATTTATCTTTGTTTGCACAAACTTCATCTCTAAGTTTTTCTATCTCGGCTCTCTTTGCTTCTGTTTTCTCTTTTGTGCTTTCAAGTTCAGCCTCTAAGACAACTTTTTTCTCATTAAGCTCTTTTAAAATTCCCTCTTTAAAATCAATTGACTTTTCAAGTTTTACGATATCTTCATTAGCTGCGCTTAATTGGTCTTTTGCAAGGCTCTCTTCAAGTTGTAAAGCCTTTGCTTCTCTTTCTGTCTTTACAGATGCACTTTTTTTACCAGCATCTTTTAATTTTGCAGAAAATTCAGCTATATGGGTGTTTGTAGATGAAATTTGAGATTTTACATCTTCTATTTCTTCTAATACAGTTGCAATTTGCTCTTCTACTAAGTTAATTTCATTTTTTTTGCTATTGAACTCTTTTTCTATATCTTCTATTTGTGGTATAAATTTATCTATACTTTTATCATATTCGGAGAGTTCTACTAATTGTTCTAAATTTTTGTTCATAAATGTTCCTTAAATTTGTGTAAATGGATTTACTGAATTTGTTATTATAACTTCTATTTGCTTTTTTTTCAAATTTTCTTTTAAAGAGATTGCAAAATATCTCTCGCTTTCAAAGTGATTTATATCTATTAAAGATATGCCATTTTCCATAGCTTCCAAGGCTTCGTGATACTTTAAATCTCCAGTTAAAAAACAATCTCCATCAAAATGCCCAAGCATGCTAATCCCACTTCCTGTGCAAAGTGCAACTCTTTTAACTCTATCTTTTGTCTTAACAACTCTAAGATTTGGGATATCTAACTTCTTTTTTATATCATCTACAAATTCATTAAAACTCATATCAACTTCCATATTGATTAAAAAATCATCTATGCTAACTATTTCATATCTTAAAATCTCTTTTGCTACAAATTTATTTAAGATATGCTTATCGTAATTTGTATGCATAGATATAAGTTTTATATCTTTTTTTATAAGTTTTTGTATCAAATTTGATGGATATCTAGAGTAATCAATTCTTTTTAAACCTTTAAAAATAAGTGGATGATGGGTGATTATAAGCGAGTTTTCTTCCAAGCTATCAACCAAGTTTGAATCTAAATCCAAACTTGCATAAACTCTATCAAATTCATCATCAAATGAGCCTACAAGAAGTCCTGAGTTATCCCACTCTTCTTGATCTTCAAACGGCGCTATCTCATCTAAAATTTGATAAATTTCACTAATCTTCACTTTTATCATCCTTTTTTATATAAGCTAGTGCACACCCTTTTGCAAGCTCTCTAATTTTTAAAATATAATCTTGCCTTTGAGTTACACTAATTGCCCCTCTTGCATCTAAAACATTAAAAGTATGAGCAGCTAGCATACAATAATCATAAGCAGGTAGTGCCAAACCATGCTCCAATACATGCTTGCACTCTTTGCAAGCATTATCAAATTGGTTAAAAAGCATATCCACATCAGCTATCTCAAAGTTGTATTTTGAAAACTCATATTCGCCTCTTTTATGAACATCGCCATATGTTATGATTTTTCCATCTTTGTCATCCCAAACTATATCATAAACATTATCAACACCTTGAAGATACATAGCAAGTCTTTCTAAGCCGTAAGTTATCTCACCGCTAATTAGCTCACAAGTTATACCGCCAACTTGTTGAAAATATGTAAATTGAGTAACTTCCATACCATCAAGCCAAACTTCCCAGCCAAGTCCCCATGCACCAAGAGTTGGGCTTTCCCAATTATCTTCTACGAACCTAATATCATGCTTATTTAAATCAAGTCCTAAAATTTCCAAACTTTTTAAATATAGCTCTTGGATATTGCTAGGACTTGGTTTTAAAATCACTTGAAATTGATAATAAGCCCCTAATCTGTTCGGGTTTTCTCCATATCTTCCATCAGTTGGTCTTCTTGATGGTGCAACATACGCAGCTCTCCAAGGATCATTGCCTAATGATCTTAAAAATGTAGCATTATGGTAAGTTCCAGCCCCAGCTGGCATATCATAAGGCTGAACTACTATACACCCTTGTTTGCTCCAATATTCTTGAAGCGTTAAAATTATACGCGAAAATGTCATTTTTTACCTCTGTTTTTATTATAAATAATTAATCTATTTAAGTAGTTTTTCTATCTCTGCTGAGTCTTCTTCTACTTTTTTAGCCATCTTAATTTTGTCCTCTTTTAAAATAGCATTTAATCTATCATCTTTTAAAGCTAAAATTTGAGCCGCTAAATACGCAGCATTTTTTGCACCTGCTTTTCCAATTGCTAAAGTTCCAACAGGCATACCTCCTGGCATTTGAACAGTTGAATAAAGTGCATCAACACCATTTAAAGCTCCTCCGCCAATAGGAATTCCTAAAACTGGCTTTATAGTTTGAGATGCTACAACTCCTGCTAAATGAGCTGCCATACCAGCTGCACAGATAAATACCTCAGCACCTTTTTCTTCTGCTGCTTTTACATATTTTATAGTTCTTTCAGGACTTCTATGCGCTGAACTAACTATAATCTCATGCTCTATTCCAAATTTTTCTAAAACTTTTAAAGCTTCACAAACTACATCATAATCACTTTTACTTCCCATTATAATTGATACAAAAGTTTTTTCTTTCATATTTCTTCTCCTTAAATTTCTTTTCTTAAAAAACTATAAATTGGTAATCTAGCAGGTAGCAAAATTTCATGAATATTTCCACTATGAATTTCTTCAAATTCTTTACCTGTTTTAGTAGTAAGTTTTTTAAACTCAACTAAATGTTTGCCATCTTTTTTATAAATTTTACCTATTTCATTATCTATATTTAAAATTTCGCTCTTAAGTGGCGACATTATCTCATAAGGTTCATCTTTTATAATTTTAAATTTTGTCTTAAACACCTCACCATCTTCACTAATGGCATGAACTTGATGGGTGCCCTCTTCTAAACTTGAAGTTAAATTTTGGGTATCATCTCTCTCATAAGGTTTATGAACTAAATATCCATCAGTAAATCCTCTATTTTTAAGAGTTTTAATTTCTATATCATATTTTTTAGTATCAAATTTACCATTCATAGCATCATCAATAGCCATTCTATAGGCTCTTGTTGTACAGGCTACATAATACTCGCTTTTTGTTCTTCCCTCTATTTTAAAACTATCTATGGCATTTGTTTGCATTATCTTTTCAATATGTTTTGATAAATTTAAATCCTTAGCATTCATTATATGAGTGCCTTCTTCATCTTCATCTAGCCTAAACAAAGCACCATTTTCACTATTTTTAGCATATAATTCATACTTAAATCTACAATCATTAGCACAACTTCCTCGGTTACTAAATCTACCGCTTTGAATAGCACTAACCAAACATCTTCCACTATATGCAAAACACATTGAACCATGTACGAAAATCTCTAACTCCAAATTTGGGTTTAATTCTTTTATCTTAATAGCATCTTTTAAATTCATCTCTCTTGCTGCAACTATTCTACTTGCACCCATTTGATGATAAATTTTAGCATCTAAATAGTTCATAACATTTGCTTGAGTTGACAAATGAACATCAATTTCTGGTGCTATCTCTTTTGCTAAACTCATAACGCCCGGAGTTGCTAGTATAAAAGCATCAACTTTACAATCCCTTAGAAATTTAATATGTTTTTTAAAGTTTTCTATTTGACCATTAAAAGGAAACCCATTTATAGTTGCATAAAATTTCTTACCTTTTTTGTGAGTATAATCAACTCCTGCTTCAAAACTATCTTTGCTAAATTCTTTTGCTGATCGCTGTCTTAAAGAAAAAGCTCCAACGCTTGCATATACAGCGTCTGCTCCATAATTTATAGCTATTTTAAGTTTTGTTAAATTTCCAGCTGGTGCTAAAAGCTCTGGTTTTTTCAAATGCATTCCTTAAAATTATTATAGTATTTCATTATATATTAATTTTGTTTAAAGAAAGTTATATTATCTAAATAATTTTAATTTTATATTTATTTTTAACTCTATTATGATAAAATACTTTTTTGATATTAAAAGGAGATATATATGGGGAAGTTTGTTAATAACATAGATGAGTTTCATAAATTTTGCAAAGAAAACGAAGTTGTTTTTGTAGATTTTAGATTTACTGATTTAAAAGGTGTTTGGCACCATGTAGCATATAATTACAAAAGGTTGCCAGATGGTTTTGAAAAAGGGCTTCCTTTTGATGGTAGTAGCATTGATGCATGGCAACCAATACATAAATCAGATATGATTTTAATTCCAGATATTCCAACTGCATTTTTAGATCCTTTTACAGCAGATGTAACCGTAATAGTAATTTGTGATATTTACGATATTTATAAAGAACAAATGTATGAAAAATGTCCTCGCTCTATCGCAAAAAAGACAGAACAATACCTAAAAGATAGTGGCATAGGCGATACTTGTTTTTGTGGACCCGAGAATGAATTCTTTGTATTTGATGATGTTAAAATAGTTGATGATATAAACCATGCTATGTATTATGTAGATAGCGAAGAAGGTGTTTGGAACAGCGCAACAGACTATAAAGATGGTTACAATACAGGCCATAGACCTGGAACAAAAGGTGGATACTTTCCTGTTCAGCCTGTTGATAGTATGGTGGATTTAAGAGCTGAAATGCTTCAAGTTTTAGAACAAGTTGGACTTGAAACATATGTTGCTCACCATGAAGTTGGACAAGGACAAGGCGAACTTGGTGTAAAATATGCGACCTTAGTTGAAGCTGCTGATAATGTTCAAATTTATAAATATGTTGTAAAAATGGTAGCACATTTAAATGGTAAAACTGCAACTTTTATGCCTAAACCACTTTATGGAGATAATGGAAGTGGAATGCATGTACATCAATCAATTTGGAAAGATGGTAAAAACCTATTTTACAAAAAAGGCACATACGCAAATTTAAGCGATACTGCTAGATATTTTATAGGTGGAGTTTTAAAACATACAAGAACCTTAGCTGCATTTACAAACCCTAGCACAAATAGTTATAAAAGATTAATTCCTGGCTTTGAAGCACCAAACATTTTAACCTACTCATCACAAAACCGCTCAGCTGCTATTAGAATTCCTTATGGCGGTAGTGAGCATAGTACTAGAGCTGAGATGAGATTTCCTGATGGGACATCTTGCCCCTATCTAGCCTTTGCTAGTTTACTTTTAGCTGGAATAGATGGGATTAAAAATAAATATGAACCAGTTGGTCCTATGGATGAAAACCTATTTAAACTACACTTAGATGAAATTCGCGAACGAGGTATCCAACAACTTCCTCATACATTAAGAGGTGCCTTAGAATCTTTAATTAGAGAGCATGAATTTTTAAAACCCGTTATGACTGATATTTTTATCCAAACATATCAAAGATTTAAATTTGAAACTCAAGTTTGGCCATATGAGGCTAGACCTACTCCATTTGAATTTGCAACTTGCTACTCTTGCTAAACAGGTATCCTAGCTCTTAGCTAGGATAAAATTTATCGATCTCATATCATAAAATCAATCAACCATTATTATCATACCATTCCCATTCATAATTATGAAACTTATAGTCTGTAGACTTATTTTATCATAGTTATTATAATTACAAAATTGGAGATTATAATGAATTTAGTTGAAATTTTTGCTTTGAATGTAAAATTTTATAGACAAAAAATTGGTATTTCACAAGAACAATTAGCGTTTTTATGCAATTTGCATAGAACTTATATTAGTTCAGTTGAAAGATGTGAACGAAACATATCTTTAAAAAACATTCAAAAAATAGCCAATGCTCTCGGACTAGAACCATATAAATTACTAGAACCACGCAATTGTTTACAAGCGAGGACAAATGATGAGAAGAAATAAATCTCAAGGTTGGTCTCATGCGAAAAATAGTGGGCACAAAAACGAAAATTTAGTGTCTGACTTGTTGTTAAACAATATATCATACCAAGAACAAATTTTAATGAAACTTGGTTTTGATAAAAATATCTATCTACGCAAAAATGTTGTTAATGGTTTAAATGAAAAGCAAGTTGAAACAATACTTGGAGGAAAAGCATATTCCAAAACGGATTTAAAATTATATTTAAGCAACGATATGATTATTAATATTTCTTTAAAAAAATCCGATGCTGGACAAGTTTATCTCATAACAAAAAATAATTTTATAAACGGTTTTGAAAAAATATTTAATAAAATAATTCCCAATAATGTAAAAATAGGAATAAACTTATTCTGGAGTGGGAAAAATGATAGGGATCTATATGGTATTATAAATGAAAATAGCCCATATCCATACAACATAAAACAACATGAATTAAATCACAATAGACTTCATTCTGAAACTCTAAAATCATATAATCAAAATATACATGATGCCTTGATAGCCTGGTTTAAAGATAATATATTTGAAATTACTTTATTTTGTTTTTCATATGGACTTTCAAAAGAAACTAAAGAGCATTCAAAATATATATGGTATAAAAATTTAATTAAATCAGACAATCTACAAGATATGGATTATATCTTTGATATAAAAACCTTAGCCTTATGTTGTAATAAAAAAAATAATGATATAAATTATAGTAGCAAGAACGGATCCACTATAACTTTACCTTTTGGATTTGTGCAGTGGCATAAAAACAGCCTACAATTCCATCATCAACTAAAAGAGATTTTAAAAATTTACTCCTAATTTTTAAAATATTTTTTAACTTGATTTGATATTGCAATTGACAACAGTGGAGGGACTGCATTTCCTATCTGTAATCTTTTTATACTATCTGAACCATAAAATTGATAGTCATCTGGAAAACTCTGCAATCTAGCCCCCTCTCTTATACTCATAGCTCTTGAATCCCTAGGGTGAATACATCTTGAAGATGAAGGACATGCAAAGTTTCTTGTAATTGTCGTGCTTGGTCTGTTCCACCATAATTTAGCATATGTGTTTCCGTATCCGCTTTTTGGTCTAATGTTTTCAGGCAACATATCTTTAGTTTCACCATCTTTTAAAGTTTTCATAATTTTTATTAAATGTAAATTATTTTTTGGAGCTTTGTGTTCAGTTAAAGAATATTTAGCTTTTCTTACAAATTTTAAAAAATCGTTGTCAGCTTCCTTTAAATATTTATTAGAACTACCACCTGACTCTAAATAATCCAAATCTCCTATAGCTTCATTAACTGTTATATAAGGTTTTAATCCCTCGCCATAGGTTGCCTGTGGAAATTCAAAAGTATTTTTTTCAAAAGTTCCTACAATTATTACTCTCTCTCTATCTTGCGGAACACCATATTTCAAAGCATTTAAAATTTGGTATTTTACATCATATCCTAGTTTTTCAAATTCATTTTTTATTTTTAAAATCAACTTTCCATTTTGCATACTAAGCAAACCTTTAACATTTTCAAAAATAAAAATTTTAGGCTTTAATATACTAAGTATTCTACAATATTCCGTGAATAAATTAGCCCTACTATCCATCTGTCTTTTACCTAGGGTAGAATAGCTTTGACAAGGAGGTCCACCAATTATTATGTCAACATTTTTATTATTTAAGTGACAAAGTAATTCCATCTTGTCAATTTCTTTTATATCTTTATTCAACATTACTACACCAGGATGGTTTAATGAGTATGACTTGGCTGTATTTGGTTCTATCTCATTTGCTAGCAAAATACTAAAATTACTATCTATAGAAAATCCATAACTTAAACCACCTACACCACTAAATAAATCTATTACATTTATTTTTTTCATCTTTTACTACTTTTTTTATATATTTATTTTATCAAATTTCAAATAAAAATATTGCTTAAATTCTGATTTTTTAATTTTTTATACTAGACATTATTAAAATTTTATATTCATACCTCTATCATAAGTACTATATTAACTAAATTATATTGTTTTATCTTTATTTTTTAAAGAGATACAAAAAATATTATAATAATTATAGTAAAAAAATTTTAATTGTATTTTTTTGCTATAAAAAATATGCTTTTTAAATTATAAAATACACGATAAGTTTTTTATTAGCTCATCGTGTATCTGTTTTTATAATTTAGTTTTGTTTTTTATTTAAAATTCTATCACTCAAAGTGCCTGCAACCATAGCACCATTGACATTTAAAGCTGTTCTTCCCATATCTATTAAAGGTTCAATAGATATTAGCAAGCCAACCAAAGCAAGTGGTAAATTTAAAGCAGACAATACAACAATAGCAGCAAATGTAGCACCACCACCAACACCTGCTATACCAAATGATGAAATAGTAACAATCAAAATAAGACTAAGAATATATTGAACACTAAAAGGATCTATACCTACTGTTGGTGCTACCATAACCGCTAGCATTGCAGGATAAATCCCAGCACAACCATTTTGTCCTATAGTTGCACCAAATGTTGCGGCAAAATTAGCTATAACGCTATCATTTCTGAGTTTATCTATTTGCGTTTCTATATTTAAAGGTATAGATGCAGCACTTGAACGAGAGCTAAATGCAAAACTTAAAACCGGTAGTACTTTTTTATAATAATCAAATGGATTAACTTTAAAGATTAAAAGTAATAATCCATGAATGATAAACATTAACAATATAGCCGAATAAGAAGCTATTATAAAGCTACCTAAGTTCACTATATCAGACCAAGCAGACACAGCCGCCATTTTTGTCATTAAAGCAAAAACACCATAAGGCGTTAAGCGAATTATAAAACGAACTAGGCGTATTATCCATTGATTTAGTAACTCTACCCCGCTAGCAATTCTTTCGCCAAATTCTTGATTTTGTTTAGCTAAGCTTAAAGCAGCTATACCAAGCAATGCTGAAAAAATAACAGTGCTAATTATAGATGTAGAACTAGCACCTGTAAGCTCTGCAAATGGATTTTTTGGTATGAAAGATAAAAGCATAGAAGGTATTGTTAAACCGCTTATCTTTTCAGCTCTACCATTTACACTAAGTTGTGCAGCTAATTCTCTTTCTCCAGCAACTAAGCCCTCTGCTGATAAATCAAACATATAAGCCATCATAATACCTATAGTAGCAGCAATAGCCGTAGTAATGAGCAAAGTAGTTAAAACACTAAAACTAACTTTACCTAATGATTTTGTCTGGTGCAATCTAGTAATGGCTGCTAAAATAGAAATAAAAACTAGCGGCATTACAATCATTTGAAGCAAACGAACATATCCGCTACCAACTATACTTATCCAATCCAATGTAGGGTTTATAATTGATTTATCATAAAAGTTTTGCATTAAAGCACCACTAATAAGACCCAAAAATAAACCAATAAACACAGTTAAACCCAATTTGTTAGTGCTTTGAAATATTTTAAATAGCACAAACAGCAAAGCAACAAAAACTACTAAATTAAAAATAATCATATTAAATCCTTAAAAATAAAACAATGACAAAATATATCGCCATAAAAATACGAGTAAATTTCTAAAATATAAATTTACAACTTATAAAAATAATAAAAAATGTATAGACCTATTTAAGGTAGTAAGTATTATTGCTACAACAATATCCAGCAGTAACTTCTGGAGTTTTTAAAGTATATTCGTTTATAGGCAAAATATAATTAGCAAATAAACGAGATAAAATATTGTTCATAGCAAACCTTTCATAAAAGTGGAATAATTTTATCCTAGCCTATTAAACAAATTTTCAATGAATTATATAAAATATGAATATAGGTTTTTGATTTTTATTTAAATGCATTATATTCAATATAAAAATATAAATTTTTTAGATTAAACAATAAGAACACATCAAATTTTATGTAAAAATTTTATTATATTAAACATTAAGATTATATCTTTTAAAACCTTTTTATATAAAATTTCATTTGAGCTTATTTACTATAAATATATAGTTCATCTTAAATAAGTTTTTTATGGTTATAGTTTTTTAGTTAGGAAGTTTTATATTTATATTATAAATTACAATATAAATATAATTTTTAAAATAATATATTTATTTTACATAAATTAAAAAACATCTACCTAACTTCTAAAATTTTACCTAGTTCCCTCTTTTGAACATCGTTTAAATTTTCATGTGCATATGCCCACTCCATGTATTGTTTTACTAGCTTGTGTTGTTGCATATTGCTTTTTAAAGACCAAACTAATGAGCCATATATGGCATTGTATAAAGCGTTCTTTTTATCATTTTGAGTTTTATTATTTTTATTTTTATAAGTCTTTAATGCTCCATCATACTCAACATAGTCTAAAGTTTGAATAAGCTTTAAAATCGGTTTATAACTACCGCTTGCCATAAAATTTGTCCATAACATATCTAGCTGCATTGGATGCATTATCTCTTCATATGGATTTGGAATAGGAGATTTTTTAAACTTCAAATAACTCTCTTTTTCATCTTTTGTAAGTTCATTTATAAACAAATTCTCATCAATATCCAAATTTGATATTAAAAATAAAAGCATATTTCTAGCGTAGCCTTTTTCATTTTTTAAAGCTTCTAAAATATCTGGATACAAAAAGGTATTATTTTTAAAAATTTCCAAAAAGAACTCTGCAATATGCAAAGATAACCTATTTTTTTTAGCAATACTGCTTTTTGTAAAATATATAAAATTTGATAATGCTTTTTCTGGTTCAAGCTTTGTATAATAAAATGAAAGCCATTTTCCTAATTCCTTATCATTTTTTACCACAAAATCACTATATTTTGGCAATTCAACTAAGTTTATTTTGGAGTTTAGTTCTTTAGTTTTGCCTGAGATATTATCTGTAATTTTTGCATAAATTTTGTATTCTCCAAACTCATCAACATCTTCAAAAGATATTTTTAAAACAGCATCTCCAATCAAAACCATATCTTTAGGCGTGTTTTTATGTTTATAAAAATCAGCGATTCCTTCAGAAAAAGCCTCTTTGCCATTAGGTTTTACAACCTTTATAGACAAACTAATATCAACCATTCCATCATCTTTCATATCATAATGGCTAAAAGGAACTACTATATAAAAATATTGATTTTTGAAAATAGTATCCGATCCTACAAGTGTAGGTCCATCGTTTGATTTAATCTTACTCCATTTATCCATAAAAGTGTAATCTTTTGTCGCTACAATAAGCCCATCAATACTAAAACCATTTATGGCAAAAACCATTAAAAATAGTGGCAACAATATATATTTTTTCATCTTTTCTCCTAATTATTTTTTTGCAATTCAACTTTTTTAATTCTAGCAAAACCCTTTAAAACCCCAAGAGTTACTATAGCTTCAGCATCTCTTAAATCCTTTTCCATATCTAAAGCCTTTTGTCTTGGCAAATAGTATTTTTCTATCCCAAATTTTAAATCCAATCTTATTCTAATTCCATTTTGTAAAATTCCTCCACTAGTCCTGCCACTTAAATAGACTTCATCTTTTGGTCTTTGTTTAGTTACAAATTTACCCTTATATAAATCTCCATTTTTTTCTAAAACTACATAAACTTTCCTACCCACATCAACTTTTTCATCAAAATTTACATCTTTTATATCAGGATAATCCAACCTAACATAATTGCCTAAAAATATATCTCTTGGATCAAATCCAGTAGCCCTTACTTTAACTTCATTTCCAAAATACAAAGGAGCATAGGCAAAAAAGATAAAAGAAAACAAAACTAAAATTTGAAAAGATATTCCTATTAAAACCATTTTTTTCATAACTATGCCCTTTTAATTTTTTTAAAAAATTTTACACTAATAAGTAAAAACATTGCACATACAAAGAAAAATATAGCTGTTGAGATATAGTCTTGCGATATGAGATTATAGTAGTGGGTGCATATAAAAATCAGCACAGAAGCCACGCCCAAACGGTATGAGCCAAGGTTACTTTCTATTATACTGTGGTATATAACATAACTATAAAATAAAAAGATTAAGAAATTCATAGCTATAAAAATATAACCATAATACTCTGAACTTGTTATCATAAAAACAAAGATTAAAAATAAAAATATGGCTGTTGATATATAAAATTTCTTTTGATTAAGTAAAAATGCTAGCAGCAAAATACAACCAATTAAAGGATAAAAAATTACATTAGAATTTAGATCAAAAGTCTTTATTAAAGAGAGACAAACATCTTCAAATAAAAACAAAAAAGATGACATATAAGCAAGTGTTATAAACATAGAATTTGTTGTTTGGAGGTATTTGTTTTCAAATTTGCTTAATGTAAAATTTAAAAATAAATATATCAAATACGCTGACAATATAAAAAACAATACATAAAGCTCTAATTCATATGAATAAAACATTTTAGCATTGACAAGATAGTATTCTTTTGTGAAATAATACAAAGTGTAAGGTATAAACCATAGTAAATTTAGCACAAACAAAACAAACAAAGCTCTATTTTTCTCCTGTTTATAAAGAATGTGTATGACAACTAGTAAAAATACCCAAAACAGATATGGATAAAATCCTTCTATCTCCATAAATGCCCAAATCATAGCAATAATCAAAGCCTGCAAATTTACCCATTTGTTGTTTACAAAAATAGCTACCAAAAATGAGCCTATTGCCCAAAGTAACACGCCATTTGGCATATATGTGCTTAGATGATAAATTTGAGCTATAAGTATAATGCTAGCTCCATAAAACAAATTTGCTAAAAAGAAAAAATTTGATTTTTGCTGATTTATGGAATTTTTGTAAGCTATAATGTGAGTTACTGAAGTGATAACTATAAGGGCAAAAACTTTTATAAAAGCTGGAATTTCATTCCAATTATTTGCGATTAAAACTATTAAAGCAACACCCAAAAACAGATACCCTAAAATGGAAAGAATGCTAAAATTTTTCTCGCTCTCATCATATTTTAAATCATACCTGCCTAGTATGCTTAAAGCTTGTTCTTTTGTGATAGTTGCATCTTCCACCCATTTTACTATCTCTTTTTTTAAAAACATTTTGCCAATCATACAGCACTTCCTAGCTTAAATTGTTTGTGAACTTATACCATTTTAACTAAAGATTGTAAACTGTATTCTTGCCGTAATGTTTGTTATTAGAATTAAAAATTGAAAGTCCAATCTCCTTTATTAGTTGAAACTTCAACTTCTTTTAAATTTCTACATACTACCATAAATCTTTGTTCTTCTCCATATTTTATAATACTTTTATTATCAAAATAAGCTTGAAATTTACAATTTCCCCTGTTTAATACAAGTTTTTTTACCTCAACCTCGTCTATCATAGATACAATATGCAATGTATTAACATATACTTTTAGAATTGAATCATAATCATTTGTCATGGTAATTTCAATAGGTGTTTCTTGATTTTCTTCTTCACACCCTACAAAAATAAAACTAAATATCAATAACAAACCTAATAAAATATTTTTCATTGTTTAACTCCTTAGTATGTTTTATTTTATAAAATAATTATCTATTTTTTTATATTGCAATTGCTAATCTTTTGTATGCTAATTTAATAATTTTTTAACCTAACTTGCTCATCTGAAATTGTTTTAAATGTGTTTTCTATACTTCCTTTAAATGGTCTACTTTTAGAATTTATAAAATATCCGGTTAATGATAGAGCAACTTCATAGCCATATCTATTCCCACAATCATTTTCTCCAGTATATGATGTTCTGCTCCAGTCCCAAACCCATTCAGATGTTTCATAGTCTTTTGTATCAAAATAATAATCTACTCCAGAACAAAAACTAGTTTGATATCCGAATTCATCAAAACAATCCTCCATAAACTGTTCCAAAGAAACATGGTCAAAAGTAGGAACATATTGAATGTGTATTGTATTGATATCATTTTTTTCATCATAATAACCATCACTAGCAATTAAAGTATTATCAATTTTATGATATTTAACTTTTTGTTCTGGCTTTTAAAGGCACATCAAAACATCTAATTCAAAAATTTTCTTTTCTTCTGCCATTTTATCTAAAAAATTAAAAAATAGTTCTGCCTCTTTTTTATTTGAAATTGAAGCACTATATTTTTGAATTTTTTCTTTTTTCAAATTTAATAAATCTGGAAAAAATATAGCCACTATACCAAGAGCAGTAGCAACAAAACTAACAATAGAACCAATAATTATCTTTTTTTGAAAAACCAATTATAATCCTTTTTATTAATTCCAAATAGAACAATTTTTTAAAATAATGTTCTATTGAACATTGTTAAATAATTATATTGAATTTAAACTTTCATATAGCTTATACCAATAGGACATTATATGGAAAATTATGAAATACAAAAAATAAATATAGATAATTTCTATAAAAAAGTAGGTAATAACGTAAAAAGAATTAGAGAAAAGAAAGGTTTTAGCCAACTTCAATTGGCAAATGAAATTGGACATAACTCAGTAGGGCATATAGCAAAAGCAGAAATATATGCATATAATAAAAGATTTAATCTAGAACAATTATACAAAATATCAATTGTTTTACAAGTTGATATAAAAGATTTTTTTGATTAAATGTTTTTTATCAAAAAATAAAAAAGTCTGCATCTAGTTTTTTGACTAGATGCAAAGAAATATTTAAATTGAGTTTGATTTTACAACAAATAATTTTTGATTTGACATTTCTTCCATAGAGTAATTAATTCCACCAATTCCAATGCCTGAGCTTTTTGCACCACCAAATGGCATCCAGTCAACCCTAAATGCTGTGTGGTCATTTACCATAACAGCAGTTGCATTTAGCTCTTTAACTGCTTTGATAGATGTGTCAATATTTTTAGTGAAAATCGCAGCCTGGAATGAAACATCAAGTGAATTTGCTCTTTTAATAGCCTCATCAATATTTTCATAAGAATAAACACAAACAACAGGTCCAAAAACCTCATTTTGTGAGATAGTTGCACTATCTTTTGCATTATAAATCACAGTTGGAGCGTAGCAGTTATTTTCTAGTCTTTTACCGCCACATAAAATCTCTCCACCACTTGTATTCACCCACTCTTCAACTCTGCTAACCTCTTTTGGATCAATTAACGGTCCAACCTCAGTTTTGGGATCCATTTGATTTCCAACTACCAATTTACTAGCTAAATTTGCCAACTTATTTGCAATTTCTTTTGCGATATCTTTGTGAGCATAAACTCTTTGAACAGAGACGCAAACTTGCCCAGCATGGTAAAATCCACCTTTTAAAAGTGCTGGTAAGACCTCATCTAAATTCGCATCTTTTTCAACTATTACAGGTGCAACTCCACCATGTTCTAAAGCTATTCTTGTGCCATTGTTTACCTTTTTAGATAAGCCCCAACCAACTTTTGCTGAACCTATAAATGTTAAAAAGCTAATTTTCTTAGATGAAGCAAGCATTTCAGCACTATCTCTATCACAAAGCACGGCAGTTGCATAGCCTTTTGGAAGTCCTGCTTTTTCTAAAATTTCAACTAATTTAAAAGCACTAAGCGGGGTTGAGCTAGCTGGTTTTATAATCACAGGGCAACCAACAGCGATAGCTGGAACTACTTGATGAACTGCAAGATTAAAAGGGTGGTTAAAAGCAGATATTGCAGCAACTACTCCGATTGGCTCTTTAAAAGTGTAGGCTATTCTGTTTTCAGAGCTTTTTGTATGTCCCATGGCAATTTGCTTACCCTCATAACTTCCTAGATGAGAGATAGCAAGTTTTATACCATTAATCGCACGAAGTATCTCAACTTTTGAATCCATATAAGGCTTTCCGCCCTCACTTGCTGCTAAATTTGTAAGCTCTTCTACATTTTCCTCACAAATTTTGGCTGCTTTTTCTAAAATTTCAACTATTTGATATTTTGGAAGTCTGTATTTGAAATTTACAAATTTCTCATAAGCCTCATCTATTATTTTTTCCAACTCCTCTTTAGAAGTAAAAGGAACTTCACCTATCTTTTTTCCATCAAATGGAGATGTTACTTCAACCATTTTCATTTTATAACTCCTTTATATTAAACAACTTTTTTTCTCTAATAACTCATGTAAAATTTTATGATTTAATGAATAATCAACCGCCAAATCAATCAGATGAACTCCTTTTGAGTTCAAACAACTATCCAAAATTTCTTCAAATTCTTCGCAACTTTTTGGTCTATAACCCTTTGCTCCATAGCTTTGTGCATATTTCACAAAATCAGGGTTTCCATAATCAAGTCCAAAATTTGGAAGTCCCATTCCCTCTTGTTTCCACTTTATCATACCATAAGCACTATCATTTAAAATAACTACAACTAAATCTAAATTCAATCTTACAGCAGTTTCTAACTCTTGTGAATTCATCATAAATCCACCGTCGCCACAAACAGCAAGAACTTTCTTATCAAGATTTAACATTTTTGCAGCAATAGCAGAAGGAAGTCCTGCACCCATTGTAGCAAGTGCATTATCTAAAAGCAATGTTTTTGGTGAGGTGCAAGCATAGTTTCTTGCAAACCAAATTTTATATATTCCATTATCAAGGGTAACTATATCTTTATCACCCATAGCATTTCTAACAGTCCTTACAACTCTTTGTGGCAAAATAGGAAATCTAGTATCGTTAAAATATTTTTTTAAACGATTTCGTATTTCATCAGAAATTTTATAATAATACTCAAAATCCCAATGCTTTTGTGGAGTTATGACCTCAGTTATAAATTCCATATTTGCATCTATATCACCTAAAACATCAAGTTGTGGAAAATATACATCATCAACCTCAGATGGATAATAGTTTATATGTATAACTTTTGTAGCACCCTCTTCATTTTTCATAAAAAATGGTGGTTTTTCAATAGCATCGTAACCTATATTAACAATCAAATCTGCCCTATCAATAGCACAATGTAAAAAATCATCTTTTGATAAAGCCGCTGTTCTCAAACAAAGTTCATGGTTTTCATCAACAACACCTTTTCCCATTTGAGTTGTAAAAAATGGAATTTTAGTTTTTTCTATAAATTTTGTTAAAACTTCACTAGATTGTTTTGTATTTGCCGCTCTTCCTATTAATATCAAAGGTCTTTTTGCCTCTTCTATAATCTTTGCAGTTTGTTTTAAAAGATGTGTCCTTGCCCTTGGGAAGATAGTTTTATTAACTGGAAAAATTTTAGCATCACTTTCTTCTATTGCTATATCCTCTGCTAGTTCTATATGAACAGCTCCATATCTATGAGTGGTTGCTATTTTAAAAGCATCTCTTACCATAGATGGAATGTTATTTCCATTAACAACTTGTTTTGCGTATTTTGTAACCGGTTTCATCATATTTACAATATCAATAATTTGAAAACGACCTTGTTTTGACTTTTTAATCGGCTTTTGCCCTGTTATCATAAGCATAGGCATTCCGCCAAGTTGGGCATAAGCTGCTGCTGTTACTAAATTTGTAGCTCCTGGTCCTAAGGTTGCTAAACATACTCCAACTTTTCCAGTAAGTCTTCCATAAGTTGCTGCCATAAAACCAGCTCCTTGTTCGTGTCTTGTTAAGATAAATTTTATTTTTGATTTTCTAATAGATTCTAATAAATCTAAATTTTCTTCTCCTGGAACACCAAAAATATATTCAACACCTTCGTTTTCCAAAGCTTTTACAAAAAGATCTGAGGCTTTCATAAAGATACTCCTTTTAGTGACATTCGTATATCACTTTATTTATAAAATTATATTTTTAAAAAAAGAACATTAAGTAAACTCCAAAACTTAAAACCTGCAGAAAAGACATAACACCTAAATTTGTAATTATATATTTAAAGCTTTTTAGTTTAATTGGAGTTTTTTCTAGCCTAATAGTATTTTTTACAACCAAAGGAATACAGATAAAAACTAAAAGTAAACTAATAGGGTAAACTTTTGTGAAAACTGCCAAAATCACAGATAAAAACCCAAAAATATATGCAAATTTAAAAAGCAAAATTGAGTTTTTAAACCCTAAAATATGAGGCAGCGTAACTCTTCCATTTTTTCTATCTTCGTCCATATCGCAAATATTATTAGCAAAAAGTAAATTTGAGATAAAAATTATATTTATAAAGCTAGATAAAAACACTATCCATAAATTACTTATCTCAAAAACATGACGCTCTGGATTTAGTGTAAAAACGGTTATTAATGGTATTAAAAAACCCATAGTAAGCCCAGATGCAATTTCACCAAATGGCGTTGAGGAGATTGGTCTTTTTCCATATGAATACCAAACCCCAACGATAAATGATATAAGTCCTAAAAAAAGAAGCTCAATCCCTGTTTTAGAAACTAAAAAAATGCCCAATGAAAAAGAAACTAAAAAGGAAATTGCCATTATGATCTCAAGTTGTTTAATATTTAAATTTTCTCTGCCAATGACATTGGTTTTAACTTTATAATGTTCTTCATCAATGGCGTTTTTATAGTCCATATAATTATCCCAAATATCAACAAAACAATTAAATAAAAACATAGCAAGATACAAGATAATTGCTATGTTTAAATCAAAACTATTAAAATGATAGATAGATATACAAACACCAAGTAAAAACGGAAAAAGGCTTGCTGCTTTTGCTTTAAACTCTATTAATTCTAAAAATATTTTCAGATTCATTTTACCAACTCTGCAACTCTATCTCTTGTCTGATTTTATATACCGATTGGAACTTATGATAAAATTTCTTGTATCAAAAGCATAAGCTGCAACTCTTTTTATATCATCTAATGTTATTTGGTCTATCAAAGAAACTATCTCATCATAACTAAAAAAATATTCATCAAAAACAAGAGTTTCAAAAAGGCTATCTACCCAGTATTGTGGTTGTTGGTATGCTTTTTCTAAAGCTACTTTTTTAATGGTTTTAATGTTTTTAAGCTCATTTTCATCATTAAAAGTTGTTTTTAATTTATGTATAATTCTTTTTACATCGCTAACTATTTTATCACTGTCTTTAACATTACTTGTAAAATATATCTTAACATTACTATATTGATATGGAATATCTTTAAGAATAGAGTAGGCATTAATCCCATAAACTTTGCCTTGCTTTTCTCTTATATCTTCCCTCATTAAGATATTTAAAATATCAGTTGCAAATTCCAAAGCTAGTCTATTTTTAGGTGTATTTTGAAGTTCGTTATTTTCTATAAAAATTGTATTTTTAGATACATTTTCACTAAGATAGTTTTTAACAAATTTGTGGTTTCCTAAAATAGGCCTAACCCCGTCATCAACAATATCAATAGAGGTTTTTTCTCCTTTTAAATTTCCTATATAGTTTTTTGCTATTTTAATAAAATTATCAGGGTCCATATCTCCAACAAATACAAAATCATACTCTCCTGCATTTTCAAAAGCGCTTCTTATAAATTCTCTTGATCTGTTTAAATCCAAATTTATAATGTCTTGCTTGGTTGTAAATTCCATCTTTGGATTGTTATCATAGTAAAAATCATTAAACTCTTTTGCAAATTTATAATCTGGATTTTCTTCATTTTTTTTAAGTTTGTCTAAAGCTACTATCTTATAATTTTTAAAATAATTCTCATCTATCTTTGGATTATGAAAATCAACATAAAAAGCATCAAAGAAATTTTTAATATCATAAATCATAAAATTACCTTGATAACCTAAAGATGTTCTATTTATATATTTTGAATACTTAAACACCTGACCAGCAGTTATCTTTTGCACCTCGTAATCATTGAAATCGCCTATACCGCTTCCATTTGATAGATTAACACTAAAATTTGCCAATTTTAAATCGTCAAAATTTGAGTATCCCTTTTTCTTAAATGCCTTAAAAAATATATTATCTTTTCTTGTGTCAATTTGTTTAAAATAAACATTTACGCCATTTTCAAATTTATACATATGAACCAAATTAACATTATCAAAACTACTTTTATATGGATTTTGTCTTTTTAATCTCTCTTTTAAAATAGGTCCACTAAGCTCTTTTTCTATATTTTCTGTAACAACTATATCTTCATATATTGCTAAAAAATCATCTTTATTAAAACTTACAGACTCTTTAGATATTAAGCCAATTAAAACCCCATTTGCACTTACTATTTTTTTAAAGTGAGCATTAATCTCTTCTAGGCTTAATTCATCAAGGATTTTTTCTGTAAAATTATATCTGTCTTCAATGTTTAAAAATGTTGTGTTTGATTCAACATAGTCTAGAATTTGAGAAACTAAAGCACTATTTTCTCTTTTTTTACTCTTTTTAAAAATGGATAAATTTGCAGCTTTTAGATCTTTTTTTACATCTTCAAAATCATTTTTATTAAACCCAAATTCTTTTATGCTCTTTATAGTATAGAGTAAATTTCTAATGCTATTTTCAAAATCATTTTCTAAAACACTACTATTAAAAGCATTTAAAACTTTTTTATTATATAAATTTATGGGATAAAAAGCACTGCTTAATGTAGTATTACCCATGCTTCTTTCTCTTTGATTTATGGCGCTAAAAAGCTTTGATATAAACTCATTTTTTATATCGTGCTTTAACCCATCATAGCTATTAATCAAACTAACATTATCTTCAAACATAATATTTAAGCTATTATCCATAATATCTTTATCGTGGCTATTGTAAACTACAAGCTCATTAAAATATCCTATGTTTTTTTCCATATGTTCTATCTTTTTGTATGCAATATCTCCAAAAACCTTTTGAATTTTACTATCCATTTTATCTATATCAAAATCCCCAGCAACAACTAAAACGGCATTATTTGGATGATAATATTTATTATAAAATCCTTTTAAAAGATCTGGTGTAGAGTTTTTAATAATATCCATATCTCCAATAGGAAGTCTTTTTTGAAAAATACTATCTTTGAAGTAGTATGGGATTGATTGTTCAAATATTCTAGTTCCAGCATTTCTTCTATTTTTTTCTTCAGCTATTATAACGCCTTTTTCATCTTCAAGATCGTCTTCATTAAATAAAACCTTAAAGCCCATATTTGCAAAAATATTTAAAGCTTTTTGGATATTTTCATCGCTATTTTTTATATCTAATTTATATGTAGTTGAAACAAACCCTGTAGCCGCATTTAAATCTGCTCCAAATTTAACACCTAAGCTTTCCAAAACTTTTATCAATTCATTTTTGTTATAGTCTTTAGTTCCGTTAAATGCCATATGTTCAACAAAATGAGCTAAGCCCTGTTCGCTATCTTTCTCGTCCGTTGAGCCAGCTTTTATAAGAAGTCTTAAAGATATACTATCTTTTGGCGTTTCATTTTTGTATAAATAGTATGTAAAGCCATTTTCTAGCTCTTTTTTTATTAATTCTTTATCATTTTCAAAACCAAATAAAGCTACTGCAAAAAGCAGAATTAAAACTAAAACCTTTCTCATTTATTGCCCTTGATTGCTTAATAGTTTTTTAGCACATTCGCTAATGTTTTTTCCATCACTACTTGAGCCTATCTCCTCTTTAGCAACCTTCATAACTTTTCCTAAATCCTTTATACTAGTAGCGTTTGTTTTAGTTATTATCTCCGCTAATTTTGCTTCTAATTCATCTTTGCTTAACTGCCTTGGTAAATAAGAGATTATTACATCTATTTCTGATTGTTCTTTATCTGCTAAATCTTTTCTATCTCCTTTTAAATACTGCTCTATTGAGTCTTTTCTTTTTTTAATTTCACTTTGGATTATAGAAAAAGCTCTTGTATCATCTATCAAAACTCTCTCATCAACTTCAATTTGTTTAAATACCGATAAAATAGTCCTTAAAGTATCTCTTTTAAAATTATCTTTTTCTCTCATCGCAGTTTTAACATCGTTTTGAATTTGCTCTTTTACACTCATCTTTTATCCTTTTATTTTATTATATTTTAGTATTTCTGATATCATAACACCTTCTCTTAAACCATCATTAACAACGATATATTTATGCATTGCAAGTGGCTTTAAAAGCTCTTTTAAAATAAAAATTCCACCTAATATATACATAGCTCTATCTTTTCCAAAAAGTTTTTCAAGCTCTATTTCTTCCATATGGATAATTTTTTCAATCCAAATATCAAAATCATCATATTTTAAAATAGATCCATTGACAATATTTTCATCATAGTTTTTATAATCCAACCCATTATTTAAAGCAGCCAATGTTGTTGGGACACCTGAAGTTAATACAACTTTATCAATATCTAATTTAGAGATAAACTCTTTTGCATCTTTTACTGCAAATTTTGCATTTTCTTTCATATCTTTTATCTGCTTAGACTCATTATATAGTTTAATAATTCCAAATTTATATGTTTTAAAATTATGCTTATTTGATATCTCTGTGCTAGCTCCACCTAGATCTATAGCAAGAATATCTTTAAAGTTGACACTTAGCTTACTTAATCTATGTTCAACTGCCAATCTTGTAAACTTTGATTCACTAATGCCATCTATTATCTCAAAATTAATATTAAATTTATCTTTAATAAATTTAAAAAATTCCTTACTATCTTTTGCAATCCTAAAAGCCTCTGTTGCAACTGCAATATATTTAAATTTATTAAAATTAAATTTTGCTTTAATTTTCTCTAATGCATTTATAATATTGTTTTTAGAATTAGGGCTTAAATTTCCACCATCTTTTAAATCTTTAGCCGATCCAACTATAATCTCATAACTTTTTAAAATTTCAAATCGCTCATTCATAAGCGCTACTCTTAGAGTGTTGGAACCAAGATCTATACCAATTACCATCTTGTTTAATAACCTTTTAGGGTATGTATTGGAATTTATTGTATAAAAATATTTAAGCTCATTTGAGCTTAAATATTATAAGGTTGCGTATTTAGCCCAGACGCAAGCTTCTACTTCATTTAATTGCTTAAGTATCTCTTTGTCTATGCTTTCATCTATCAAAATAACAGCTAGTGCAAAACCATCTTTATTTCTTCCAAGCCTAAAATCCGCTATATTTACATTGGCTTTTGCAAGTATTGAACTTATATCCATAATAAAACCCGGAATATCTTTGTTTTTAAGCAAAATCATTTTACCTTTTGGCTTAAAGTCTGTTTTAAAGCCACTTATATTAACAATTCTTGCCTCTTCATCACCAAAGATAGTTCCACTAACGGAAGAAACTTCTTTATCTGTTAAGATGTTAACTGATATTTGATCTTTATAGTTAGCATCTTTGCTTTTTATAATTTCAGTTTTAATTCCTCTTTCATCTGCTAAAAATTTAGCATTTACATAGTTTATAGAATCGCCAAATCTCTCTTTTAATCCACCATAAATAGCAAATGTAAGAGCTGAATCAGAATATTCCATCATCTTTCCATTTATCTCTACTCTTATTGCTTTTATAGGTGCTTTATTAATCTGAGCAGCTAAATATGCCATTTTTGATACTAGTTCCAAATATAGTTGTACCTCTTTAGGAATATTGTCTGTTTTAATAGGTAAATTTAAAGCATTTGGATAGTTAATTCCTCTAGATGCGCTAATTGCTTGTTCAGCTGCTTGTGTTGCTATATTTTGTTGTGATTCTAAGGTATTTGCTCCAAGATGTGGAGTTGCAACTAAATTATCAAGATCTAACAAAGGGTGACTCGTTGCTGGTTCATTTACAAAAACATCAATTCCAGCATATGCAACCTTTTTGGTCTTTAGTGCCTCAAGCAAAGCTTCTTCATTTATGAGCCCACCTCTAGCACAGTTAACTAGCCTTACTCCGTCCTTCATTTTTTCTATCTCGTGAGTACTGATTATATCTGTAGTTTCTTTTGTTTTTGGTGTATGTATAGTTATAAAATCACATTTTAAAATATCTTCAAAATTTGAAGTAAATTTCACACCAAGATCTGTAGCTTTTAATGGCTCTATATATGGATCATAAGCAACAACATCCATTCCAAAGGCTTTAGCTCTAACACCAACCCTTGAACCGATATTACCAAAACCAATTATTCCTAAAGTTTTTCCAAATAGCTCAGTTCCATACCATTTTTCTCTTTTCCAAGTTCTGTTCAATTTAAGATCATTGCAAGAATCTACATATTTTCGTGCAGCATTTAAAAGATGACACATTGTCATCTCCACTGCTGCTATGGTATTTGCAGTAGGGACATTCATAAGAATTATACCTCTTTTTGAGCAGCCATCTATATCCACATTATCAACACCAACACCAGCTCTAACAATAGCTTTTAGGTTTTTACCAGCTTCTAAAAAAGCTTCGTTAACAGCTGTCGAGCTTCTAGTAATGGCTATATCTGCATCCCCTAGAATCGTTAAAAGTTCATCCTTTGGGGTTTTTGAAGCATCAACTACCTCAATATCACTCTCTTTTGATAATATTTCAAATCCAGACTGGTGAATAGCATCACAAACTATAATTTTACTCATAACATCCCTCTTTAAATAATTTATATTTAGTTATCTGATAATTGTTCTTTTATAAGATCACCTAAAGACATTAAATCATTATCTTCACTACTATTAATCTCTTTTAAAACTGCTCTTTCTTTTTCTCTAGCAAGTCTTCTAATACTAAGGCGAATTCTACTTCTTTTAGTATCTATAAAATCAATAGCAGCTTCAATCTCTTCATCAATTTTCAACTCATCGATATCAACATTACCCAAATCTTCTTTTCTAATAAGAGCGTCAACTCCCTCACCTAAATCAACAAAAACTCCAAAATCTTTTTTGTCTCTTACTATGCCTTTTACAACATCACCAACTCTATGGTTTTTAGCATATTTAGCAATAGGACTCTCTTCTAGCTCTTTTTTGCTTAAAGATATTTTCTCACCATCAAAATCAATGTTAATTATCTTAACTTCAATTTCATCGCCAACTTTTAAAATATCTTTTGTTTTAATACTTCTATCCCAAGATATATCTTCATTATGCAAAAGTCCTTCAACACCATCTATTTTAACAAATGCACCAAAATTTGGTATTGTTGTTATAACTCCTTTTACCACATCGCCAACTTTATAGGCTTTCTTGAACTTAGCAAAAGGTTTTTCAAGTAGGTTTTTAAGGCTAACTCTTAATCTTCTTTTATCTGTATTAATTTCTATAATTTCAACATCAATGTCTTCATCTTCAGTTATAAAATCTTTTGGATTTTTAATATTTTTATCCCAAGAAATTTCACTAATATGCAAAAATCCCTCTATGTCATTTCCTAAATCTACAAATGCACCATAAGGTTCAATATTACTAACTTTAACCCTAATTGTATCGCCAACCTCTAATCCATCTTCTATTATCTCTTCCCAAGGATCAGGCATAGCAGCTTTTATAGATAAAGAAAGATGTTTTTTCTCTTCATCATAATTTATAACTTTAACAGGAACTTTATCACCCTCATTAAATAATTTACTAGGGTTTACAGGGCCTTTATAGCTTATTTCACTATAGTGAACAAGGCCATCAGCACCACCAACATCAACAAACATACCATATGTTGTTATCTTTTTAATAGTTCCTTCAATTATCTCTTCACTTTTTGAAATTTTTTCAATAAGTTCTTTTTTAACTCTTCTCTCTTCATCAACTATTTTTTTTCTAGAGATTAGAATGCTATTATTTTCTTTATCAACTTTTATAACTTTAGCTTTATAAGTTTTACCAATTAGCGAAGGAGAATCCTTAAGAGCACTTTGAGATCTAGGCATAAAAAATTCAACATTATCTTCGTTTACACAAATATAACCGCCTTTGTTTTTTGCCCTAATTGTAACCTCAACTATGTTTTCAGCATCTTCGTCGTAGTTTTCTATAAAATCAGCTACCTTAACTTTTCTGATTGCTTGTTCATATGAAAGTATTGGTCTTCCGCCTCTGTTGCCAGTTATTACCACATCTATAGGATCTCCCACTTTAACAGTGATATTTCCATCTTTGTCAGTAACCTCACTAGCCCTTAGCACACCTTCTATTTTTCTATCAACATCAACAAAAATCTCTTCGCCTTTGATAGCAACTATAGTACCTTTGCTAATAACACTCTCTTCTCTTTTTTTAAAAGACTCTTCTAATAGAGCTTCGAAATCTTCGAACTCCTCTTTTGTAGAATTTTGAACCTTATCGTTCACCTCAGCCATTGTTTTCCTTTATGAATTATAATTTTTATCCTAAGCAGAATAAATAGCCTTAATTATACTTAAAATTTGCTTTAGATTTATTTAAAATAATTTTTTAATATTGCAATGGCTAAGATAGTTCTTTTATTTTATTAACTACTTTTTGTATAATCCAACCGGGTGTACTAGCTCCAGCTGAAATTCCACAAAATTTCTTACCATCAAACCACTCTTTTTTTACTTCACTGTCGTTTTCTATTAAATAACTATCTTTGCAAACTTGTTTTGATATTAAAAAAAGCTGTTTTGTATTAGATGAGTTTTTACCACCAATTATAACCATAACATCAGCTTTTAAAGCAAGCTCTCTAACTGCTTCTTGGTTTTCCAAAGTAGCGTTACAAATAGTGTTAAAAACTCTAACTTCTTTAGTTCTAGTCATCAAATAACTTACTATTTTTGCAAATTCTTCTATCTTTTTTGTAGTTTGAGAAACAACTGCAACTTTATTTCTAATTTTAACCCCATCTAGCTCTTTTGGTTCTAAAACTACAAATACATTGCCACTAGCATAAGACATTACACCTTTTACCTCTGGATGATTAAAATCCCCAAATATAACTATATCATAGCCATCTTTACTCATTTTTTCAACTATATTTTGCGGCTTAGTAACAAATGGACAAGTGGCGTCTATTATGTTTTTATTCTCTGTTTTTAAAATTTCAAGATCATTTTTAGTAATGCCATGAGTTCTAATAATAACTTTTTTTTCATTTTTCATCTCATCAATAGTTTTTAGAGTTTTAACATTAAAATCATCTTTTAATCTTTTAATCTCCTCGCTATTATGGATAAGCTCTCCAAAAGTTGCTCCATCTTTACTATTTTCAGCTATTTTAATAGCTCTTTTCACTCCAAAACAAAATCCATAATTTTTAGCAAGTTGTATTTTCAACTTTTACCCCTAATGACATTAACAATTCTTTAAAATTTGGAAATGATATATTTATTGATTTGCTACCACTAAGATTCATACCACATTTAATACCAAGAATTGCAAAACTCATAGCAATTCTATGATCTCCCCATGAATCTACATTGCCTAACTTAGCAACACCTCCAACTACTTTAAAGCCATCATCTAGCTCCTCTGCCTCAATTCCACAATTTTTTAAACCATCTACTGTAGCTTTTATCCTATCACACTCTTTTACTCTTAACTCTTTCGCATTTCTTAAAATACTTTTTCCTTTTGCATTTGCAAAAGCTATAGCTAAAGCTGGAGCTTCATCTATTAACCAAGATATATTCTCATGAACTTCAATTGCTTTAAGAGGCGCATACTCAACTACTATATCTCCTACATCCTCATATTCGCTAGATTTTAATTCAAATGTAATATTTGTACCCATTTTTTGAAGAATCTTATAGGCTTCAATTCTTGTTTTATTAAGTAAAATATTTTTAAGCACTATTTTAGAACCAGGTATTATAGCAGCGGCAAGTGCAAAAAAGAATGCAGAACTTGGATCATTTGGAACTATTATATTTAGAGGCTTTAAAGGTTTTTTAAGAGGAGATACCTCTAAAGTCAAACTATTTTTAACTATATCCGCTCCCATTCCTAAAAGCATTTTCTCACTATGATCTCTGCTAAGTTCTATCTCACTAAACTCACACCCCTCGCCTCTTAAAGCAGCTAAAATAAGGGCTGTTTTAACCTGAGCAGAGGCTATTTTACTATGATATTTAAAATATTTAAGTTTTTTTCCCTGAATGCAAATAGGTGCTTTGTTTCCACCCTCTCTACCGTAAATTTGAACTCCTATATCTATTAAAGGCAACCCTACTCTATTCATAGGTCTTTCATTTAAATACTTATCTCCACTTAAGACAAAAAATCCATCCACACTTGAAAGTAGTCCCATAAAAATTCTCATTGAAGTTCCTGAGTTTCCGCACTCTAAAATGTGATTTGGCTCTTTTATCTGCGTAGGTGGTGTTATGATAATTTCCCCATTATCAATCTCTACTTTACAGCCTAAGCTTTTTATAATATTTAGTGTATTTAATGTATCTTCTGCTTGGAGATAATTTCTAATCCTAGATGGCTTGTCACTTAAAAGCGAAAAAATTGCACATCTATGAGATATTGATTTATCAGATGCAATATTTTCTATATCACATCTGATAGGTTTTTTAATTGGATAAATCTTCATCTAATTCCAATATTTAATTTTTCATTTAGTTGGCTTAATATTTTATCTATTTGCGTATTTATATCATCATCCTCTAATGTTTTTTCCATACTTTGAAAAACAAATTTAATAGTTAAACTATTTTGATCGTGCATTTTTTCATCTGTATAGATATCTATTATATTATATGATTTTAAATTGTTTATTTTTATTGAGTCTAAACATTTACGTATCTCCTCATATCTCATACTAGAAGGAGCTATTAGGCTTAAATCTCTACTAATAGTAGGAAATTTAGCATATGGTTTTGCAATGATTGGATTAAACTCGAGCTTACTAAAATCAATTTCACAAACATAGGTTTTAGGAAGGTCATATTTAGCTTCAATAGCTAAATTTAACCTACCTATGTATCCTACATTTTTACCATTTTGGATGATATTTGCTTGTTCAAAATTATTTAAAAATTCTATATTTTCTTTTGGAATTTCGCATTTAAACTCACCTATGGTTGATTGAACCTTTGAAGCAAACCTTAAAAAATCAATTGCTTTTGGTTTTGCACCATTAAGCAAACTACTCTCCCCAATAAGTCCACTAGATAAAAAGGCTATATTAGTTTTTTCTTTAGAGCTTATATCAAAAACAGTTCCTATCTCAAAAAGATTCACAGATTTTCTTGAGTTTTTTATATTTCTCTCGCAAGATTTTATAAGGTTGTTTATTAAAGTAGGTCTAAATGCATTTAAATCGTTATTTATTGGATTTATAATTTTTACCTTGCAGTTTTTAAAACCTAACTCTTCAAGCTCTTTATCGTTATCAAAAATATAATGAAGCGTTTCAAAAAAACCCTCTCCAATTGCCTTATATCTAACTTCTTTTTTATTTTTATACTCTATAAATGATTGGTTTAGCCTATTTGTTTCACTATAAGATAGTGGTTTTGAAGGTATGTTATCAATACCTATAATCCTAACTATCTCCTCTGTTACATCATGGATATTTTCTATATCATGTCTAAAATAAGGTACCTTTATATTAATAGATTCTTGTTCAATGGCAACATCAAATTTAAGCTTTTTAAGTATTTTAACTATCTCATTTCTATCAACTTTTTGCCCTATGATTGAGTTTATCTCTTTTGTATCTAAATTTATAATTTTTCTATCTCTATGTGGTAAAATTTGTTGCGAACCATTATATAAATCCACATTATCCATCTTTGAAAAAATATTAAACAGATAATCACCACCCAAACTTAAATTTGGCTCACTACCTCTTGCAGATCTATATACATGATTATCGCCCTTATGTTTTTTGTCTTCATTAACTGCAACTGATATTATCTTTGGATCTGTATAGTTTGCTTCTAAGATAATTACTTTTGAATCATCACTAATTTTTCCAAAATCATTTTGTGATATTCCTGCTATTGATAAGCACTTATCATCATAATATACTCCACAATTCTCATTTTTTTCCTCTTTTATGCTAAGTGTTATCTTATCGCAAGCTGGACAAAGTTTTATTGCATCATATGCCCTTAATAAAACCCCAGTAGAATATGTTGTGTATGCTAGCATGCTTTCAATATTATTTTCTTTATTAATTTCAGCAAGATGAATTCTTATTAAAACAAGCATATTTAATTTTATACTATTTTTTACATTAAACGCCCTATACTGAAAAGAGCTTTGAATTTTTTCATTTGAGTGAATTCCTAAAAGTCTGCCTATGCCAAGACCATCTTCTTCATTATAAACTACATTTTTTAGCGATAAATCAAGAGCTGCGCTTAGATCTCTAGCAATACCATAAACACTAAGACAATCGCCTCTATTTGGAGTTAAATCAATCTCAATAATATCATCATTTAATATTGGATATTGGCTTAATTCTTTTCCAAGTTCGAGTTTGCCAATACTATCATCTAAAATCATGATACCTTCGTTAATTTTGATAAGTCCAAGCTCAGTTGAAGAGCATATCATCCCATTGCTCTCAACTCCTCTTAGCTTTGTAGTCTTTATCTTAAGTCCACTAGGAAGTACAGCGCCAACCAAGCTTACTGCAACATATTGTCCTGCTTCAACATTTTTAGCACCACAAACTATTTGCAATACCTCATCTTTGACATCCACTTCGCATATACTTAACTTATCTGAGTTTTCATGCTTTTTTTTGCTTTTTACATAGCCAACAACTACTTTTTTAGGTATTCTTATCTCTTTATAGCTATCAACTTCAAGACCTATCCTGTTTAAAGTCTCTTTTAGCTTATCGCTGCTAATTTTTGATATATCTATCCACTCTTGCAACCAACTTCTTGTTATTATCATTTAAACTGCTCCAATAATCTTAAATCGCCCTCAAATAAAGAACGTAAATCCCCTATACAATGAAGTAACATTGCAAATCTTTCAACCCCTAAGCCAAAAGCATATCCACTAACATTTTTATATCCAACTTGTCTAAATACATTTGGATCAACAACACCACTTCCTAAAACCTCAAGCCAACCTGTATGAGAACAGACCCTACAACCACTTCCTTTGCAAAATATACAGCTTATATCAACCTCGGTTGAGGGCTCAGTAAAAGGGAAAAAACTTGGTCTAAACCTGACTTTTACATCACCAAACATATATTTTAAAAAATTTTCTAAAGTATATTTTAAATTTGCAAAACTAACTTTATCTCCTTCCTCTACAACAAGCCCCTCAATTTGATGAAACATAGGAGTATGTGTTAAATCAAAATCTCTTCTAAAAACAGCTCCTGGACAAATCATTCTAATTGGTGGTTTTGAAGCTTCCATAGTTCGTATCTGAACTGGACTAGTGTGAGTTCTAAGGAGTCTTTTGTCATCTGTATAAAATGTATCTTGCATATCTCTTGCTGGATGATATTTTGGCAAATTTAATGCCTCAAAATTGTGGAAATCATCTTCAATTAATGGACCATTTTCAATACTGAAATTTTGAGATAAAAAATACTCTATAATTTTATCCATTGTAATCATCACAGGGTGTAAAGCACCTATACTTCTTTCTTCGTTGAACAAAGTAACATCAATAGATTCTGCTTTCATTTTGTTTTGAAGATCTATTAGCTCTAATTCATTTTTCTTTATAGAAATAGCGCTATTTAATTCATCTTTTTTTCTATTTAAATTATTAGCAAACTCTTTTTTCTCATCATTTGGCATATCTTTTAACTTAGAAAACTCTTGTGTTATAAGTCCTTTTTTGCCAAAAAGACTTACTCTTATCTTATCAAGCTCTTCTAAGTTTTTGGATGAATTTATTTTCGAGATTATTTCATTCACATTTCTTCCTTAAAAATATTTTGTTGATTTTATTAAAAAAATGATAAAAATAAGGTAAAGTTCGTGATAAATATCAATATTTTAGCTATAATCTATAAATTCTTATATATAAAAGGAGTATTTATGAAAAATGTATTTGAAAAAATTGTAGATGGCGAAATTCCTAGCAATAAAGTTTTAGAAAATGAAAAATTTTTAGCTTTTCATGACATAAACCCAAAAGCACCAATACATATACTTATCATACCCAAAAAATGTTATAAAAACTTTCAAGAAGTTGATCCAAAAATAATGGGAGAATTTACATCATTTATACAAGAAGTTGCTGTAAAAATGGGATTAGATAAAACAGGATATAGACTAATTAATAATTGCGGTGAAAATGCTGGGCAAGAGGTAATGCACTTGCATTTTCATATGCTAGGTGGAGCAAATTTATCATGGGATCAAACATCTGGTTCTAATATGAAAGATGGGTTCTAAAAGATAGGTGGTGCGATTGACGAGACTTGAACTCGTACAAGCGAAGCTTACTACCCCCTCAAGATAGCGTGTCTACCATTCCACCACAATCGCATAAAAATAAAATATTTTAGTTATAAAACCCTCTAAAAAAAGAGGGTTTTATATTAATTAATTAGCAGCTGTTTGAATAGCATCTGTAATAAGTGGATTTGCATAAAGCAAAATAAATGTAATAACTAGTGCATAGATAACTTGTGCTTCAATCATCGCCAAAGAAACATACATAGTTGTTGATAATTTATTAGCAACACTTGGGTTTCTTGCTATACCTGTTAATGTTGCAGAAGCAGCATTACCCATACCTAAAGCACCACCAAGAGCAGCAAGTCCTAAAACAATTCCAGAACTTATGATAGAATAAGAAGCTATAGTTGTATAAGCATCCATTCCCTCAGCAGCGAAAATAACACCCGTAAGTGAAAACAGCAAAAAAACAATCTTTTTCATAAAGATATCCTTTAAAATATATTCTTTAAAGCGTGTTCGGATCTTTCCCCTACTTACAAACTTTAAACAGCCGTATTTTACAAAAATATAACTTTTATTTTGATTAAAATTAAAATACACATACTAGAAAATAATCTTTTTTATAATTTTAATAATTCCTTAATTTATAAAATAATTAAAATATTAAAAAGTCTTTTTTTGATATAATTACGATAAATTTATTACACCAAGGATTTAAAAATGATTAACGACTTAAAGAAACTTGATTTAAAGGGCATTAAAGAGATATTTTATAATCTAAGCTATGAAGAACTTTTTGAGCATGAAGTCAAAAACAAAGAAGGAAAAATTAGCGATAATGGCACTTTCATAGTGGATACAGGTATTTTTACAGGAAGAAGTCCTAAAGATAAATATTTTGTTAAGCAAGATCCCTCAAATAAATATATAGCTTGGGGAAATATCAATCAACCAATAACAAAAGAACTTTTTGAAAAACTATTAAAAAAAGCAAAAGCGCAACTTTCTAATAAAAATATATATATTCAAGATGCCTATTGTGGTTCAAGTAAAGATAGTAAAAAATCTGTTAGATTTGTAACTGAAGTTGCTTGGCAAGCACATTTTGTAAAAAATATGTT
This sequence comes from Campylobacter blaseri, assembly GCF_013201895.1. Taxonomy (NCBI): domain Bacteria; kingdom Pseudomonadati; phylum Campylobacterota; class Epsilonproteobacteria; order Campylobacterales; family Campylobacteraceae; genus Campylobacter; species Campylobacter blaseri. Next base: position 511,329 of record NZ_CP053841.1, on the reverse strand, counting down.
CATAAGACCTAGCGAGGAAGAACTTAAAAGTTTCTATCCTGAATTTATAGTTTATAATGCTTGCAAATGTGTAAATGAAGACTATAAAAAAGATGGGTTGAACTCTGATGTTTTTGTAATTTTTAATATTGAAGAAAACATGGCTGTAATAGGCGGAACATGGTACGGCGGTGAGATGAAAAAAGGTATTTTTTCTATGATGAATTACTGGCTTCCACTTGAGGGAAAACTGTCTATGCATTGCTCTGCCAACATTGGTAAAAATGGTGATACTGCCCTGTTTTTCGGACTTAGTGGAACAGGTAAAACAACACTCTCAACTGATCCAAATAGAAAACTAATCGGTGATGATGAGCATGGCTGGGATGATAAAGGTATATTTAACTTTGAGGGTGGTTGTTATGCTAAATGTATAAATTTAGATCCTGATAGTGAACCTGAAATTTATAATGCCATAAAAAGAAATGCACTTTTAGAAAATGTCATATCTGATGAAAATGGCAAAGTTGATTTTAGTGATGCTTCAAAAACAGAAAATACAAGAGTAAGTTATCCAATAGAGCATATTAAAAATAGAGAACCAAGCCTGCAGGGTTCACATCCTAGAAATATTATATTTTTAACAGCAGATGCATTTGGAGTGCTTCCACCAGTTTCAAAACTTACAAAAGAACAAGCAATGTACTATTTTCTAAGTGGATATACTGCCAAGGTTGCAGGAACTGAAAGAGGTATAACTGAACCAGTTGCAACTTTTAGTGCTTGCTTTGGTGAAGCTTTTTTACCATTACATCCAACAGTTTATGCAAAACTTCTTGGAGAAAAAATGGATAAATATAATGTTAATGTATATTTAGTAAATACTGGATGGAGTGGCGGAGAGTATGGTGTTGGTAAAAGAATGAGCATTAAAGCCACAAGAGCTTGCATAAATGCAATTTTAGATGGCTCTATAAACAACTGCGAATTTGAAAATTTTGATAAGTTTAATCTTGCTATACCAAAAAAATTAGAAGGAGTAGACGCTAATTTACTGAACCCTAAAAATAGTTGGAAAAATCAAGATAGATTTGAAGAATTAAAGGCAAATTTAGCAAATATGTTTGTAGAAAATTTCAAAAGATATGAAGATGTAGTTGAAGGGGTGGAATTTGCCAAAGCCGGTCCAAAAATATAGTTATATATTTTTAACAATAATAGCTATATTTTTTACAGCTTGTGATGATGGTAAAAATTTAAAAGATGCATCATATCCTATACCAATGCCAATTTATGAAAATCCTATTGATTTTTTAAATGCCATAAGAATTGATTCAGGACTAAATTCTTTAGCCCTGAATCAAAAACTATCTGATTCGTCATTAAATCATGCAAAATATCTATATGAAAATAATTCTAAGTCCCACTATGAAACTGAAAACAATAGATACTTTACAGGCATATCTCCAAAAGATAGAGCTTTTTATGTTGGATATAACACTCAAATAACCGAAAATATATCCATTAACTCAATTAATTCAATGGATTCTATAGATGGATTATTGAGTGCTATATATCATAGATTTAATTTTTTAGATCCAACTATCAATGAGATTGGATATGGCTTTTTTGGTAATGATAAAAATCAAAACTATGTATATAATATGGGTAATTCTAATTTAAATGAGTTTTGTCAAAGAGGAATTTCAGACAAAGGATATGGTAAATTTTACTCTGGATATTGCAAGGAAAAAGATATAGCAATATTAGAATCCAATTTAGATAGATTTAAAAATTTAAATTTTTTTGATTATGTAGTTTATCCTAACTCAGACAAGACGAAATCTTTTTTTAGCAATGAAGATCCAAATCCTTTTCCTGAATGTAAAATCACTAGCAATCCTGTAAGTATAGAATTTAATAAGCAAGGCAGTCTAGTAACAATGGTTGATTTTAAGATATTTAAAAATGGCGAAAGACTATTAAATACAAAACAGCTAACAAGTTTAAATGATGTAAATTCTATTCTAAATAAGTATCAATTTGCACTTTTTTCAAAAGATGTTTTTGATTTTAACCAAGAGTATTTGGTAGAATTTGACTATATACAAAAGCAAAAGCAAAAAACTATAACTTGGAAATTTAAAACAAAAACACCACAAAATAAATATTTTGTGGCTAACAATAAGGATAAATTATCTCTTTCACCAAACATTTGGTATGATATTTTTTTAAAGCCAGAAAATTGTAACGATGTTTTTAATAGTTATCAAGCCAGTTATAAGTTAATGAAAAAACCTGATATAAAAACATTAGATACAAATATGCTAAGAGTTAAATTAAATGGTCTTAAAAATTCAAAACTAACACTTAAATTTGATAATAATAAAGAGATATATTTAATCTTATCAAAAAGTTCAGAAAGTTTAAAAATTTATGAAAATAAATTTATTTATATTATTTTTGTGGCTATATTAATAACTATATTTTACATAATAAAAAGGAGATAATTTGAAAAAGTTATGGCAAGGTAGATTTAATGAAGAAAGTTCTGAGCTTTTAGAAGAATTTAATGCTTCAATTAATTTTGATAAAAATTTATACGAGGAGGATATAAAAGGCTCCATCGCTCACGCTAAAATGCTTGGAAAATGCAATATTATATCAGAACATGAAAGTAAAGAAATAATAAATGGATTAAAACAAATACTATTTGAAATAGAAAATGATAGATTTATTTTTAAAACAGAAGATGAAGATATACATATGTCTGTGGAAAAAAGATTGTCTCAAATAATTGGTAAAGAAATTGGCGGAAAACTACATACTGCAAGAAGCAGAAACGACCAAGTTGCACTCGATTTTAGATTATTTGTTTTAAAGCAAAACAAAGAAATAGCAAATTTAATTTTAAGCCTAGTATCTACTTTAAAAGACATTGCAAAGGAAAATTTAGATACTTTAATGCCCGGATATACTCATCTTCAACACGCACAACCTGTTAGCTTAGCTTATCATTTAATGGCATATGCTTTTATGTTTATAAGAGATTATGAAAGACTTGTGTCAAGTTATGAAAGAAATAATCTATGTCCACTTGGATCAGCTGCACTTGCAGGAACTCCTCATCCAATAAATAGAGAATTAACTGCATTAGAACTTGGATTTAGCAAACCTACATTTAATGCAATGGATTCAGTTAGTGACAGAGATTTTGCGTTAGAGTTTTTATTTAACATTAGCGTTTTATTCACTCATACCTCAAGACTATGCGAAGAGCTTATTTTATGGAGCTCTCAAGAGTATGGTTTTATAACTATAAGTGATCAGTTTTCAACAGGAAGCTCCATAATGCCTCAGAAAAAAAACCCAGATGTTGCAGAGCTGATTCGTGGAAAAACTGGAAGAGTTTATGGGAATTTAATCTCTCTTTTAACTATTATGAAATCACTGCCAATGGCATATAACAAGGATATGCAAGAGGATAAAGAGGGTGTGCTTGATAGCACAAAAACTACAAAAGATAGCCTAATAATCTTAACTCAAATGTTAAAAACTACAAAATTTAACAAAGACAATATGATAAATGCTTGCAAAAAAGGACATCTAACCGCTACTGATTTAGCTGATTATTTAGTGAGAGAAAAAGGGATAAATTTTAGAGAAGCACACTATATTACTGGGCGTTGTGTTGCACTGGCTGAGAGTAAAAATTTAGACTTAAGTGAGTTGAGTCTTGATGAATTAAAAACAATACATAGTGATTTTGATAAAAATGTTATTGACATTTTAAATTTAGTAAATTCCAAAGAAGCAAGAAAATCATATGGAGGAACTTCAAATAGAAGCGTTGAAAAACAAATTTTAATAATTGAGAATTTTTTAAAAGATAAGCTTAGCTAAAAAAGAGTGCACTATGTGGGCGAAGAAAGTGACTATTGAAACTAGCGCAACAAAAGAGCAAATTTGGAATTTATATAGTGATGTAGAAAATTGGAATAAATGGGATAACACAATCAAATATTCAAAATTATATGGAGAATTCAAAGCAGGAAATAAAGGGATTTTGAAGTCTAGCAATGGACCAAAGTCAAATTTTGAACTAGTTTTAGTCTCTAAATTTCATAAATTCACAAGTCGCTCATCTTTACCTTTTACTAAAATAGATTTTATTCATGAAATTAATGAAAAGAATGGGAAATTATTTATTACTCATGAAATTCAAATAAAAGGATTATTAACATTTTTATTTTCAAAAATAATTGGCGAAAAATTATTAAAAGAGTTGCCAAAAACCATGCAAACACTTTCTAAAGAAGCTACAAAAAACTAAAATTTTAGTTTTTAAAATTTAGGATTTTCAAGATAAATTTGACTAAATTTAAATTCTATGATGCTATTAAAGATATTAGATGCTAAAATCATCTAATATCTTTTTTAAAATATAGTTTTAATTTATTGTTTTTCTATCCAAGAAATTATAAATTCCCAATGAGAATTTTTTGAATCAATCATTTCCATATGAGGCATATTTGCAAGTCTTAAATAGTCCACATTTACATTATAATCACTTTGATTCTTTACATATTTATCTGAAGTTTCTATCAGAACTGAATCATCATTTTTTCCGTGCACAACCAAAACATTTTTTCCTGCTTTAAGTTTATAGTTTGAAGGAGATGCTTTTAGTAGATTCTTATAGCTATGATCTTTAAAATACTGCTTAGCTGCATTGTTATCACCTAAATTTTTCTTATAACCAAAGTATACATCGGTAACTGGTGATAAAGCTATTACTCCATCTACAAGATTTTCGGTTAGAAGCACTAATTGTCCCCCAACAGAATGGCCAATTGTAATGATTTTTGCATTTTTATAACGTTTTTTAATATCATTTATCGCAAGAGATACATCGTTATAAGGAATAGGCCATTGATTTTCAACACCTCTTCTATATTCAACACTTGCCACATTAAAACTTTTGTTTATCAAATAAGACATCAAGTCATTTAGATGATCAAGATTATATTTACTACGCCAATATCCACCATGAACAAGAACTATTATCTTATCTGGATCTTTCATATTTTGAATATGGATATTATAAAATTGATCTTTATCTTCTCCATAAACAACTTTTTCTACCTCAACCATTTGATTGTTCATATTAATATCAGGATTTTTTTTACTGCAACCAGAAATTAATATAGCAACAACTGCAACTACTGTTAAAATAATCTTTTTCATAATAACACCTTTGTTTTGAATTTTGATAATTATATCATAGAGAAAATAAAACTTATAAATTTAATTAATATTAGTATTGAAAAAAAAGATATTTTTAATATTAATTAGTTATTTAAAATATATATATTTAATTTATTATATTTTGAGTGAATTTTATATTTTTGATAAATTTTAAAAAATAAGTTTGGCTTTTGAGCCAAACTTTGTTACATAAGAACAGGTATAGTTGTATTTTGCAAGAAATACTTAGAAGTTCCCCCTAAAAATATTTCTCTAAATCCATTGTTTTCTGCCATTCCAGCTACTATTAAATCAGCATTATGCTCTTTTGCACTATCCAAAAGTGCTTGTCCTGGTATTTTACCTTCAGTTTTTACAACCTCAAATGTAGGATCAATTCCATGCATACTAAGATAGTTCTTTATTCTACCTCTAGTTTCATCAATATCCTCTTCAAGATAATGATGAGCAGTAATACAATGAACCTCTTTAGCCTCTTTTAAAAACGGTATAGCATTTGTAAGGGCTCTTGCGCTACTCGTACTTCCTGTAAGACTTAAAAGTATTTTATCTGCTTTAAAAGATTTTAATTTTCTTGGTATGACAATAGCTGGCTTACCACTTTTTATAACAGCAGCTTCAAAAGTTCCTGTTATAGCTCCATTAGGTGGCACAGCTGCTACTACTAAATCACAATATTTAGAGTATTTTTCAACTAGTTGTGAGCGAGTTCCTATATCGTTTCTCAAAAAAGCACTGCTTGGTTCGTGTTGATTTTCTGTAAATGTTATACCAACTTTTTCTGCCTCTTCTTTGGCAATTTGTATATTTTTTTCTTGTTCTATTTTCAGCTCCTCTTTGGCTGTTTCTATAAACTCGTCCATTAAAATTCCACCCCTTAGTGTCATTCTAACATTATAAACTGTCTCTGGATCTAATTGAAATGCAAGAATGCTCATGTGTGATCCAAAGTATTTGTTAACAAGTAAAGCCCCATGAATTCTCTCCCTTAGCTCTTCACCTCCGCCTATTGGAAAAAATATTTTTTTTACATTCATTGCAAATCCTTTAATTATGATATATTTATTACTATTTTATCTTTTTTTTCTTAATATTTTTCTTTTTATTTATAATAACATATTTTATACTAAATCTAAAGAAATTTTTCCATTCTTATCGTCGTTTACTTTAACTCTTACAATATCGCCTTCTTTTAAATGATTTTTTATTTTTGATATATGTAAAAGTCCGTCAACTCCATCTTTTAAGTGTATGAAAGCACCAAAATCAACTATTTTTTTAACCTCGCCATCAAATTCTTCGCCTATTTTAAAAACTACATCTTTCTTAAAATCTCTTTTTCCACCTCTTTTGAAGTTTCCTTTTGACTCTTTTTGGGTTATTTTAATAATTGTATCTTTAGCAAGCTCAACATCTTTTTTATTATCACCTGAAATTTTAACTTCTCCTTTATCTCTGTCAAGATCAATTGATACATTAAATCTCTCTATCATCTCTCTTATGGTTTTACCGCCTTGTCCTATTATGTCAACAATTTTTCCGGGATCTACAGTAAAAATTTCTAACTTAGGTATAATATCCTCATTTACGACTATGTTATTATCTGCTTCTTTCATAATATTTAAAATATGTTCTCTTCCTTCTTTAGCCTGATATAAAGCCTCTTTTAATACATCAAGACTGATTCCTCCAAGCTTTATATCCATTTGAAGTGCAGTAATACCATCCATAGTTCCAGCTACTTTAAAATCCATATCTCCATCATGATCTTCAAGCCCCATTATATCACTTAGCACCGCATGTTTACCATCTTCAAAAATAAGCCCCATAGCAATACCAGCTACTAGCTTATAACTTTTAATTCCAGCAGCTCTGATAGCTAGTGAACCACCACAAACTGTAGCCATAGAGCTTGATCCATTTGATTCTAAAATTTCACTAACAAGCCTGATAACTTGTTCTGTATTCATATCTATAGTAGGTGAAAGAGCTCTTTTTGCTAAATTCCCATGCCCAAGTTCTCTTCTACCCGGTGCTCTTAATGGGCTTGCTTCACCTACGCTAAATCCCGGAAAATTATAATTAACCATAAATCGTTCACTAACTGCTTGCTTTTCCGTTAAAATTTCACTCATTTGAGCATCGCTTTCCCCACCAAGAGTTACAATGGCTAAAGCTTGAGTTTGTCCTCTTGTAAATAAACAACTACCGTGCGCATTAGGAAGTATATTAGTTTCTATTGAGATTGGCCTAATGTCTTTTAACCCTCTTCCATCTGCCCTTACTCTCTCATTTATAATTTGATTTCTAACAATTTTTTTCTTATATTTTTCAACTGAATTTGTTACAGTTTTTTCTTCCCATTCTTCACTAATTGCTCTATCAGATTTCATAATTTTTTTAATAAGTTCATTTAATTCAGATGCTCTTTCGCTTTTTGCCATTTTATTAATTGCAAATTTAATATCTTCTTTATAGTTTTCTTCTATACAAGCAAGAATATTTTCATCATTAATATCTTTTTTATACTCTAATTTTACTATATCTTTTTTATGTGATAAAAATTTTTCCTCATAAGCAAGGCTTCCTTTTAATATAGCCTCACCTGCAAATTTAATAGCTTCAACCATAAGTTCTTCGTCAAATTCATTTATACGCTGTTTGCTATCTACAATATCAAAAACATTAACATCATTTGCTGATTCAATACCATCAAAATTTGTAATTGGTTTGATTGGCGTTGTATCTTCATCTATTGATTGCGGAATTGATCTCATCTCTATCATTAAAAGTTCATCCTTAACACCTGCTACATAAAGATCAATATCGCTTGTTTTAAGCTCTGAATTACTTGGATTTATGATAAACTCATTGTTAATTCTACCAATTCTAACACCACAAACTGGTTGCTCTACTGGTAAATCACTTAAATATAAAGCAACACTTGCTGCATTTAAAGCTGCAACTTGAAGGTCAACTTCACTATCAGCTGATAAAACATATATTACTATCTGAGTTGGATATGCATAACCTTTTGGAAAAAGTGGTCTTAAACTTCTATCAATTATTCTTGATGTTAAAGTCTCAAAATCTCCTGGTTTTGTCTCTCTTTTTATATACCCACCAGGTATTTTTCCTGCTGCATATGACTTTTCTACATATTGAACAGTGAGTGGTAAAAAATCCCCTTCTACTTGCTCGTCATCTCTTGCTACTGTTGCTAAAATAACTGTATTTTTAATCCTAAGTATAACTGAGCCAGCTGCTTGTTTTGCAACTTTATTTAGCTCAAATATCTCTACTTGATTATTTATGTTTAGCGTATATTGCATGCTTGTTTTTCTCCTTCTTTTTGTAGTGGCAAATAATATGGACTTTCTTCTAGTATAGATACTATTTTTTGTGAATCCACTTCTATTTTTTCTTTGTAGTAAAAGTCCACTTCCACGAAATTTAATATATTATTTACTGTATAAATTTGATCTGTAATGCTATTTAAGTTATCAGCAACATTATTAGCAATTAATGGCGTAGCATATGATACTGATTTTGCTTTTAAACCTATAATTGATTTTAGGCAAGTAAATGAAGTAAGTCCTGTCTCGCACCCTTCATCAATGAGAATTATATCCCTATCACTTAAATTTCCTATTTTATTTCCTTTTCTATATTTATATATATTTTTTAATATTTTTTCTTCATATTTTCTATTGCCCTCACCATATATATAATCCAAGCTTATATTAAATGAGTCAACAAGTTCATCAATTATAACTATATCTTCTGTTTCACTTACCATAGCTATAGTACAATCTTTATTATTAGGCGCTGTTATCTCTTCCGCGAAAAGCAGTTCATAGCTAAGTCTTAGTTTTCTAGCAAGATAATCAACCAAAATTACAGATTCTAAAGACGCTGCTACTAAAAGTGGTTTTTTATCTAAAATTTCCTTTACAGGCATCTCTTCAAAAAGCTTTTGGGCTGCTTCTATTTGATCTTTAAACATTAACTTGTCTTTTTTAATCATCCTTTAAACCTATTCATAAACCGTATCTTTTGAATAATTATAATTAAAGCCACCAAATGGATAGAAATTTATAAAGAAATATAAAGTTCTTTCCTTTGAAGCTTTTTCATAACTAAGTGAGCTACTAGTTTTTGGCTCTATGTTTTCTTGATAAACTAAACTATAATTCCAACATTTTCTATTTTTAGTAATTCCTATCCTCCACATTTTAGTGTAATCTCTCTCTAAATCATAATCAAACCTACCAAATAATCTATAATAGTCTGGTAGCTTTAGAGAAAAATCAAAAATTATATAATTATCTTTATCATACTCATTATCATACCTTTTAAAACTTTCATAAGTATGCCTTAGCCCTACATTATACTTAACATTAGAATACCTTGCATATGTTTGAACTTTTTCAAAAATATGATCTTCATGAGAAAATTCAAATTTATTTCCAATTGTTAATCCATTTTGAAAATAAATATCAAGCCTATGGTTTAAATTTGATAAATCATCTTCATCAAAATCATATCCTTGAGAAACAGAGTGTCTAATAAATTTTCTGCCCTCTTTATTAAAAACATATTGAGTCAAGCTAGCCTTAGCATTTTCTTGTGTATAATCTTTTCCTAATTCACTTAAAAAATTATCTTCATAATATAGATTGTTTGTAATATCTTCTAATCTAAATTTGTTTAGCTTATTACTAGCTTTATCATAATCATACTTATGTTTTTTAAAAAGTCTTGATTTTATACTACCACTTTGATAGCCAGGTAAAACATAATCAAGTTTTAAATTCATTGTATGAAAAAAACTTTCATAAGGCTTTGCTAAATCTGTGCTTAGTGAAATTTGATGATAGTGGTTTATATAATCATCTGAACTATCTGCTTTTAAATACCCATTTCTATACTCGAACTCATCTTTATATTTTATATGTGTAGCATAGAAATTTTCACTTAACTTTAAACTTGCATACTCATTAAAAATTGGTATGCTTATGCCAATTGGAACACTAAGCTCATATTGATTTGCTGTAACTCCAGCTTTTCTTGTATAGTTATGGTATTTTGAGTCAACAGAATATGTTAAATTATCCAAAAAAAGTGAATCTAAAAATTTATGGTAGTGGATTGTAGGTAGTTCTTGAACTGTCTCATCGTTTCTAAAAATATTTTTACTATTAAGCTTATCTGTATCAATATAGTATCTTGCATAAGCTCCTAAATAGTGATTATCATCAGTTAAATAATAATTTATTTTAGAGATTACTAATGAATCTCTGCTATCTGAATCTCCACTTTTACTTTTTAAATCAAAATATTCTATATCATTTACTTGTTGTATATTTACCCATAAATACTCTTTAAAATTTCTATCAATAAAGTAACTTAAAAGTTTACTTCTATCATAATCTATCTCAAACCCATAGTGTTTTTTATTTTTATATTCTAATCTCTCCTGATGTTTTCTTTTGTTGTTAAATATCCCACCGCGAATCTCTCCATAAGAATAAGGAGAATCAGCAAATCTTAATGTTGAATATAAACCAACACCTCTTCTAGTTCTAATTTGTGGGTCAAATTGCAAATCCCAGCTTTTATACGGTGCAAAGTAAATTGGCTGTTTGTAATATCCGCCTTGACTACCTATATATCCAACCTCTGGTATTAAAAGCCCGTTCTTTCTTTCTTTACTAGTAGAAAACCCAAAATATGGAAGATATAATACAGGCACATTTTTTATATAAAAAACAGGATTATATAGGTGTAGAAATTTTGTTTCTTTATTTAGCTTTCCACTTGAAAAATTAATTTTCCAATCAGGGTCTTGTATATTACAACTAGATACCACAGAGCCTTTTGTCCGGTAATATTTTTTATCACTACAACTTTCATTATTTTGACTCCAAAACTCAGACTCTTTGTCCATAACAAAATTTTCAGTTGTAGATGTTTTATCATCCTCTAAATTAATTTTAAAGTAGTTAGTTCTAGAAACCTCATTCTTGCCTTTTAAGATATTTACATTCCCAAAAAACTCAACTACTCCCTCTTTTTGATTATATGTTGCCCTATCTGAGGTTACAAAATACTCTTTAGAGTGCATAATTACATTGTCTTTAGCAACTATAATATCTCCATCTTTATCCACACCATTTGCTAATAACTCTACATCTTGAACTTGTGCAAACAGATAAAATGTGCTTAAAATAAGTAAAGCTATAACTCTTCTAACTAACATCTATCACCAAAGTTTTTGCTAATTTATCATGCCATGTTTGTCTGACTGGGTTAAAATATGCCCAAATATACCCTATATAAAAAAGGGTTTCGCTTATAAAAATTCTTACCATCGCTCTATTCAAAGAGGTTAAAAAATTTGGAATTTCTCCATTTAAATTTATGCATTTAATCTTAAAAATCAATTTTCCAACCGTTGCTCCGTAGTAATTTACAAAAATTGCTTGATAGGCAACTTTAACAAATACAAAGTAAATAGTAAAAGTTCCTAAAATTTGTATAACTTCCTCTTGGGAGGTTATATTGGAAAATTTATCATAAAAAGCAATTATAAACAAAATACTTAATATTATTTCATCTATTAAAAAAGCACCTACTCTCTTGTTGAAACTAGCTAGTTTTACATCTTCATAGTTCATTTTAAAACCTGATAAGCAATATCTTTTCTATAGTGCATTCCTTTAAATTTAACTTTTTTACAAAGTTCATAGGCCTTATCTCTAGCTTTATTTATTGTATCTCCTACACCTACGCAAACTAAAACCCTTCCACCATCAGCATACAAATCACTACTTATAGCGCTTACTCCAGCATATGCGATATGAGAATTGTGTGGAATTGTTTCTATATGTATTAGTTCAGGCTTTGAGCTAGAGTATGGATAGTTCTTGCTAGATATAACAACTGCAACAGCAAATTTATCTTCAAGTTTTATATCTTCCAACTTTCCAATAGAAGCGTTATATAGTATCTCACTTAAATTTCCATCTATTAAAGGCATTATAGCTTCACATTCAGGATCTCCAAAGCGAACATTAAACTCAAGAACATAAGGTGTATTATTTACCACCATAATACCTACAAATAAAACTCCACAAAATTCATTACCATCTTGTTTCATACCTTTTAAAGTAGGCTTAATTACATCATCTTCAACTTGTTTTATAAGCTCTTTTGTAGCTAGTGGACTTGGTGCGTAAGCGCCCATTCCACCTGTATTTGGACCTTCATCATTATCAAGAAGTCTTTTATGGTCTTGTGCAACGGGTAATAAAACATAATTTTCTCCATCGCAAATAGCAAAGAAACTAAGTTCAAAACCATCTAAGTATTCCTCAACTACAACTCTTTTACCAGCATCTCCAAAGCTACTTCCACTAAGCATATCTTGTGCTGCTTTTTTTGCTTCTTTATGATTGTTTGCTATTATAACACCTTTTCCAGCACAAAGTCCGTCAGCTTTTACCACAACTCTTTCACTCATAGTATCTATAAAATCTGAAATTTCTTCGTAATTATCACTATTTATATATTTTGCAGTTAAGATGTTATTTTTAGCTAGAAAATCTTTCATATAAGCTTTGCTGCTTTCTAATCTTGCAGCAGCCTTTGTTGGGCCAAAAATAGCTAAATTATATTTTTTAAAAATATCAACAATTCCAGCACTAAGTGGTGCTTCAGGACCAACTATTGTTAAATCTATTGTATTTTGGATAGCAAAATTAGCAAGCTTATCAAAATCACAAATATCTATATTTTCGCCAAGTCTAGCAGTAGCACCATTTCCTGGCGAGAAGTAAATTTTATTAACTTTATTTTCACTTTTTAACTTTTGACCTATAGAGTACTCTCTTCCACCGCTTCCTATTATTAATATATTCAAAATAACTCCAAAGTATGTTTTACCCAGGTGACCGATGCGTACGACTGATTAGGCCCTAATCAGCCAATCATGCAGATAGAAATTTTCTTTAGGTTGCAAACTCTAATCCTTTAACAGACTCAAGCAAGATCACATCTCACCGAAAATTTACATCTCCGCCTATACTAAAGTGTTGGACCCTCATAAACGACACTGTCGAATCACCCAGGCAAATAAAATTATAACAAAACAATACTTAAAATGAAAATAGTTTCAATATTTTTTGAACTATTTTAAGTTTTGAGCTATTTCTATACACTTCTTTACATCCTGAAAAGAAGAAGTTATAACATTTTTATACTCTAACAACTCATTAGTGGTAGCTTTTCCTATGGATACTATACTATAACTCTCATCAATTTCAAAATTTCTTAAAAAGCCTTTTACATTTGATGGTGATGTAAAAATTAAAATGCTATTTTTTGGTGGAATTTTATCAGCACTTAGTTTTATAAACTTATTTCGATAGGCTACTATTGAAGTTAAGTCTACTTCATTATCAAGCAATATACCATCTACATTTGAAACTACCTCTTTTGCCCTTAAAAAAAGCACTTTTTTGTTTGGTAAAAGTGACAATATCTCTCTTGCAAATTCATTTCCATGATGATTTTTTGCTGTATATATATCTGTAAAACCAAAAGCCTTTGCTTCGTTTGTAGTTCCATCGCCAATTGAAAAAACTTTAATATTTTCAAATTTTATATTATTAAATTTTAAGGCTTTTATACTATGTTTTGAAGTTACTACTAAAGCATCAAAATCTTTTAAATCTATGCTAAATTTCAAAAACTCAATCTCACAGACTTTTAAGTGTTTCACCTCATCATTTGGCGTATGTGATATTAGATAAATTTCTCTCATATTATATTTTCCAACCATTTATATTTCTTGCAAATTTTACTTTAAATTACAATTAAACCTATTTTAGCACAATAAATTTTAGTACGCTTTATTTTAATTAAAATATTTATCAAACTCTAGCTATTATATCCCACTCTCTAATAAGCATGTCAAGATTAAATTTAGCATTAGCTGGGCTTGTTGAAGGAAGCTTTATAATACTTTTTTTAGTAGCTTTTACTATATCATCCTTTAAATATTTTTGGCAAATTTCATATGCTTTGTTTCCATTTGCAAAAACTTGAACTATGTTTGAAGTATTGAAAATTTCACTCAAATTTGCAGGTTTGATATCACTCATCTTTGCATCACTTGAGCCTTCTATCTTGCAAGATATCGCAGCATCATAAAGAGCAATTTTATAATTTAGCAAAAACTCTATTTTTTCATCTTTGTTTTTTGGAATTTGCGAACTAAAAATATTTGCTAAAACTTTCCAAAAACGATTTTGTGGATTTGCATAATAAAACTGTTCTTTACGGGAAATAACAGATGGAAAAGAACCTAAAATTAAGACTTTTGAGCTTTTATTAAACACAGGCTTTATAGGGTGAGTTTGCAAAATTTACCTCCAAATTAATACAATTTTTACATTTTAATATTTTAAACTATTTTTAAATTTACTTTTTGCCAAACCAACACCTTATGACTATATTATTACACATTATTTTTACATAAAATTTAAAAATAGCCTCATGTGCCACAAAAAGTTTGATATTTTTGCATAGTTTTTGGTGGTAACTCTTGATAATTTTTGTTTTTATCTTTATATTCATATGGATTTTTTAGGGCATTTAAAAAATTATTAAATTCTTCAAAATTCCCGCTTGAAGCCTTTTTAAGCACATCTTCTACTATATTATTTCTAGGGATTATAAATGGATTTGCCTTTTTCATATTTTCAAAAATTTGCTTTTTATCTATTTTTGATGAGTTTATATTTTCAAGCCATTTTTTTTGCCAAATTTTAAACTTGCTACTATCAAAAAGCTCTTTTGTCCCTTGCAAATAACTTCCATCTTTGCCTCCCATTTTTAAAGTCAAACGAACAAAGGTATTTGTGTAATCAGCTCCCATTTCTTGCATCATAGTAAGTAAATTTTGGATTAACTCTAGGTAATCATCCTCATTGTTTAACAACCCTATTTTTGCTTTCATACCTGATATAAAAGCTTTATTAAATTTCAAACTATATTTTGAAAGCGCTTTTGTGGCGATTTTTACAGCCATATCTTCATCTTTATGAATAAGTGGCAAAAGAGTATCAGCAAATTTTGAAAGATTCCATTGCCCGATTGATGGTTGATTACCATACGCATAACGTCCATTTCTATCAATGGAGCTAAATACTGTATTGACATCATATTCATTCATAAAAGCACAAGGACCATAGTCAATACTCTCACCCGAAATAGTCATATTATCAGTATTCATAACCCCATGTATAAATCCGACAAGTTGCCATTTAGCTATAAGATTAGCCTGTTTTTCTATAACATTTTGCAAGAGTTTTGTATAAATATTTTCTTCATTTTGAGTAAGAATTTCCCCATAATGCCTTTTTATAGCATAGTTAGCAAGCTTTTTTAAGTCTTCTTTTTCATTTAAAGAAGCAAATTCAAATGTCCCAACTCTTAGATGGCTACTTGCAACCCTTGCCAAAACCGCACCTTGTTCCATACCATTTCTATAAATTTCTTCTCCAGTTAATGAAACAGCTAAACTTCTAGTTGTAGAAATGCCTAAATAGTGCATTGCCTCACTTATCAAATACTCTCTTAACATAGGCTTTATAACCGCTTTTCCATCACCTCCACGCGAATATGGTGTTGTTCCACTGCCCTTTAAATGCAAGTCATATATCTTTCCATCTAGTGCTTGTTGTTCTGCAATTAACATTGCCCGTCCGTCACCTAAAATTGTGAAATGTCCAAACTGATGCCCTGCATATGCTTGAGCTATGGGTTTTGTATGTTTTATAGGCTTGTTTCCGACAAAAATTTCAGCCTTTTCATCTTCACTTAATTTTTCTATCTCTTCATCTATGCCTAATGTTTTGGCTAAGCTTTCATTATACAAAATTAGTTTTGGATTTAAAAAATTTGCATTTTTAACTTTTGAATAAAACTTTTTTGGAAGTTTTTCATATGTATTAACTATACTCCAACCGGATTTTTCTGATAAATTCATTTTTTGCAATTTCCTTTTATTTTTTATATATTATATAAAATTAGGTTAAATCAAATTTGATATTTAATTTATAAAAATAAAATGGCAAGCAGATGATCTTGTATAAATTTGATAAAAGCTTCTAATTTTATAATTTGTATTTACTAGGTAGTTTTAAAAAATTTAGCTTATTCTTAACACATATCAATGTTTTTAATTTTGAAATTTGATATTATTATAAAAATTATTTAGGAGATAACATGAAAATAATTAATTGGAAAAATGAAGATTTCAGAGATGTTTCAGCTATTAAGCTTTTTGAGCATAGTGGCGGTAAAGAAATTAGAATAAGTATGGAAAAAGACTCTTTTATGAAAGAACATCAAGCACCAGCGGCTATAATGGTTCAAGTTTTGCGTGGAAAGATAGAGTTTTTCGTTCAAGATGAAATGCAAATTTTAGATGAGCTAGATATGGTAACTCTAGATTCAAATGTTCCACACTCTCTAAAAGCACTTGAAAATAGCATAATTAGATTAAGTTTAAGCAAAAATGATGATGTAAGCCGTGTTTTTAAGGTGGTAAATTAATTTTACAAATTTGTTAAAAGCTTAAAAATTATTTAAGTAATGAAATTATCAATTAAATTACATAATTTTATTATAAATAAAGTAAAGAAATTTCTTTACTTTAACTTTTACATATCTAATAACAATAAACAAGATTTATTTTGTTTATTCTACATAAAGCAAAATAATAAGTTAACATAACAATCATATTTTAAAACATTTAATTTGATTATAAAATTATCTTACTATCTTTTATAGTAAAACTAAATTTTAAATATTTACAAATATCTCAACAAGTTTTTGAATTTTTTCTAAAACAGTATGTTTTTTAGCCTCTCTAGCTCCACCTCTTCTTGAAACTGCTGGTAAAATTTCATCTAAATCAGTGCCTGCTGAACTTGCAAAACCTTTGTTTATAGAAGTTTCAATATATCTTTTAGAACTATCTTTTAAATTTTCATTCTTTATAAGTTTGTTTATTTGGACATCTTTTTGCTCTTTTGCAAATTTATAAAACTTTTCTAAAATTTCTTCTTTATCATTTAGTTTAGATAAATCAGTACTATTCATAAAATTAATTATCAACTCTTCTTTAGCTCTAGTTCCCAAAGATGAACGAATAACTCTTTTAATCTCTTCTTTAAACACTTCACCATCTTCTTGATTTTGTGATTTTTCAAATATTAAAGCCAAAATATAATCAAGATTTATCTCATCAGTTTTAAGTAAATCTACCTCAAACTCAACATCACTAAAATCAATTTTTGAATTAGCATTTTCATCATTTTTTTTAGATTTTAATGCTTCTTCTCTTATCTGCAAATATACACTTTTCATATCTTGCATTACTCTATCAGATATAATAGACTCAAAGCTATCAAATTCATCAAAATTTCTTAAAATATTTTCGCTTTTTAAAAGATCTCCAAATATTTTAGCAAATTCTTTTTTCTCACTTTCAAGAAATATTTGCGTAGGTTCGGGAAATTTATCAACCATCTCATTGCAAATTTCAATATAACCTTTTACACTTTTCTTGCCTTCTTCATCAACAAAACCATTCATATATTCATTATAACTTTTTTCTAAGATTATATTTATACTATTTTCATCTCCAAAAAGTTTAATTGCCTCCTTTGTTGCATCTTCTAAATTTCTAAAACAAACTATATTTCCAAAAGCCTTAACTTTATTTAGTATTCTGTTTGTTCTAGAATATGCTTGGATTAGTCCGTGATATCTTAAGTTTTTATCAACAAACAAAGTATTAAGAGTTGGTGCATCAAATCCAGTTAAAAACATACCAACGACAATAAGTAAATCAATATCTTTGTTTTTCATACGCTTAGATAAATCTTTATAGTAATTAGTAAATCCATCGCCATCAATTGAATAATTAGTTTTAAATTGCTCGTTATAATCTTCAATAACTCTATCTAAAAACTCTTTAGAACTTGAGTTTAAGGCACTAGGTTCAAATCCTTCATCAATTATATCACCATTAGCACTTTGCTCTTCATTGGCAGCAAAGCTATAAATAGTTGCAACTTTTAACCTTTTTTCTTCTGGTAAATTTTGTTGTTGTCTAACAATTTCTTCATAGTATAGTTTTGCAGCCTCTATGCTTTGGACGGCAAACATAGCATTAAATCCATTTAATCTTTTTAATTTTACAGTGTATTGTTCATTCCTATGAGTTTTACTGTCAAAAACATCTAAAATATGTTTAGTTACTTCAGAAATTCGCTCAGGATGAAGAAGGAATTTTTTGTTTTCAAGAGCCTTCAACTTTTCTTCATCTTTTTCTAGTTCTACAGATTTAAATTTAGCCTCTACGTTGTTATAATCAACCTTAAATTTTAAAACTTTGCCATCACGAATAGCATCGGTTATAACATAGCTATGAAGTTGAGCCCCAAATACTCCAGCAGTAGTTTTAGCACCTGAAGCATTTTCAACAAATATAGGCGTTCCAGTAAAGCCAAATTGATAGTAGTGTCTGAAAGATTTTTTTATATTTTTTTGTGCCTCGCCAAATTGAGAACGATGACACTCATCGTAAATTATCACACAGTGTTTGTTATAAATTTCATGTTGTGAATTTTTCTTTACAAACTCATTTAATTTTTGAATAGTAGTAACTATAATTTTATTATCATCTCTTTGGATATTTCTTTTAAGCTCTTTTGTATCCTTACTACCATTTACACTATCTTTCTGAAATTTTTGATACTCTTTCATGGTTTGATAGTCCAAGTCTTTCCTATCAACTACAAAAAATACCTTATCAATAAAGCCAAGTTCACAAGCTAATCTTGCTGCTTTAAATGAAGTTAGAGTTTTACCAGAGCCTGTTGTATGCCACACAAATCCACCCGCATTAATGCTTCCTGATTTTCTAGTTTCATAACTTGATTTTATTTTCCATAAAATTCTCTCAGTTGCAGCTATCTGATAAGGTCTCATAATAAGCAAAGTATTTGTTACATCAAAAACACAATATTTAGTTAAAATTTCAAGCAAAACTCGTTTAGTAAAAAATGTAGCAGTAAAATCACTAATATCGTTAATTGCTCTATTTTTAGCATCTGCCCAAACACAAGTAAATTCATAATTGTTTTTATTTTCAGCTGTAGTATTAGCAAAATATCTAGTATAAGTTCCATTTGATATCACAAAAATTTGGACATATTTATAAAGTGAGCTTTGTGTATTAAAACTCTCTTTTGAATACCTATGAATTTGATTAAATGCTTCTTGCAAACTCACACCACGCTTTTTTAACTCTATATGCACAAGTGGCAAACCATTTATCAAAACAGTTACATCATAGCAGTTGGCGTGAGAGCCTGATTGATTTAGTTGATTTATCACTTGTAAGTGATTATTATTTATATTTTTCTTATCTATTATTTTGATATTTTTTAAATATCCATCATCAAAAATAAAATCATGAATATGTTTTTCCTGAATTTTACGAGTTTTCTCTACAACTCCATCACTAGGAGCATCAAGATACTCTTTTAAAAATCTCTCCCATTCGCTAGGTAAAAATTTCACGTTATTTAATCTCTCTATTTGAGTCTTTAAATTTTCACAAAGTTCTTTTTGAGAGTGGATATCAAGCTTTTCATAACCTTGAGAGATTAGATTTTCTATAAGTTCATCTTCAAGCTGAGCTTCACTTTGATAACTCTCACTTCTTGGTTTTAAACTCTCAAATTTGGCTAGCACTATACCGTCAGTCATCTGTGCAATAGGCTTAATATCATTCATGTTTTTCCTTTATGTTTTACTAAAATTTAATAACTTATCTCTATAATATTCATATTGTTTAGTTCTCAAACTTATCTCTTTTGGCAACCCTTCACTTATATCATTTACCAAAGTATCAAATTTATCTAAAATTTTAACTATTTTTTCTTGAACATCAATTGGAGGGATTGGGATGAGAATTTTTTCTAAATCAGTTAAATTTACAGCAGGTGTTCCTCCTTCTTGTTTTAATAAAATTATTTGATTTGAAGTCAATAAATAAAAATATAAATATTTAATACTTAATTCTTTATGATTTTTAGCTCTTATTCCGTAACATAATGCTCCAAGCCAAAATTTTTCTGATTGATAGCCAACAAATCCTATTCCACCTTGCCCTCTTGAAGGTGTTGTAATTGCATTAGCATCATTATTAAATTCATCTAGATAACCAGATTCTCTAGTTCCTCCATTAATATACTTATATTTTCCATTAATAAAAATATTATTAGGCTTACTTCCTGTGTTGATTATACAGATTTTCCCCATTTGATTATATTCTACCCCCCCCCCCCCGTTACCTAATAGACTTTTTACAAATTTAGAAGGGTTCTTAAAATTTAAAAGTTCATTTCTATAATATTCATACTGTTTTTTGCGTGCTGTAAGCTCCGCTGTAAGCTCCGCTGTAAGCTCCGCTGTAAGCTCTGTGAAATTGTCCAGAATTCGGACAATTTCACTCTGAACCTCTAAAGAAGGAATTGGAATTTTAATACTTAAAATTTTTTCTTTTGAAATACTATATGGAACAGCAGTTTTATTTGAAATTTCATAAAGATAACTTTGTTTATTGGTTAAAAAATAATATAAATAACGATTATTAATATTATTTTTAGGATATACACAAAAACAAACATCGTTCGCCCAAAATTTATTTTTTTGCCAATTTACATATCCAGCAGTTCCATATTGTGCTATAGTTATAGTATTTTCTTCTCTATTATATTTATCAATAAATCCCATATAGCCAGTTCCGCCAGATACAACTGGATAAATACCATTTACAATTAAATCTTTTTTTGTAACTCTTACACCTCTAATAATATCACAAACTTCGCCCAGTTTTTTCCATTCAACATTATCATTTTTTATTAATGATAAAATTTTACTCACTTTCGATCTCCAATATTACTTTATCTATGGAGGCTCTTAGTTTTGTTATCTTGCTTACAGTTTGTTTTAACTCTTCATTTAGAACTTTTATATCTATAACTTCTCTTAAGTCCTCTTTTTCTACATAACTTGAAGGCGAAAGGTTGTAATCATTTTTTTGTATATTTTCATACTCTACAAGCTTGCAAATGTATTCTTTGTCAGTTCTGTCTTTAAAATAAGATATTATATTTTCAATATTTTTAGTTGATAAAATATTATTGTTTGTTTTTGACTCAAATTCCTTACTTGCATCTATAAATAAAATTTTATTATCAGTTTTGTTCTTTGCCATTACAAGTATACAAGTTGCAATGGATGTACCAAAAAATAAATTTTCAGGGAGTGCTATAATAGAGTCAATGAAGTTGTTGTCAACTAAATATTTTCTTATAGTTTGCTCCGCTCCTTTTCTGTAAAAAATTCCCGGAAAACAGACAATCGCCGCACGTCCTATACCTGAAAGATAGCTTAAAGAGTGCATTATAAAAGCATAATCAGCATAATTTTTTGGTGCAAGTCTAGAAGCTGGAGCAAAACGCTCATCGTTTATCAAAGTTGGGTCACCATCGCCTACCCATTTTATAGAATATGGAGGATTTGAAACAATTGCATCAAATGGTTTTTCATTATCATGAAGTGGGTTTAGTAAAGTATCACCTCGTTTTAATGAGAAGTTATTATAATTAATATTATGTAAAAACATATTCATTCTAGCTAAATTAAAAGTGGTAAGATTTATCTCTTGACCAAAAAAACCATCTTCTATAATATGTTCTTCAAATTGCTTTTTCATTTGAAGCAAAAGCGATCCTGAACCACATGCGGGATCATATACTTTGTTAATCTTCGTTTTACCTTGCATTACAATTTTTGCTAGAAGTTTTGAGACACTTTGAGGGGTGAAAAACTCACCTCCTGATTTTCCTGCATTACTTGCATAATTTGCAATCAAATATTCATAAGCATCACCAAAAACATCGATATCATTATCTGCAAAATTTCCAAATTTTATACTATTTATGCCCTTTAAAATTTTGGCCAATCTTAAGTTTTTCTCAGACACAGAACCGCCTAAACGGCTACTTGTTGTATCAATATCATCAAACAAGCCTTTTATATCTTGCTCAGAATCATAACCCACAGCACTTGCTTCAATTGATTTAAATATATTGGCTAAATCTGTATTTAAATTTTCGTTACTATCTGCATTTTTGACCACATTTACAAAGAGCTGACTAGGTAAGATGAAAAAACCTTTGTCTTCTACGGTATTTGGTTTAAAATCCTCATTAGCTTCTTTGTCTGTGATTTTAGCATAATGAAATTCTAAATCTCCAGCTTCGTGTTCAGTTTTATTAAAATACTCTGTTATATTTTCTGAAATAAACCTATAAAAAAGAATTCCTAAAACATATTGTTTAAAATCCCAGCCATCAACTGCACCTCTAACATCATCGGCAATAGACCAAATTTTGCTATGCAGCTCATCTTTTTGCATTTTTTCATTACTCAAAATTTCAACCTCATATAAAATGCTAGTATTGTAACTTAAAATGATTTATTTTATTATTATATTTTATACTTATTGTTACAAAATTAGATATTATTGTGAATTTTTAAATTTTAATGCAACTATAAATTTAGTATTTAAGTGCTATTGAAGTATTTTATATATTTTTAATAAAATAATTTTATTATTTTGGTAATATAATTTATCTCCATTTTGAAGAGATTGATTTTTCGATTTGCTTTAATGCAATATCTGCCACAAGGGCTATAAATACACATAAAATAGTTCCCCAAAGTAGCTTATACATATTAAATGTTTTCAGCCCTGAAAACAAAACAGCCCCTAGCCCACCAGCATTAATGGTAGCTGCTATTGTAGCAATTCCTGTGGTGGATATTATAGCTAGTCTAATGCCTGCGATGATAGAAGGTAAGGCTAAGGGAACTTGTATTTTAGTAACTAGTTGCCACTTGTTCATACCCATTCCACGCCCAGCTTCTAAAACACCATAATCAACATTTAACATACCTGTAAGAAAATTTCTAAGCAATATATATTGGTTATACATTATCAAAACAAATATAGCCGTTACCTTGCCTAACCCTAAAACTGGTATTAACATAGCAAATAGTGCAAGAGATGGAACTGAGTAAGTCACCGCAAATATATGATTTATCAAATTTCCAAGCTTTTCAAAACTTAGTAAAACATAAGTCATTACCATGGCTAATATAACAGATATGACTAAAGTAACAAACACTATCCATAAATGTTCAAAAAATGCATTTAAGAACATATCAGAATTTTTTATAAAGTAATCTATCATATCCGCTAGCCCCTTAATCCTACAAATTTATAATTGCCTTAACTATTTAAGAGTTTGGTAAAAACTTTTAGCCACATCTTTATACTCCTTGCCTTCTATATCAACCTCAGCATTTAGTTTGGTTAAATTTTCTGTATTTAATGCAGCACTTATTTTATTAAGAATTTGCTTTATTTTAGGATTTTTTGTTAACACTTCTGCTCTAACAACTGGTGCTAAGTTGTATGGCGGCCAAACTTTTTTATCATCTTCAAGAAGCATAAACTCACTTTCGGTTAGTCTTCCTTCGGTTGTATAAGCTGGTGCCACATCCGCCTCATCATTTTTTAATACTTGGTATTTTAAAGAGTTGTCATACACTTTGCTAGATTTCCAATTAAAATGCCCATAAACTGCCTCTAAAGCTGGTAATGCATCTTCTCTTTCGTTAAATTCTCCTTGTGAAGCAAATCTAATTTTGTCCGCATTTTTTTGTAAATCCGAAATTGTTTTAATACCATATTTTTGTGCTACTTTTGTTGCGATAACTAAACCTTGTCCATCGTTTGCCTTAGAGTAATCTAGCCATTCAATGTTAAATTTATCTTTATACTCTTTTTTAACAATTTGATAAACTTTATCTGGGTCTGCTATAGGACTCATTTTTAAAACTGCTAAAAGTCCTGTTCCTGTGTATTCTGGATATACATCAATGTCGTTATTATATATAGAGTTGTGAATAACTGCTGATGAAACATCAAAAACTCTTTCAACATTAAACCCTTCATCTTCTAAAGCTAGTGAATATAGCTCTGCTACTATTTGATTTTCTGTAAAATCTTTAGAGCCAACTTTTATCTTAACTTGATTATCTTTTTCACCATTACAACCTGTAAATAGCAAACTAAGTGCTAATAATAATCCTGTTATTAAAAATGTTTTTCTTTTCATTTAAATTTTCTCCTTTTTATACCATTTGGTATTTTGTAAATTTTTTATATACTAAATCTAGCATAAAACCAATAAACAAAGATAAAAATGCCACAGAAAATCCACCTATTAACAATAAATCATATCTTAAAAGTGAAAGTCCTGTAAATATTATATCTCCAAGTCCGCCAGCACCTATATAAGAGGCTAAAGTAGCACTTGATATCACCTCTATAGTTGCTGTTCTTATACCAGCAAAAAATAGCGGAAATGCTAAAGGCAATTTTATCTTGTAAAAAACTTCCATTTTGTTCATGCCCATACCGGTTGCCGCTTCAATTGTAGCTTTTGGTATCGAAATGAATCCTTGAACTGTGTTTATTAAAATTGGAGGTATAGCTAGCAAAATTAATGCTATAACTGACGGAACTACTCCTGTGCCGATGATAGGTATCAAGATAAATAGCACTGCAAGAGATGGAATGATTCTTAAAATTCCAAAAAACTGCTCTATAAATACTCTTGCCTTTTTCATTTTATAAACAATTATCCCAAAACCAAAACCTATGACAATGGCTGTTAAAACCGATATCAAGCTAATTGTTATATGGTCCATAAGTAGCTTAAAATATGTTTGCGAATTTTGTGCAAAATAATCAAATATTTTATCCGTAACTAATTCTCCTTATAATAATGCAATGCAAATCATTATAAATTTTTCCAAAATTTCTCTTGAGCTCTAGCAGAATAAATCAAAGACTTAACAAATTCGTTTTCTGGATTTTTAACAATGTTTTCTGGTGTATCAAATTGTAATAATTTTCCTTGATTCATAACCATAACTCGGTCTCCTAGTTTAAAGGCTTCGTTGATATCGTGTGTTACAAACAAAAAAGTCTTTTTAACCCCTTTATGTATGTTCAAAATCTCATTTTGCAAATTTAATCTTGTAATCGCATCAATAGCCCCAAAAGGCTCATCTAATAACATAATTTTTGGTCTTACTGCTAATGCTCGTGCAAGCCCTACCCTTTGTTTTTCACCGCCTGATAGTTGTGCAGGATATCTGCTTTTATAACTTTTAGGATCTAAGCCTACCATGGTTAGAAGTTCATCGACTCTTGCTTGTGTTTTATCTTTTGGCCATTTTAAAATGTCTGGAAGTGTTGATACATTTTTTTCTATTGTCATATGAGGGAAAAGCCCTACTTGCTGGATTACATAGCCTATGCTTCTTCTAAGTTCAACTGCATTTTTTTCTGAAATGTCCTCGCCAAATAGAAGTATTTGTCCACTATCGGGGTCATGCAATCTATTTATCATCTTTAATAAAGATGTTTTTCCAGAACCAGAAGAGCCTAATATAGTGATAAATTCGCCATCTTCTATCTTAGTGCTAACTCCATCAACACTAAATTTATCATTTCCTGGAAATTTTTTATACACATTTTTAAATTCAATCGAAATCAATATATAACTTTCTAAACTAGTTTCTTTTAAAAAACTCTAACATTACAAATTAAATTTATTTATAAATATTTAATAATACATTTAAAATCAGCATAAATTTGCTACAAATAAAATAAAAATAACAATACTCCATTTTGATGGTTTTCAAACATTAAAATAGTATTCCAAATGAATACTATTTTTTAATAAATAAAATTTATAATCCTACTTTTTATTCAATGTAATTGGGCTAATTAAAGTTCCGCCCTCCTGAACTATTCTTTTATCCAATTCATCCTTAAACCCTTTTTGGATAAGTTTTCTTGCGGGTGATATTTCCTCATTAGCTCTATATTTCATCAACACTTCCTCTAATAATAAAATATTTTTAATAATGTCATTTTTTTCGAAGCACCTATTCAAATATATTATATAAAATATTTTTTGTTCATAATATTTATATTTATCAGTTAAATCTTTGTATTTGTTAAAAACAGCATGATAATTTTTTACTAATTCTATGGAAATATTCATAAAATCAGGCTTATCATTAAATAATACATTATAATAATCCTCAAAAATTTTCTTTTTACTATTGCTAACTTTTTCAGGATGTCCATTATATGCCAATAATAGCTGTCCTAGTTTTTCCATAGAAATTTCATATTTATGTTTTCTCTCAAAATTGTCTTTTGTTCTTTTTCTTAGATATTTAATATTTTCAATATCAAATCTCTTTTCAATATCTAGCTGAATTTTGTCAACTGACTTCAGGTCTCTACCTGATATAGTATTTTGACTATTTGTATATTCGGAGACTTTATTGACTAACCCATCTTCAAGACCAGTTTTAAAAAACCTAATTAATACACTTGCTCTTGCTAAATTATTTATTTTCTTCTGTGTTCATCTTTAAATTGATAAATGCTCCTTAATGTTTGGCCGCCATTTACTATTTGATAGTTAATTAACTCAATTTTATAGCATTTATCCATTCTTATTTTTTTAACAATTATATCATCTGCAGTAATAGTTAACCCATTATTGAAAAGAAAAAACTTTTCTGGTTCTACTTCCAATGTAGATATAATATTTTTATTGTATTTGGTAGACCCTAAATATCCCCTAACATTATCAAACAATACATTTATATCAATTTCTTGTTCTAAAATTATAGAAGACTCATCTATACTTTCCTTCTCTCTCAATTTATGATTAGTACTAGTAATTCGTATTAAATCAACTATATTGACTTTAGCAACATATGAATTTGCAGTTGTATACCCATCCATATCATGCTGTAGTAGTTCTTTATCATTTAATATAAGTGAAGCTTTATTATTATCTGGTTTTATTGCCAATTCCTTGGACAAATCTAACAAATTAAAATTTTCAACATCTAACCAAGAATAAGTATCAATGAATTCAACCACCG
The DNA here is from genome assembly GCF_013201895.1 of Campylobacter blaseri. Classification (NCBI taxonomy): domain Bacteria; kingdom Pseudomonadati; phylum Campylobacterota; class Epsilonproteobacteria; order Campylobacterales; family Campylobacteraceae; genus Campylobacter; species Campylobacter blaseri. The sequence goes on along the minus strand of NZ_CP053841.1, from coordinate 483,879 downwards.
AAGGGTCTTCTTCATCTAAAACCGTACAATCATTACTAACCATGTACAATTCACACTTAAATTCTGGTTCGATTTTCTTAAATTCTATGATTTCATAAATCTTTTCTTTAGTCAATTCAGTTATTTTTTCTTTGTCTTTATTAAACCGTTCATCATCTTTAATATAGCCTAAAAATGAATTTGTAGATCTTAAATCAGCAGGCGTTTTAGCACTTCCCTTTTTTAATGTATCTCTATACTTAAAATTAAATAGACAAATCCTATTATTATTTTCATCTATGTGTACAGCGTCAATGCCTAAATCTTCATTAATAACTCCATTAACCTTTTCTTGAAAAGAAGAATCTATTATTTTTGTTGACAATTCTGCTATATCTTTTATTCCTAAAATTAGTTCCAAAGCTAGAAAATAAAAGCCTATTCTTGCTTTGTCATTTTCATCTAAAGAGCTATCCTTTATTTTAAAAGAATCAGCATAAGTTATACTTATTTTTTTACTAAATCATAATCCTTTTGTTTTACTTTAATTTCCATTTATAATCACTCCTTTAATTTGACTATTTCACTTCCTAAACACAAACAAATATTCATGTGCCAACAATAAAAAATTATACTTAACACTATTTGTTTTCCAAAAACCTGTTGCTTTACAATTATGTTGTTCTTTTATGATAATTTCTTTTGTTTTAAAGCCTTCTGCTTCAAATATCTTCATTACTTCAAAACTCATTGGAATTACATGACCTTTTTGCCTTGTATCACCCATAAGTATGGTGCAAAATTTATCTTTCTTTAGAACTCTATAACATTCTTTTGCAACAAATTTCATTTCGTCTAAAAAATCTTTAACTTTTAAATGTGATAAATCATTTTCCAAATTTTCGCTATACTTAATAATATTAGCATATGGTGGATGGGTACAAATTAAATCTATGCTTTCATCTTTAATAAAATCCAACTTTCTTGCATCACCTTTTTTTAGATATACCTGTCCCGCATTTTCCCATTCAAAATCAATTTTTTCTTTGCATCTATTTAATGCAACATCATTTATATCTACACCAATTATATCTCTATTTAATAATTTTGCCTCAACTAATGTAGTTCCACCACCAACAAACTGATCTAGTATAATATCACCCTTTTTTGAATATCTTAATATTAAATTTCTAGGTATATAAGGTGACCAATTTCCTCTCCATTTAGCATCATGAGTCGCCCAATCTCCTCGTTTTGGGAAAGACCAAACGGTATTCATCTCTAATTCAAAATCATCAGGTTCCCATTTATTTATTTTTTTAGACATTTTCTTTACCTATATAAATAAAAACTTTATCCATTTTATCATCAAAATACCACTTACTTTTTCTCGGAGTTATAACATTATCATCAGATAATAGTCCGTATTCTCTAAAACATTCTGTAACCTTTGCAAAATAATTTCTACCCTTGTTTATTGAAAAAGTAAATTCTTTATCATCATTAATAATAACATCAACTTCTTCTCTTCCATCTAGCTTACTCATTATTGCAGATGGACAAGAGATTATTCTTGCTCTTATATCATTTGCTGTAATAATTTTTTCAATATAATTTTTGGCTTTATATTTAACATAGTCAGAATCATGTTTTAAAAAACTATCCATTTCCTTTGCACTAAATTTTGGCAAATAGACAAAACCAATTTGATTATCAATACAACTTCTTATTAGTGCCTCTCCATTAATTAATACAACAGGCTTGGAAGGATCATTAATTGCTTCGCTTTTAGCATCATTAGTAAAGAATGAAGTCGTGATGAACATTCCTTTATATCCAAAAGGAATTGTTCCTTTAAGCTCTCTAACTTTATTAACACTTATTTTACTAGAAATTTTATATCTTTTTGCTTGAACATAATAATGAATTATATCAATATCACTAAAATCACCAACACCTTTCCTGATAGCTTTTAAATCAATTCCTCCATCTTTAGATCTTTGCGTAACTTGAACCTCATCTAACCCCATTTTAATCAAATATTCCTTTAAAAATTCTTCAAAATGATATCCAGTTTCAAAATACTCATATAATGTTTTTTGTAATTGTTTTATTTCTTTGTCAGATAAATTTTCACTTATTTTCATATATTATCCCTTTATTCAAACACTCTTTCCATTATCCCATTTTTCATATCATCTATATTATAAATATGTTCCATTACATCAAAGGCTTCTTCTAAATTTCTTTTTGCACTTTTCCAGCCTTCGCCATCTGTAAACCAAACAAATGTAACTCCATCAATTCTATCTACTTCTGTTGCTATTGTCTTATAGCTTCTTGCTGTTTCGTTAAGTTTTGAACCACCACTTGCATAAAAGTTGGTTTCTATTAAGTAAATTTGATTCTCTGTTTTTACAACATAATCAAAGCGTTTTTCCATTTTTCCTTGATTGGATATCTCTGATAAATCAATGTTCCATCTTGATTCTATTTCATTAATATACATTTCCTTAAAATAGTTTTTTTCTTTTTTAAATCCAGCTTTAATGATGAAACTTTCAACCAAATCTTCCATCAAATGTCCACCACGATTTTTTCTACCATTGGATCCAAGTCCAGTTTCAACTCCTGTTGCATAATCATATAAATTATTAACAATATGTTCTTCAAGTAAATCAAATAATCCTGATTTTCTCATAAAAACAGCATATTGCTCAGGCGAATAGTTCATCTTTTTAAACGAATAATTAAACTCACCATCAGCATCAACTGCATATATTTCATTGGCTCTTACCGCTATAAGAATCGGGATACATTTTAAAGTTTCGGGATATTTATTAACTAAATCAATAAATTCTTTTTCAATATTTTTGAACCAATTAAAGAATTAAGTATATTTAGTTCAATCTTTATATCATCAACATTTTTATAAACTTTTTTAAAATCTGTATAATAACCATAGGATGCTATACTCTTTTTAAAACCATTTAACCATTTTTCAAATACTCTACTCATTTAATAGACCTTTTCTTATCTTTTGGAACTGGTAAACCAAGTTTTTTTAGCGGGATATATTCAAAGTAATATTGACATCTTACACTTATAATATAGTCAAGAACATCTTTATATTTAGAATCTTTAAACCAATCAGATAATAAATACATATATTCAACTTCAATATTTGCCCTAGATAGTAATTTTTGATATTGTTTCTTCTTAAAATCACAAGTTTGTAATTTTTCATCAACTGAACCTGGAATTTGTTGAAATTTACATTCTATGATATACATGGTATTTTTGACTATAACAAAAATACTATCGTCTGGAAGTAATTTCTTTGATATAATATCTTGCCAATTAATATTATATTCTTCTAAAAATTTATAAAATGAATGTTTCTTTAAGATCCTTCCAACAAAATTATTTTTGAAGTATACATCAAAAGATTGATTATATTTTCCTTTTTCAACTCTATAATCTTTTTGAGCCTTTAGAAAAGTCACAAGATCTGTTTTTCCTTCAAACACTAACCCTGTTGTTGTATTTGCTCCTCCTGTTCCATGTTTAATCATTACTATTCTCCTTATTGCTTGTAATGAGTAATTCACTAACATTTCCACGATTAATAGCATTAGAATTGATTCTTCTTTTGGACTTAATTCTATTGATATTAAAATCCTTATACAAATCGTCAAAAAAATTATCATCTTTATCAGCATTTTTAGGATCTGAATTGCTCAATACACATACAGCTCCTGTTTCGCTTGCTTTTTTATAATATTTTGATAATTCAATTTGTTCATTATCTCCAAAATCTGATTTGTCATAAGATGTAAAACTTGAAGTTTCAGTAATCGGTCTATATGGTGGATCAAAGTACACAAAAGTATTCTCATCAATAAAATCTATGGATTTATCATATTTAGCACAGAATATATTCACATTCTTTAATTTTGCAGAAATATTCTTCAAATTATATTCATCGCAAATTTTAGGATTTTTGTATGAACCTATAGGTACATTAAACAACCCTTTACTATTTACTCTATATAAACCGTTAAAACAAGTTCTATTTAGAAATATAAACAAAGCAGAACCATAAGTAATATCATCTGTTTTTTTACTTATGTAATCATTAAATTCATCTCTTTTTAGATAGTAATATTCTTTTCTTTTTTCAGTATCTAATGAAATATATTCATTTTGAATTTTGCTTAAAATATCAATCAATTGTAAAACATTAAATTTTATAGTTTTATATACATTTATAAGCTCATTATTAATATCGCTAATATAAATCTCATCGATATTATATTTGGATAATATATCAAACAATACCGCTCCTCCACCTACAAAGGGCTCACAATATTTGTTTATATTTTTTCCCAAGTTATTAGGATAGAATTTTCTTATATCCTCAAGCAAAGCAGACTTACCACCAGCCCACTTAATAAAAGGTTTAACATTAATATGATTATTGGCAGTTGATAAGTTTAAAGTAGTATTTTCTATAAATTTGTTTTTATTACAAAAAGAAGTTCCCATAAATTTTTCTGTCACTGAATTATTTATAGTCAATCCTTTTAATTTCATTTTCCATCTTAGTTAGGTTATTAAACTCACATATAATCAAAATATAATTTTATATTTTGATTATATATTAAAAACATTACTTATTTTATTCCCATTCAATTGTTGCAGGTGGCTTGCTAGAGATGTCATAAACTACTCTATTTATTCCTTCAACTTCGTTTATTATACGGCGACTTACATTTTCCAAAAACTCATAAGGAAGCCTTGAAAAACTCGCAGTCATTCCATCGCTCGCATCAACAACTCTTAAACAAACTGCATTTTCATAAGTTCTATTATCACCCATAACTCCTACACTATGGACATTTAAAAGCACACAAAATGCTTGCCAAGTTTTATCATACCAACCTGTGCTTTTTAGCTCTTGTCTTAAAATCACATCAGCTTTTCTTAAAAGCTCAAGTCTATCCTCAGTAACTTCACCCATAATTCTTATAGCAAGACCAGGTCCAGGGAAAGGATGTCTAAAAACCAAATCCCTACTCAAGCCAAGTTCCAAACCAAGGGCTCTAACTTCATCTTTAAATATCTCTCTTAAAGGCTCAATTAGTTTAAATTTCATATCTTTTGGAAGACCGCCAACATTGTGATGACTTTTTATAGTTTTACTAGCTCCAGCTACACTGCTTTCTATCACATCACTATAAAGTGTTCCTTGTGCTAGGTATTTCACATCTGTATGTTTAGCTGCCTCTTTATCAAATATCTCTATAAATGTGTTGCCTATAATTTTTCTTTTTTGTTCTGGATCTGTTACACCTTTTAACCTACTTAAAAATGTCTCACTAGCATCAATGCTTATCAAATTTATCCCAAGTCTTGTTTTAAAAGTTTCTTGAACATGCTTTGCTTCATCTTTTCTTAAAAGTCCATTATCCACAAAAACTACAATCAAATTATCTTTTATACAACTTCCTAGCAAAGCTGCTACAACAGAGCTATCAACCCCACCACTTACAGCACATAGAACTTTGTCATCTCCAACTAGATTTTTTATCTTTTGGCTTTGTAGTTTTGCAAAACTTCCCATATTCCAAGTGCTTTCACATTTGCAAATGTATTTTGCAAAGTTTTTTAGTATTGTATTTCCAAATGTAGAATGTGCAACTTCTGGGTGAAATTGCAAGGCATATATCTTTCTTTCATCATCTCCATAAGCACAATACTCGCTATTTTCAGAGTATGCAATAACTTCAAAACCCTCAGGCAAATTTTCAACCTTGTCAGAGTGGCTCATCCAAACAACTTGACCATCTTTTGTATCTTTAAAAAGCTCATGCTCTTTTTTGAAGAAAATTTGTGCTTTTCCATACTCTTTTTCCTTTGCAGCTACAACACTTGCACCAAAATGGTGTGCAATTAGTTGCATTCCATAGCAAATTCCAAGTATTGGAATTCCAAGCTCAAAAATGCCCTCATCACTAAAATAAGCATCTTTTGCATAAACACTAGCTGGACCACCACTTAAAATAATACCTTTTGGCTCTTTTGCTTTTATATCATTTAAACTTGTATTAAATGGTATAAGTTCGGCATAAACGCCTTGTTCTCTTAATCTTCTTGCGATTAACTGTGTGTATTGTGATCCAAAATCAAGTATAACTATGTCTGCTGTTCTCATTAAAATTCCTATTTATAAATTTACAGGTTAGTATATCAAAATATATCTAAATTTATTTTTACCAATTGCTTGTGTGCTTTATACTTATCTCACCTTCTGTATAAACAGGTGGTCCTTTATAGCCACAACCTACAACAAAAATTAATATTAATAATGCTAAAATACACTTATGAAAAGTGCCAAATGTGTAATTACTGAAATTCAAAACTCAACCCTTTATAAAAATTATGAAGACTTAAATGATTTTTTAAAGCTTTTTAGCCAAACCCATCAAAAAGTCATTGCATTTATATATCAAAAAAATGAAATTCTCTATATAGCCTGCAAGCATAATGCAGGGCTTCAAGAACTTAAAAGAGATAGTAATATAAAAAACATAAAAGACTTATTAAAAATGTTTTTAATGGCTAGACCAAATTCAGAACTAAAAAATGCTAGTGATATAAGAATTTTTGTAGCCACAAACTATATGAAAAGAAAAATAAAAATGATGCAAACTTTGCAAAAAGAGAGAGAAACTCAGCACATTTACTATGAAAAAAGTAGTGGTAAATTTAAAAATAACATTAAAGATAAAAAGGCTTTTGAAATTTTTGAAGAGATTAGGAAACTAATAATTGCTAGCAAAACAGATTAAAACACTTCCAAATTTACCTGGAGTTTATCAGTATTTTGATAAAAATGGCAAACTACTATATGTAGGAAAAGCTAAAATTTTAAAAAACAGAGTTAGAAGCTATTTTTCTTTTACACCTAGTTTTGGAATAAATAAAAATGTAAGTTCAAGAATAGCTAAAATGCTAAGCGAGGCTGTAAATTTAGAGTATGTAGTTACAGCTAGCGAAAGCGATGCTTTAATACTTGAAAATTCTTTTATAAAACAACTTCATCCAAAATATAATATTTTATTAAGAGATGATAAGACTTATCCTTATATTTATATAGATTTAAATCAAGATTTTCCTAGATTTACAATAACTAGAAAAGTTGTAAAAGGGGTAAATATAAAGTATTTTGGACCATATTTTAGGGGCGCTAAGGAAATTTTAGAAATTTTATATATGCAGTTTAAACTGGTTCAAAAAGCAAGTTGCATTAAAGGTAAAAAATCTTGTCTTTTTTACCAAATAGATAGGTGTTACGCACCCTGTGAAAACAAAATTTCAAAAGAGGAATATGCTAAAATAGTTGATAATGCAATAACTGCACTTAAAAATCCAAAAAGTATGATAAGTGCTTTGCATGAAAAAATGATGCAATTAGCAGAAAATCAAAACTACGAAGAAGCAGCAAATTTACGAGATAAGATTGGGTTACTAAAAGATTTGGATATTAAAGTTGAAGTTGATTTAGCAAAACTTGAAGATTTTGAAGTTATTGCGATAAACTCAGCTAACAAACTTATAAGCTCGGTTAGATTTAGCATTAGAGATGGTAAAATATCGAACTCAAACTTTAACATTACTAACTCAAAATTAGCCGATGAGTCTGATTTAAATGAAATTTACAAGCAAGTTGTTCTTGATGCATTTCCTGTTGGCTCGCCTATATCTGTAAATAAAATTTATGTCTATGAGGATTTTGAAGACAGAGAGCTAGTAAGCCAAATTCTAACATCTAGACATAATAAAAAATTTGAAGTTTTGTACCCAAAAATAGGTGAAAAAAGAAAAATTTGTGATATTGCTTATAAAAACGGAGAGATTAATATAAAAAAACATCTAAAAACAGATGGATATCAACTTTTAAATGAGATTAAAGAGTATTTCAAACTCTCAAATTTACCACTAAACATAGAAGCTTACGATAATTCACATATGTTTGGAAGTGCTCCTGTTGGTGCTATGATAGCATATAATGAAGATGGTTTTAACAAATCAAACTACCGCCATATGCATCTAAGCTCTAATAGCGATTATGATCAAATGAGCGAATTTTTAACTATGCGTGCACAAAGATTTGAGAAATTAAACCCTCCTGATTTATGGGTTATTGATGGCGGAATAGCACTTTTAAACTTAGCTAATGATATTGTTAAAAGTACTGGGGCAAATATCGATTTAATAGCGATTTCAAAAGAAAAAGTAGATGCAAAAGCTTACCGTGCAAAAGGAAACGCAAAAGACAAAATTTATACATTAAATGGAACTTTTACATTGCCACCTAGTGATAAAAAACTGCAATTTATCCAAAAATTAAGAGATGAAGCTCATAGATTTGCCATAAGTTTTCATCAAAAAATAAAAAGAAATCTAGATATAAATCGTTCAAATTTAAAAAATTTAGGTTTAAGTGATGGTAAAATTCAAAAATTAATTGATTATTTTGGAACTTTTGAAAATGTTTATAAGGCAAATTTTGATGAAATTTCAGAAATTATAGGTAAAATTAGTGCAGAAAAACTAAAATTTTAAATAAAATATTAATTTTTAAAACTATATATGGTAAAATAGTTTAAAAATTTTCTTAATGAAGGAACTTTAATTGATACTGTATGATTCAAATTATAAACTTGTAGGAATATCAAAAAAACTATTAAATTCTTTTGGTTTTTTTGATTTTGGAAGTTTTCAAGCACAGCATGATGATATAACTAGTTTTTTTATAGAAGCTGATTTTGATTTAGGTTCGTATAATCATTTTATAGACTATATGTTAAAAAATAAAAAAAAATATATTTATGTGGTGTTTAAAACTGATAAGCAAAAAAAGTTAAATCTAAAATTTAGTATGGACTATTTCTATAATATAAATAAAACTATATGCTATGCAATAGATGTTATAGAAGTTGATAAAATTGAGAGTTTGTTGGATTATAACTATATAAATGAGGAGTGGCTCAGTAAAAAAGCTAAAAATATAGATTTAGATTATATTAATTACAAAATTATTTTGTCAGAATTTCTAGAAGAAGCTAAGTCAAAAGAGAAAATATTATATGAATCTTTAACGCTAGGTGATAAAAAACAATCATCATACATACTACTAAGCCTAAAAGAGCCAGCAGAATCATTGGGGCTAAAACCTTTGGTTGAAGCAATTATTAATTTAGAAAATGCAAATATTAATGAAATTTCAGTGACTTTTACAAAATATAACGATATCATTACAAAAATAAATAAAATCATTACAAAAAGGGATGAACTATGAAGCTAAATACAACTTCAATTCTTAAAATGGCAATGGGTATTCCCCTAGCGATTATTTTAGCAATAGTTGGCTACTATCTATATTTTTCTTACGAAAACTATAAATCTGCAGCAAATCTGCGATATACAATGAAAAATATTAATAACGCCAGAGCTGTTACTGATCAAATAGGTCAAGAAAGAGGTATTAGTGCAATATATTCTGCTAGTGCTGGTAGATTTAATGTTGGAGAAATTCTTAATATTCAAAGACAAAAAACTGATAAGGTAATCCGTGAATTTAATAACTATGTAAATAATGCAAATGATCAGAAAAAAGATATTATTTTATATTTTGTAAATCAAGATACACCTGAGCAAATACAAAAAATTACTGATTTTGCAAATCAGCTAGGTAATATAAGAAAAAATATTGATAGTTTCGAAACTTCATTTCAAGATTTATTTTTAAAATATTTTAAAGAATTAGATGATACCTATTTTGAATATCTAAAAAACGCACAAGAAAATGCAACAACACCAGAAATTGCAGCTTTAATTTCTAACCTTGTCTTAACTTATCAAACAGCTATTACATCAGCTTTTGAAAGAGACTATGTTTTATCTATACTTTCAAAAGGTGAAAACTTAAATTTTGAAACTCTAAATACATGGAGAAAGATAGCAAGTCAAAGTAATATAATATCATATAACACTCTACCAAAATCAGATGTAAAAGAAGATATAGAAAAATTTTTATCATCCCCTGCTTCTCAAAACACAATTTCAAATGCTAACTATCTTAGTGTTCAGCTTCAACAAGAAGCCTTAACTGGTGACTATAGCGTTGCAGCTATGGAATGGTTTGCTGCTGCAAGTGATAAAGTTAAACTAATCCAACAAATAGCTGAAAAAATTGATGGTGAACTAAATGCAAAAGAAAAAGCATATCAAGAAGGAATCAAAACTCAGCTATTTATATCTATTGGAGTTGCTATAGCCGCATTGATACTATTATTTATGGCTATTATAGTTATTAGAAGATTCCAAAGAAATATAGAAGAACTTGATGGGGTTCTTGGCAATATTGGGCATATTTCAAACCAAGACATTCATATTGACTTAAGAACATCTGAAGGTCTAACTAGGGCTTATTCAGTTATCGAGGATGCAGTTGATGCCATAGCAAGAGAAAAACAAGCAGCTGAAGAAGCCAACAAAGCCAAATCAATCTTTCTTGCAAATATGTCCCATGAGATTAGAACACCTCTAAATGGTATTTTAGGATTTACTGAACTTCTTAGCAACACAGAACTTGATGAGGAACAAAGAGACTATGTTGAAACCGTTGAAAAAAGCTCTGAAAACCTGTTAACCATTATAAATAATATTCTTGATGTTTCCAAAATTGAAAGTAATAAAATTGAAATTGAAGATATTCTATTTGACCCAATTTCAGATTTTGAAAGCGCTATTGAAGTTTATGCTGCAAAATCTAGCGAGAAGAATATTGATTTGCTATCATACATTGATCCTAGTTTAGTAAATCATTTATATGGAGATGTTCCGAAAATTAAAGAAATTTTAATTAACCTAATGAGCAATGCTGTTAAGTTTACTCCTACTAACGGCACTATACTTGTTGAAATTAGTCGCTTGCAATCTGATATTGAAGGTGAGGCAAAAATTAGCTTTAGTGTAAAAGATAATGGTATTGGTATATCGCCAGACAGACTTGAAAATATCTTTAGTGCTTTCTCACAAGCAGACTCAACCATAACAAGAAGATATGGTGGTACAGGTCTAGGTCTTACAATTTGTTCAAAATATGTATCTATGATGGGCGGTATATTAGAAGTTGAATCAGAAGAGGGAAAAGGTTCAAGATTTTACTTTACTTTAACATTTAAAGAGACAGAAAAATCAGATGGAAGAGAGAGATATAAAGATGTAAGGGGTACTAGGTTTGCTATTCTTACCGATTCAGCTCACCATGCATATAATACTATAGCAAAAGAATATATTAAGTATATGAAAGGTAGCGTAGAGATTTTTGAAAATGCTAGCGATATAGATGAAGATAATTTTGATGTATTACTAATTAGACTAAAAGACTATGCTATGTTAAACAGGAAACTAAGCATACCTATTGCAATTAGTGCAAAACCAAAAGAGCTGCAAGTTCTTAACATTCAAGATGATAATATATATACTATTTCTGAACCTATGAACACATCAAAAATAGTCAAATTTATGGAAAGACTTGTAAAAAGTGGTAAAATTACAAAATCAGGACCTTTAAATTTAGATATAAACATTAAACAAAATTTGACCCAACAACATGGTTCAATAAGCATTGATGATCAAAACATATCTATAAAAGCCAAAGAAGAGACTATAGAAAAAACTGATGTTGGAAGTGAGAGAAAAACTCAAAGCGACGTAGCTCAAAATTTAAGAGATATATTAAGAAGTAAAATAAACGAATCGTCAGCTAAACAAGCAGATATTCCTACAATTGAAGATGTTCCTAAAGCTACAATTGACTCAAACTTAACTCAAAATGACCTAGAAAACATTAAACCTTCTGATGATACAGAAGACGATATTGCACTAAGCTTTAATTTCAATGAGGAAACAGAAGCTCAAACGAAAAAAATAGAAAGTACTGAAAAAGAAGATGAAGGTATAAAACTAGATATTACTCTTGATCAAAAAATCCCAGATGAAAAACCTGAAGAGTTAGAAGTGTTTTCATCTACTAATCAAACATTAGAAACAGATACCTTTGTTAAAGATGATAACATAGAATATGTTGAAGTAGAAGAAGAGGTGACTGTATATGTTGATGAAGAGGTCGAAGTAGAAGAAGTAGTTGAAGTTCCAAAAGAGCAAACATCTAAAGCAGGAGATAGTAGGCAATATAATGCAGATGCTCTAGTTGCGGAAGATAATGAAATTAACCAAAAACTAATCAAACACACACTTAGCAGTTTTGGATTAAATCTAAAAATAGTTGGCAATGGTAAATTGGCTTTAGAACAAAGACAGCAAAGAGATTTTGATATCATCTTTATGGATATTGCTATGCCTGTTATGGATGGTGTTGAAGCAACTAAACAGATAAAAGCCTATGAAAAAGAACAGGGCTTAAACCATATTCCTATAGTTGCTGTTACTGCAAATGCGCTTGAAGGAGATAGGGAAAGATTTTTAGCAGAAGGACTTGATGAATACTGCACAAAACCTATTAAAAAAGATGTATTGGCTAATATGCTTGAGATGTTTATTCCACATAAAAAAGTTGGAGCAAATGAACAAGTAACTGAAAAGAAAATTATAAAGAAAAAAGTGATTAAAAAAGTTCCAAAAAAAGTGATTAAAAAAGTTCTTAAGCCAGTAAAAAAAGAAATTGCTTCAAATAGACATAGTGAAAGTTTTGAGGAGTTAGAAAAAAAATCTGAATCTACATCTAAAGATATTTTACTTTGTAAAAAAACAAAATTAGAAAATCAAATTTTTTACGCTGTTTTAAAACAATTCTCAAACAAAATTGATACGGCTAATAACATGGAAGATCTACTAAAGTTACTAAAAACTAACTCTTATAAAGTAGTTATGGTTGACCATAAAATAGTAGATCACAATTTAAATGAATTTGAAAAATTGACAAGTCAAGATAATATAAAAACTGTACTATTTGCTAATCCTGAAGATGAAAGTGTTCATCTTTTAGAAGATAGTTTTACCGAAGTGGTAAACAGTAAAATAAAAAAATCTGGGCTTGAAAATTTAGCTAAAAAATATATATAAGGAATTAATGTGAAATCAATTAACATACTAATGATAGATGATGATGCTATCAACTTAAAACTTACAGAAGTTATGCTTAAAAAGCATGCCAATGTAAATGAAATTATAAAAGCGTCTAATGGGCTAGATGCCCTTGGTGTCTTAGATAAAAGAGGTGACATAGATTTAATTCTTTTAGATATTGTCATGCCTGTTATGAATGGACTCGAGTTTTTAAGCAATGTTTATAGCAAAAACTCAAACTTCAATATTCCAATAGTTGTTTTAACTACGGATGAAACCGTAAAAAAAGAAGCTATGAGCAGAGGAGCTAACGGCTTTATAGCAAAGCCGATAGCAGAGCAAGCATTAATTCAAGAAATAAGCAAACTTATAGATCTTGGATAAAAAATTTAAATAGGCGGTTACGATATCGCCTATTTAAACCAACCTTTAATTTTATCAAACAGACTTTCTTCTATAATTTCATTATTTTTTACATTAAAACTCTCTTGTAATTCTTTTAGTAGTTTTTCTTGCTTTTCATCTATTTTTTTTGGCATTTTAATAGAAACTTGAGCAATTAGTCTTCCTAGTTTTTTAGTTCTTATATTTTCAATACCTTCATTTTCTAAAATAAACTGCTCACCATCCTTTGTTCCTACATGAAGCTCTAAATCTTTCTTACCTCTAAGTGTTTCTATTTTTATAGTCTCTCCTAAAATAGCTTGTGTTACAAATATAGGAACTTCCATGTAAACATCATCACCATTTCTTACAAATTTACTATCTTCCTTAACTCTAATGTTAACATATAAATCTCCATAACTACCGTCTTTAGATAGGTTCCCCTTTTCTGCTATTCTTATCTTTAAGCCGTTATCAACTCCTTTTGGAATGCTAAACTTAAAACTAATATTTTCTTCTTCATATCCAAGTCCATTACATTTAATGCATTTTTCTTTTATTATCTCGCCTTCGCCTTTACATGTAGGACATGTTTGAATATAACTCATAAAACCTCTTCTTTGGCTTATTTGACCCCTTCCTCCACAAGTAGGACAAGTCTCTTTTTTACCATCTTTTGATCCACTTCCATCACAAGCCTTACAAGGTTTTTTAATTTTATATTTTAACTCTTTTTCTTTACCAAATACAGCATCTTTAAAATTAACAGTTAAACCAATTTCCACATCTAAGGGATAATTATCCAAATTTCTTTGTCTTCTTTGTCCAGTCGCACCACCAAATCCATCGCCAAAAAATGAACTAAATATATCCCCTAAATCAAAATCTTCAAATCCGCCAAAACCTCCTCCAGAAGCTCCGTTTAATCCATCTTTTCCATATGTATCATAAATATTTCTTTTTTCTCTATCGCCTAAGCACTGATAGGCCTCATTTACTTCTTTAAATTTTTTTTCAGCCTCTTTGTCTCCTTGATTTCTATCAGGATGGTATTTTAAAGCCATTTTTCTAAAAGCTTTTTTTATCTCATCATCGCTAGCATCCCTAGATACTTCTAAAATTTCATAATAATCTAAACTTGCCAATTTTTTCTCCGTTTGTATTGTATTCAATCTTTGATTTTATCTAAATATATTAAAATATTTATAAATTTTTGATATAATGTATTTTAAAATAATAGAAGGACCAATATGATTAATGTTTTAATGATTGAAGATGATGTTGAGTTTGCACAAATTTTATCTGAATATTTACTTAAATTTAATATAAAAATAACCAATTATGAAGACCCTTATCTTGGACTTAGCGCTGGGGTTAAAAACTACGATCTACTTATTCTTGATTTAACTTTGCCTGGAATGGACGGGCTTGAGGTGTGTAGAGAAATTCGTGAAAAATATGATATCCCTATAATTATATCTTCAGCTAGAAGTGATGTTAGTGACCGTGTAATTGGGCTTCAAATAGGTGCGGATGACTATATGCCAAAACCATATGATCCAAAAGAGATGTATGCAAGAATTATGAGTCTTATAAGACGCTATAAAAAAACATCAGAAGCACAAGAATCCGAAATTGATAGTGCTTTTAGAGTTGATGAAAAAAGACATGAAATTTATTACAACAATGAACCGCTAGTATTAACGCCAGCTGAATATGAAATTCTAGAATATCTAATCAAACAACACAGCTTTTCAGTATCAAGAGAACAACTTGTATATAATTGCAAAAGCCTAAAAGACAAAGATTCTAAAAGTCTTGATGTTATTATAGGAAGGCTTCGTGCTAAAATAGGTGATAATTCTAAAAATCCTAAACATATTTTCTCTGTTCGTGGTATAGGATATAAACTCATAGGATGAAGAACTCTTTAAGTACAAAAATTAGCATTGTATTTACTATAGCATTTACTTTGGTGTGTGTGCTATTTATAACATTTGGTAGAATTCAGACAAATCAAGCCTTTGATCGTATGAGAATTTCTCAGCTGAATTCTATCGATTATCTTATATCTTTATATAGAAAATCAACACCACCTCAAGACATTGAAGACTACTTCAAAACCTTTAATCTTGCAATAGTTAAAGATAAAAATTTAATAAATAATGTTTTAAATGGAAAAATTATATTTACAAACAACACTCCTATTGGTGAATTTATATCTTTAAAATATCAAAATGTTTTATATCTACATCTACATAACAAATCTTTTAATATAACTTTTGAAAGTATTGGTTCAAAAAATATCAATGACCCACTTTGGGCTGGATTTTTTATAACTGTTATTCTTCTAATATCTTTATATCTATCAGTTATGAAGAGTTTAGATCCACTAAAAAAGTTAAATTATAATATTAAGAAATTTAGTTCTGGAAATTTAGATACAAACTATTCAAAAATTAAAGGCAATGATGAGATAGCACAAGTAGCTCATGAATTTGACAAAGCTGCTTTAAAAATACAAGAGCTAGTTTCTTCAAGACAACTATTTTTAAGAACTATTATGCATGAACTTAAAACCCCTATTGGAAAAGGAAGAATAGTATCAGAAATGATAGATGATGATATTCAAAAATCAAGGCTTATTAATATATTTGAAAGACTTGAGATATTAATTAATGAATTTGCAAAAATTGAGCAACTTCTTTCAAAATCATACTCTATAAATTTTCAAGAATACCATTTTAGCTTAATAATAGAACAGGTAAAAGATATGTTATTGCTAGATAATTGGGACGAGCATATTAATTTAAATTACGAAGAAGATGCTGTCATTAATATTGATTTTCAACTATTTTCCCTCGCTATAAAAAATCTTATAGATAATGGACTTAAATATTCTGATGATAAAAAAGTTAATGTAACTTGCACAAAAGAAAGAATATGTATCCAAAACAGAGGAAGACCTTTTTCTATGTCTATTGAGCATTATAAACAAGCTTTTGTTAGAAATAAAAATGAAAAAAGCACAGGAATGGGACTAGGTTTACATATAGTAGATGAAATATGTAAATTGCATAAATTTAAATTTGACCACTATTATAGTCAAGGAATGCATAGTTTTTGTGTTATATTTGATGATAGTATAAAAATCGAACAAAGCTGTAAAATACCAATAACAAATAAAACATCTAAAAAGAAAAAAATTAGTGAAAAACAAAATTAATAAATTTGAAGAACTTGTAGCATCTTTTCAAAAATTACCGGGAGTTGGTAAAAAATCAGCACTAAAATTTGCATACCATGTTAGTCTTGTTGACTCTTTTTCTGGTCTAAATTTAGCACATAATATCGAAGACGCTATAAGTTCTATTAAGAGATGTAGTAAGTGTGGAGCTTTAAGCGAAAATGAAATTTGTGATATTTGCATAGATGAAAATAGAGATAAAGATATATTATGCATAGTCGAAAACCCTAAAGATATATTAATACTTGAAGAGAGCGGATCATATGAGGGTTTATATTTTGTTTTTGACGATATATCCGAAGAGTTTATTCAAAAATTACAAGATTTTATTTTATATAATAAAACAAAAGAGGTCATTTTTGCCTTTACTCCAAGCATTAATAGTGATGGAGTTATACTATACATTGAAGACAAATTAAAACATTTAGATGTTAATCTAACTAAAATCGCACAAGGCGTTCCTACAGGAGTTAGCTTAGATAATATAGATATAATCTCTTTAAATAATGCCATAAAATATAGAATTAAAGTTTAAAATAACTATTATTAAATATTTTAACAACTATATAAAATATAATGGATATACTATACATTGAAGACAAATTAAAACATTTAGATGTTAATCTAACTAAAATCGCACAAGGCGTTCCTACAGGAGTTAGCTTAGATAATATAGATATAATCTCTTTAAATAATGCCATAAAATATAGAATTAAAGTTTAAAATAACTATTATTACAACTATATAAAATATAATGGATATACTATACATTGAAGACAAATTAAAACATTTAGATGTTAATCTAACTAAAATCGCACAAGGCGTTCCTACAGGAGTTAGCTTAGATAATATAGATATAATCTCTTTAAATAATGCCATAAAATATAGAATTAAAGTTTAGTTAATCTGTTTTGATTATTTGAGTTAGCTTTGCTAACTCAAATAATTATCCAAAAATTCTATAAATATCTTCAAGTAAGAAATATTTTTCTTCAGCTGTGCCTTTATAGAATGGATTGATAGTATTGTTAAAAGATTTTTTAAAAAATCCTTCTCTACTAAGATCAATCATTATGTCATTAATTTTTTTAAGCAATTCTTTATTTCCTTTTTGAACTCCAATTGCTAAATAATTAGTATCTCCTAAATTCTTAATACCAACCTCCATTGTTCTATCAAGTATCGGAAATGCAAGAACGGCTATATTGTCATCTGCAAATGCATCGCCTGTGCCACTTGAAAATAACCTATAACACTCAGATGGCCCACCGCACTTAATGAGATTATAGCCTTTATTTTTAAAAAAATCTCCAGCAGGAGTATTTGGGATAACAAGAACTGTTTTCCCAAATAAATCTGATTCTTTTTTGATCTTATCACTTTTTCTAGTTAGCAATCCAACATTTGTTGAAAAATATGGCATAGAAAAATCAATTAGTTTTTCTCTATCGTCTGTCACAGTTAGAGAATCTATAACAATATCTACATTGTTTTTTTGAAGATTTGGAATACGTTCATCAGTATCCTCAGTAATAAATTTAACAATTCCTCCTTTTGATCCAAAAAGTTTATTTCCTATTTGTTTCGCAAATTCTATCTCAAATCCACTAAATTCACCATCTCTTTCAGATGAAAAAGGGGGATAATCAAAATTAACACCTATTCTTATAACACCGCTACTTTCTATTTGTTCCAAAGTATTAGAAAAAAGAATGGAGCTAAAAAACATTAAAGAAAAAATTATTTTTTTCATTTTCAACCTTTTATTTAAATTAATATAACTATTTTTTGTAATTATATAAAAAAAAAAAAACGAAATATCAACAAATATAATAAATAATAAAATATGTAGAAAATTAAACAAATTTGTAGATTTTAGTTTTCACTCTATTTTTATATAAATAGAGTGAAAAAATATTTAATTATAATTTTATCCAAAAATTCTATAAATATCATCAAGTAAGAAATATTTTTCTTCTGCAGTTCCTTTGTAAAAAGGGTCTATTGTGTTTTTAAATGCATTACTAAAAAAATGTTCTTTACTTAAATTTATAAGCGTTTGATTTAAAAATTCAAGCAACTCTTTATTTCCTTTTTGAACAGCCAAACCTAAAAAGTCCGAAGTACCTAAATTTTTAATATTAACTTCCATACCTCTATCAATAACAGGATAAGCAAGAACTATTAAGTTATCATTTGCATAACCATAAACATCATTTCTGTCTTTTAATTGTTTATAACACTCATTTGAACTAGGGCATGTTTCAGTATCAAAACCTCTTTTTTGGTAAAAAGCCTGAGCAGTAGTTCCATTTTCAACAAGTATTTTTTTACCTGCTAAATCTGATGATTTTTTAATATTATCAGCTTTTTTAGTTAAAATGCCTATATTAACTGAAAAATATGGCATAGAAAAATCAACTCTTTTAGCTCTCTCATCATTTATAGTAAGAGTAGCAAGTATGATATCAACTTTATTAGTTTCAAGATCTTCTATACGATTTTTAGCATAAGTTGTATGAAATTCTACCTTACCACCTTTATTACCAAAAATACGTTTAGCCAATTCATTTGCAAAATCTATCTCAAAGCCTTCGTAAGAGCCATTTTTAAAACTTGAAAATGGTGGTTGTCCATCAAAAACACCTATTCTAACTACACCTTTTTCTCTAATCTCGCTCAAAGAGTTAGAAAAACAAAAACTAATAACAAACAATAATAAAAAAATAACTTTTCTCATATTACAAACTGTTCCTTAAAATTAAATTACGAGATTAATTATAGTTACTTGCGCCTAAATCTAACCTTATAATTAACTTTTGTTGAACAATTAGTTTTTTTTTTTTTGATTTATTTTATTTTTTGTTTAAAATATTTTTATAATATTCAATTTGATCTTGCTTAAGTATCCTTATATAGTTAGTGCTTCCTTCAACTCCTGTTGGAAAACCAGCTGTCATAACATATGTATAATTTTCATCAATATTATTTTGTTCATACAAAGCTTTTACAACCTCAGCCACTAGTAGTGTAACTGAATTTTTCTCTTTAACTAAAACAGGATTTACTCCCCAAGCAAGAGTTAAAAAGTGTGCTGTTTGTTCATCATGAGCAATAGCTAATATATCGATATTTGGTCTATTTCTTGCCATTTTTATAGCAGATTTTCCAGAGCCTGTAATCGACAATATTCCCTTAGCGCCTAGCCTTGAAGCCAAAGCACAACTGCTTGAAGCTATCATATCTGTCTCATCAAAAAACTTATAATCATCAAATTTATTATAAGGATAAATTTTTTCTGTTTCTTTTATAGTATTTGACATAGCCTTTACAACACCAACCGGATCAATCCCAACAGCACTCTCTTCACTAAGCATCACAGCATCAGTTCCATCTAAAACTGCATTTGCGACATCGCTTATCTCAGCTCTTGTGGCTCTTTCATTTTGTGTCATAGATAGCATCATTTGAGTTGCAGTGATAACAGGTCTTGCTTGTTCATTTGCTTTTTTTATAATCATCTTTTGGATATTTGGAACTTCATAATATGGAACCTCAATGCCCAAGTCCCCTCTTGCAACCATTATCCCATCACTTACTTTTATAATCTCATCAATGTTTTCAACAGCGTCAAATTTCTCTATCTTTGCAAATACTTTTGCTTTGCTATTAAACTCATCAAGTATTTTTCTAACTCTTAAAACATCTTTTGAAGTTTGCACAAAAGATACTGCTACAAAATTTACCCCCTCTTTTGCACCCCACTCTAAATCTTTTTTATCTTTATCTGTTATAATATCAATGTTAATCTTTGTATTTGGAAAATTTACGCCTTTGTTTGATGTGAGAATTCCGCTATTTTCTAAAACTGCTTCAACACTATTTTCATTTGCTAAAACAACTTTTGCACGGATACTTCCATCGCATAAATATATATACTCACCAACTTTTATAAGTTTTAAAATATCTGGGTGATTAATGCAAATTTTATATGTTTTATTATCAATTTGTTCGCCTTTTACCTGCTCTTTTACAAAGATAAGTCTGTCTTCTGAGTTTAATTTAAAAACTCCATCTATCTTGCCAACTCTAACTTTAGGACCGCTTATATCTTGAAAAATTCCAATCCTAACTCCAAGTTTTTTCTCAACATTTCTAATTTTTTCTAAATTTGACTTATGATATTGATGATCGCCGTGACTAAAATTCATACGAAATGCATTTACTCCTGCTTTCACTAAATTTTCTATTATATTTTCATTATCACTTGCAGGTCCTATAGTTGCTAATATCTTTGTTTTTTTATCCATTAAATAGCTCCTTATTTATTTTTCCTTGAATTATATCATTTTAATATCAACCTATTACAAATTGATAACAAAACTACATAGTTATAGATAAAAATCGGTATTAAAATAGATATCATTTGTAAAATTAGCTATAAATTTAAAAGATAGTATACATAAAAGTAAGTAGTTTAAGATTTTAAATTAAAAAATCAAGTTTAGATAAATAGACTTTATTTTTCAAAGTCTATTTAAACTATTATTTAGTGAAAACAAATAATTTTTTATCTGGTTTTGTATCGCTATATAAATTTACATCAACTAAATTTAAAAGCTTTAAACTCAAATATTTTTTAATCTCATCTTCACTATGATAATATTGAGTTATTTTTTGTTGAAATTTCTTGTAAATTTCACCATTTTTTTCAAAATATATCATAGTGGTTTCAAGTATATTATTATCAAAATTTGCATCAATTATAAGTTCATTTCCTTTATCATCACTTTCATATAAAAGTCCATCAGCCACGTCAGTAAAACCAAATTTTGTATTTATATCAAAAACAAAATACCCGCCATCATTTAGCTTTTCGGAGATAATTTTTAAAAATTCCTTTAACTCTTTTTTATCCATATAATTTATCACATCAAAACTCGCAGTTATTAGATCAAATGTTTCATTAACTTCATTTAAACTTGTATTTCTTGCATCAAGTCCTTTTGAACTAGCAACTTTTACCATTTCAGAACTTTTATCTATACAAATCACATTAAAATCTTTTTTTAATTTTAACGCAAAATTTCCACTCCCACTTCCAAAATCAAGTGCGTCATTACCCATAAACTCAAGTTTGTAAATTTCATCTAAAAAAATCTCATAAAGTTCATCGCAAGCTTCTTGCATACCTATAATAGGCTCTATCTTTGAATAAAAATCAAGAGATGTCATCTATTAATTCCTCATTAAATTTATTCTCATTGAAAGTTTTTCCTAAATACTCACAAATTATTTTTACATCTTTTAGAGCATTTCCTAGGCAACTTGTCGCACCGGGACTTGGGGTCATGTTAAATATAATTCCATCTCCTGCATTTATAGATGCCTCGCCTAACATTAAACTTCTGTTTTTCTTATTTATAACTTGTGGCCTAACTCCACCAAAGCCTTTTGCAAAATATATATCACTAGTTTTTAAAGATGGTATTATCTTTCTTGCATCTTTTACAAAACTTCTAACATTTATAAATGGCATTTCAAAAATTACATTTTTTATAAAATATTTTCTTATATCTCTATCTTTTAAAAGATTCCAAAAAACAGACATAACATTGCTATCTAAATTTAAAGTTTTTAAATATTCAGGAAAACTTTTAAATCCATGGTATCTTTCTAGTTTTAAAATAGGAAGTGCAGTTGGTCCAAATCTTGTTAAGCCATTAGCTTTTATATCTGGGTCACCATGAAGTGCAGCAAATGGAAGTTTTGGATTTTGCACCATATAAACCTTGCCCTTTAAAAATTCTTTTTTTGAAAGATAGAAACTTCCTGCCATAGCAAGACAACTAAGGTCCTTACCATATCCCATTTTATGAGCTAACCATAAAGAGTGGGCACCCGCATTAACTATAACAAAATCAGCACTAATTGAAGCTTTATTTTTTGTTTTTAAGTAGTATCTATCGCCAATTTTCTCTATATCTAAAACCTCAGTATTATAAAATATATCACAAACTTTATTTGGCTCTTTTTGTGAATTTTTTATAAGAGATACCGCCATAGCACCATAGTCTATTGTAGTATAAGTAGCACTTCTTGTTCCCATCGCAACAATTTCTTCATCTCTTTCATTACCAAATTCATCATAAACAACAGCTGGCTCAATCTCTTTTAAGTCATCTTTGCTAAATAGTTCAAGATGTGGATATATATTTTTAAATGATTCAAATCTCTCTTTTATAAACCAAACTTCTTTATCACCAACACCCATTGTCATCTTTTGAGTTCTAAACATAAATTTATCTTCATATCCATGTTGTAAATTGTATTTTACCACCATATCAGCAGTTTGTTTTACTTTTGACGCCTTTTCATATGTGTAGTTTGTCTCTATGTCGCCTGAGTGTATAGTTTGAGAGTTTGCAGTAGCTTTAGTGTTTAAAGTTCCCGGTGCTTCATACTTTTCCAATAAAGCCAATTTTTTAATATCTGTATATCTTGAAAGTTCATACAAGAGTGCTGCTCCTGTTATACCGCCACCTATAACAATCACTTCATAATGTTTTTCTTGTTGCATGTTTTTTCCTGCATTTTTGTAATTTAATAATAAAAGATTATATACCAGCTAGTATTTGATACATCTTAAATTTTATATTAACTTTATTATATTAAGTATTCTTTATAATAAAGCATAGCTTTTATATAAATCAATTTTTTAGTAATGTTTTTATAATTTAATAACAATTTCAGCTAAAAACATATAACTTTTAGTTAAAATTTGTTAATTTAAATTAACAAAAGGTGTTTAATGGAGATAAATCTTGTAGCAGAAGGCTTTAAACTTATGATTTTAGGCATGAGTGCTGTTTTTTTGTTTCTAACTATTATAATTTATACTCTAAAATTTCAATATTATTTAATTAATAGATTTTTCCCTCAAAACAAAAACATAATACAAAAAAAAGAGTTGAAAAATTTAGACAATGATATTGATCAAGATGTAGTTGTTGCAATTACCGCAGCTATCAAACAATTTCAAATTTCACAAAAAGGTAAATAATGTCAAAAAAGTTTATAGATGTAATGGATACTACTTTTAGAGATGGTTTTCAATCCGTCTTTGGAGCTAGAGTTTTAATGGATGATTTTTTACCAGCACTTAGTGCGGCAAAAGATGCAGGAATTACACATTTTGAATTTGGCGGTGGAGCTAGATTTCAAAGTCTTTATTTCTATTTAAACGAAGATGCATTTACTATGATGGACAAATTCAGAGAAATTGTTGGAAAAGATGCAAATCTACAAACTCTTTCTCGTGGAGTAAATACAGTAACTCTTGATACTGGAAGCCGTGAAATAGTTGATTTACATGCTAAAATGTTTAAAAAGCATGGCACTACTACTATTAGAAATTTTGATGCATTAAATGATGTTAAAAATTTAGAATATAGCGGTGAGAGGATAGCTCATCACGGATTAAAACATGAAATTGTTGTAACTATGATGGATTTACCGCCTAAATGCGTTGGTGCACACGATGCGGCTTTTTATGAAAAAACATTAAGAGAAATTTTAGATAACGGAATTCCTTTTGATAGTGTATGCTTTAAAGATGCAAGTGGGACAAGTAGTCCACAAAAAGTCTATGAAACTATAAAAATGGCTAGAAAACTACTCCCTGAAAATACTCACATTAGGCTTCATACTCATGAAACTGCTGGCGTTAGTGTAGCCTGCTACTTAGCAGCTCTTGAAGCAGGAGTTGATGGAATTGATCTAGCTGCAAGTCCTGTAAGTGGCGGAACTTCTCAACCTGATATTTTAACAATGTTACATGCTGTTAAGGGTAAAAACTATGATTTAGGTGGTTTGGAGCTAGAAAAAATACTTAAATATGAAGATGTTTTAGCTGAGTGCTTAAAAGATTATTTTATGCCACCAGAAGCAACACAAGTTAGCCCACTAATACCATTTTCACCTATGCCAGGAGGCGCACTAACTGCAAATACCCAAATGATGAGAGATAATAACATTTTAAATAAATTTCCAGAAGTTATAAAAGCTATGCGAGAAGTTGTAGAAAAAGGCGGGTTTGGAACAAGTGTAACTCCTGTTAGTCAATTTTATTTCCAACAAGCATTTAATAATGTGATGTTTGGAAAATGGAAAAAAATAGCTGATGGATATGGTAAAATGGTGCTTGGCTACTTTGGGAAAACGCCTGTTAAGCCTGATGAGGAGATAATAAAACTTGCAAGTGAACAACTAAAACTAGAACCAACTACAAGAAATGCAATTGATATAGCCGATGAAGATGAAGAAAAATCAATAAAATATGCAAAAGAAATCTTAAAAAAAGAAAAAATAAAAGAGAGTGAAGAAAATATTTTTATAGCTCTTGCATGTAAAGAAAAAGGCATAGCTTTCTTAAAAGGTGAAGGCAAGGTTATGGTTAGGAAAAAAGATAAAAATATAGATTCTGGGTCTGCTAAAAAAGAGATAGTTCAAGATAGTGGTGATTATACAGTTACAGTAAATGGACAAGCTTACAATGTGAGTGTTGCAATGGGACATAATGTTGAGATAAAAAATATTGAAAAAATATCAACAACTATAAGAACAGAAGAGATAAAACAAACTATCTCAACAGGAGAAGTGGTTACAGCAGGGCTTTCTGGCTCTGTTTTTAAAGTACTAGCTAAACCTGGTCAAAGCGTTAAAAAAGATGAAGTTATCATTATATTGGAAGCTATGAAAATGGAGATAGAAGTAGTGGCTCCTTGCAGTGGAACTATAAGCGAAATACTAGTTTCACAAGGTGATAATGTAGAAACTGGTCAAATTTTAGCTAAATTTTAAGGTAAAAAATGAAATTTTTATTGAAACTTTTTTTGTTTATATTCTTTGTTATAAGTAGTTCAAATCTTTTAGCAAATGATATACAAACAACACAGCAACATATGACTCAAGAATATAAATCCAAAAGCATGACGGAACTTTTTGTAAGCTTTGCCAAATCAACAGGAGTTGCTGGACTAATAAACCCCGAAACAAAAGGGCACGGAACTAAATTCACACAAAGTTATGGAAAAATCATAATGATACTTGTGTGTTTTTTACTATTTTATCTAGCAATAGTAAAAGGCTTTGAGCCATTGCTTTTACTGCCAATTGCTTTTGGTGGATTTTTGGCAAATATACCCCTTGCAGGAATTGCAGAACCTGGTGGATTTTTAAATATAATCTACTCAGCTGGTATTGAAAATGGTCTTTTTCCGCTGCTTATTTTTATGGGCGTTGGAGCTATGACTGACTTTGGACCACTTTTAGCAAATCCAAAAACGGCAATTCTAGGCGGTGCTGCCCAACTTGGCATATTTTTTACACTAATTGGAGCTTTGGCATTATCACAGTACACATCTATTTTTAACTTTACCATTCAAGATGCTGCTTCCATTGGTATAATAGGCGGTGCTGATGGTCCAACTGCTATCTTTGTAGCCTCTAAACTATCGCCTGATTTACTTGGTGCCATTGCGGTTGCTGCATACTCCTATATGGCACTTGTTCCTATAATCCAGCCACCTATTATGAGATTTCTTACCACACAAGAGGAAAGAAAGATTAAAATGGTTCAACTAAGAGAGGTTTCAAAAATTGAAAAAATAATTTTCCCTATAACTGTTTTACTTCTTTGTATGCTTATGCTTCCATCAGCAACTCCTTTAATAGGAGCACTTACTTTTGGAAATTTCATAAAAGAAAGCGGTGTTGCTGCAAGACTTAGTGATACTATGCAAAATGCACTCATAAACATCATAACTATATTCTTAGGGCTCTCTGTTGGCTCAAAACTTGCAGCTGAAAAGTTTTTAGTTCCTGAAACTTTGGGTATTTTGGTTCTTGGTCTTATAGCTTTTAGTATTGGAACTGCTGGCGGGGTTTTAATGGCAAAAATTATGAATAAATTTTGCAAAGATAAAATCAACCCTTTAATAGGAGCTGCTGGGGTTAGTGCTGTTCCTATGGCTGCTAGAGTTGCAAACAAAGAAGGGATGAGAGAAGATCCAACAAATCTACTTTTAATGCACGCAATGGGTCCAAATGTATCTGGAGTAATAGGCTCAGCAGTTGCAGCTGGAATACTACTTTCAATTTTATAAAATTTAATATTTTAGAGTGGTGCTATACCACTCTAAATTTTACTGCTCTATTTTTAGCATTGATTTTATTTAGATACTATTTATTATAGCTCTAATATATTTACTTTACCCTAAAAGGAAAAAGATGGATAAAAATACAAAGCTAGACAATAGTTTAACTGATAGAGAAATTAAAATATCTAAAAAAGATTTAAATTTAGATGATAAAAATAGTAACATTAACCAAGCAAACAATAACTTAAATTTAAACAATAACTCAAATTCAAATAAAGAAAATTTAAACAATAATTCAAATTTAGATACTAACTCAAATAATGAAAGCTTAAACAACACCCAAGATAAAAATGACAAACCAACTATAACTACAACATCAATTAAGATAATGTCTATAATCTCAATAAGCATTATGGGTTTTATTGTAATTATTATATTTTTACTAGCCTTTGCTCTTTCTGCTAATGAAATAGCAGAAGATTTTAAAGAATTTACAACTCTTTACCCTTTAGCTTCTTTAATAATAAGAGCTATAATATCTTTATTAATCCTATATCTCATACTAAAACGCTTTTTTAAAAAACAAAAGATACTCTTATCATTTACAATACTCATAATTTTAACTTTAATCTTTGTAAGAGCTGTTCCTGATTACTCTAATAAATATGGCATAAGCTTAACTACTATCTTTGGAAAAGAAAAATATAAACAGGGGTATTGTTTAAAAGAAAACAGAATACTACCAAAAGAGGAGTTATATAAAAAAGCTGTTTTACAGTATTTAAAAAAGAGAAAAACTATAGATAAGAAAGTTGATTATTATTTAGATAGTGTTGGAATAAATGAATACTATATAGATGAAAACTTTACTATTGATAATTGGGAAGAGTATTTGAAAGAAAAAAGAAAAAATATGAGTTTTTTTCTTCAGATAATTTACAATTAGTAAATTTAGATGAATTATTTATAATAGACACAAAAACAAATATAGCTGGGTTTAAAAAGCCAGTTATATATATACATATTAATGATATTCGAAGAAAATATAAAATATACCTAAATAATAGCTTTTATTTAAAAAATAATACATTAATGCAAGCCCATGCATACATAGGTTTAAATTTGTTTTATGACAAAGATAAACATTTTAGCAAAGAAGAAGTAGATAATATTATTAATAAATACAAAAAAGATATAAAAAATATCGAAAGTTTTAAAAGAAAAATTGATAATTGTGGAAATGTGAATTATGATGTAGAAAAAAGAATAAAAGAAATAGTATCTTCGAATATTCTTAATGGCTTATAAACTAAACAAAACTTAAAACAAAAGAGAAACAATGGCAACATATAAATTAAACTTAAATGGTGATTATTCAAACAAGGTTCAAGCTACTACTTATGGGGGCAAAAAATGCACCTAGTAAAAGTGAGATAGCAGATACTAAATGGATAAAGGTATTACTTTAAATGTAGATGGTGAAGAGTTAGCTAAGAAACTAGGAAATTTTGTAAATGCAAAAGATTTTAAACTTTTTAAAGTGTTTTACTAATAATATTAAAATATTATTTTAATCATTTTACAAGAAAATAGTTTTATAATTAAATTATTTTAAATTTAAAATATGAAAGTTTATTATGGATTTAAATAGAGATTATAATAAAGAACCAATAATAATAAAAGATAATAATGCCTTTTTTGATTTTTTGCTTATAGTTCCTTCAATAATATTTTGTATATATGTTTATATTTTTAATCCTTGGGGTGCAAATAAAGATACATTAAATAGACATTTCTTTTGGTTGTGGCCTGCTATGTTTGCACCATATATCTTACCATATTTAAAAAGTAGAAATAAAAGAAAAATTGTTTTAACAAATGAAAAAATTAAATTTCTACATCAAAACTTAATCATAGAAGAGATAGACTTAAACAAAGAATATCAAGTTTTTAAAACATATGAACCTTTTTATCATAAGTCGCAAAGACCAATTGAGATAGTAAGGGTATTGTGGATTATTTTGCTTCCACTAACTATATTTTGTTTTATAGAAAATATAATCAATAAATTTCTATACAACCTATTTCAAAACAGATTAAAAGAGTATAAGTATTATGACTCTATCATAATACTTCAAGATGATAAAGTGATAAATATTAGACCCAACACAAAACAAGAATATGAAAACATAAAAAAGTATTTTATAAATATAACAAATATAGACATAGAAAATACAAAAGTATTTTTTAATAAATATGGACTTTTATATGAAAAAATAAATTATGAGGAGTTGAAAAATGAGTAAAAATACTAAATGATGATAGTAAAACACTTAACCAAAATGTTAAGCGGTAAAAATAATTAAATATCAAAATTTAAAACAACCTCTACAGCCAAACTCCGTTTTTTATATAGTAAGCTAGTGGAAAATAGCTTAAAATTCCAACAAGTGCTAAATTTGCATACATTGAAATTTTATACCAACACTCCTCTATCTTCACATTTAAAAGCTCTAAAATAAATATAAAAAACCCAGGAACAGCACCCAAATATATCAAAATATATATAGGATATCCTATGTAGCCATAGTCTGATTGAAGCATACAAAATGGACATTTATGAGTTGGTAGTTCATAAATATATGGAGAGAAAAATCTAATAATCGCATATATGGCTGATAACATAAACAAAAGAGAAAATATAGATATCAAAAGATCAGCTTTATAGTAAGCGGATATAAAATTTAAGATAAAAAATAGATAAAAAATAGATAGTATAAACTTATCCGTATGCCAAAGTTTAAGTTCGCCCAAATCATTTGCCTTAAATATATCACTACAACAAAGCACAGGCTCAGTCAAAGAGATACCTGAAAAATGTAAAAATTCCAATAAAAATTCTAAAGCCAAGAGTATAAAAATAGGTATGAAAAATTTGAATTTGGTCTTTAAGAAACTTGAATTTTTAGTCTTTGAATCTTCATAGTTTATAAGAAGCCACCCGCTTAGAAAAAACAAATTTAAAATCTTAAAGATGAACATATAAATTCCATAATCTGTAGCATCAACAATCCCAGCAGCACACATAGCTCCTGGAATTAAAGATGAAACCACATCCATAGACCAAACAAAAAACAAAAATAGAGGTAATTTTATACATAGTATAAAAAATACGATTATAGATACGAGATAACCTTGTTTTGCGAGATTGTATTGATAGCTGGTATTTTCATTAAAATTGTATTTTTTATAAATTTTTATAGAAAATATAAAGGCTATAAAACCAAAAAATACAATTATCCCCTCAACTATCAAAAGTGTCATTATAAAAGGTGTAAGCACTAACATCTATTCACCCTTTTTAAGTTCAAAAAAGCCATCAGCTATATCACTTTCTAGTAAAAATGGATCGTGCGTAGAGATGATGATAGTTTTTCCATCTTTTTTCATATCTTCAAAATATTCAAACAACTTTATACTTAAAGCCTTATCTAAATTTGCAGTTGGCTCATCGGCTAATATAATGGTTGGATTGTTGATTAACGCTCTAATTATGGCAACTCTTTGTTGCTCTCCGCCTGAGAGATTTTTAACCAAAAGATTCTCTTTGTTTATTAAGTCAAATTTACTAAGTAGCTCTTTTGCGTATTCTACTTTATTTGTTTTATCCACAACGGTTGGAATTAGTATATTATCTATCACATTAAATGTTGGAATTAGGTTGAAATTTTGAAAAATCATCCCTATGTTTTTTCTTCTAAATGCACTTGCAAATTTCAAAGAAAGCTTAGAAATGCTCTCATTGTTCATTATAATCTCTCCAAAAGTTGGCTTATAAAGTCCTGCCATTATGGCTAAAAGCGTGCTTTTACCACTACCACTTATACCTTTTAGAAAGAAAATATCTCCACTATTTACACTAAAGCTTATATCTTTAAGAGCTGTAAATTCTTGATTTGTATTTTCATTAAAAATTTTTGTTATATTTTTTACATCAATCATCTTAAAACCTCTGCGCTATCCATTGTAGCAATTTTCCAAGCTGGCATTATACAAACAGCTACATATAATGGAATCGTTATGAAAAAAATAAGAGCTATTGCTTTAAAATCAAACGAAAATATAAGCTCAAATGGTTGTTTGAGCTCACTATATCCACTAAACACATACTTAAGCCCTGGAGCTTGTAAAAAATATACAAAAAACATAGCCAAACTAATTCCTATAGTAAAAGCAAACATAGAAAGAATTAAAGATTCCATTAGTTTATAATTTATTATATGTGATATCTCCCAGCCAAGAGCTTTTAAAATGCCTATCTCTTTTTTCTCTTCGCTTCTAAGTCCACTTGCTTTATCATATAAAATTATAGAAAAAGAGACAAAAGAGATAATTAAAAGCATTAAAAACCAACCACTTTTATAATCATATAAAACTTGATATGATTGCAACATCTGTTTTTTTGTTATAACCTTTAAAGTTGGATCAAAAAGACGAATTTTATCTGCTATAAAATCAGCTTCGTTTGGATTAGAAACTCTCATTACAAAATCAGCATAATAGCCCTTTTCTATCCCTAAAATTTCTCTTGCTATATCTTCATCCAAAAGTATTAAATCATTGTTTTCTAAAGAGTGTTTTAGCTTAAAAACACCGCCTATTCCTACTCTTATCATACTATTTTGAGGTGTAAAAAACGGCAAACTTCCATCATAAGTCTCAATATCTTCTTCAAAAAAATCCAAAATACTTTGTGATGTAATCATCAAAGGACCACTAGAAGAGTTATCTAGTTTTTCAGCTATATCTTTTATCTCTTTTTGATAGTAATCAACAAAACTTTTAATGCCAAAAATGCTAGTATAAATTTGCTGCCTTTCAAAGTAATATTGACCCCAAATTCTACCCTCAATAGATGAAATTCCAGCCATTTTCCAATATGGCTCAACATCCTTTTGGCTTATTAGATATGTCTTTGCTCCATATCTTTTTTGAACTAGCAAATCTGGAAAATCTTTTGATATAGTTTTATACTCAAGAGCTAGTGAGTTTGTTATCATAATAACAGATGATAGTAAAAAAACCAAAAATCCAAATATGACTATTATGACTATATTTTTAAGTCCATGTCTTGTTAGCGATGATAGAGTGTAATCAAATAAATTTTTCATTTTTCTATAAACCTTTTTGCGTATCCAGAATTAACAAAGCTTCCTATATCGCTTTCTCTAAAAGCTGGGTGGTATTTAAAAATTTCATCCAATGAGTGCCCAAAACTATGTCTTAGATAAGGAATTTGAGTATAAAAGGCAAAGCTATTTAAAGATGTGATTTTTATAAGATTTTGCTTTTCTTCTATCTTGTAATCTTTAAGTAATAATATAGAAATTTGTACTATTATAGATAAAAAAACCACAATAGTTAAGATTGTAAATTTTACTCTTTTACTCACAGCTTCTCCCATCTAGTTTACAAATTATACCTTTTGTTATTTCATCAAATCTTAAAATTTCCATCCCTACATGATCAAGCCTAAAAACTCTTGCATCTTCTTCTTTTTTAAACGGTATAAGCTCATTACCCATAGGGCCAAGAACATCGCTGCCTAAAACATAAAAAGCATCTTTTGCATCTATGGCTTCTAAAGTATAATATCCTGTAACGTGGATAAACTCATATCTTAAATCATTGCTATTTGCTCCATAGTTTTTAGGGCTATGGATAAACTTAAACATATCTTTAACGCCATCAAAAAAAAGAACTTTACTCTCTTTGCTATCTGCATACTTTAAAGAGCTTGTCCATTTAGGATATTTATATACAAACATGCCACATACTGGACATTTGTCCTTATCTGTAGGAGAAATTTTATAATTTAAGCTACTAGTTTGAGACTTTTTATACCACAAATAATTCAAAACAAGTTGTGCTTTTCGCTCATCTAAATTTTTACAATTTTTAAAAATATCTACCTTTAACTCATTTATATACGGATAGTTTTCAAAATTAAATTTCTTACATTTAAGATTATATATCCTCTCGCCCATAGGATAAAATTTCTTTTCATTTTTATATATATTTTTATCTAAATCATTTTCAACTCTAATAAAGCCAACATCATATGCTTTATCTAAATTAGCTATCTCTCCACCAAATTCTTTACTAAATTTCAAAGCATCTTCTTTATTCTTAAACGCAGCTTCATATTCAAGACTTGAATTTACTACATAGTAGGCACTATCTGCCTTAATATTTTTTTTAGTATACCAATCCACTGCACTAATAGTGCTAAATAAAATATCCATATCCATACTATGAACAGCAAGCTCACCAAGTGAACAATACTTTAAAATTTCCCCATCTCTTGTTTTAACTTTATGCAAGGCTTTACCGCAATCATTAAGGTTTTTTGCGCTAAGTGATGAAAAATCACTCTTAATATAATCTATTTTTGAATTTGAGTTTTCATTTGGTTTTAAAGCAAAGCTATTTGCTATATTAAGAGCTAAAAATATAAATATTACAAAACGCAAAACTATCTCCTTATACTGTATTTATTATATAAAATTGGCTATAAACAATGTCTTAATCATCTATATTTTATATTAATTGTATCATTTTAGCTTAATTCTGATTATTTAATTATACTTGTTATAATCAATTTAACTATTTTAAAAGGAGTTTTTATGTTATTACAAGATTTAATTGACAGAAATCAAAGTGAATGGAATCAATACCAATATCATGATTTCATTAAAGACTTAGCTAGCTCTAAACTAAAACTTGAAGCTTTTAAACACTATCTAATTCAAGACTATATTTTCTTAAAAAATGTAGGCAAACTTTATGCTTTGGCTATATATAAAAGTAAAGATATCGATGATTTAACATTTTTCTCTTTAGGTCTTCAAAATTTACTACAAGAAGAGCTTGCTCACCATATAAAATACTGCTCTGAACAAGGCATATCAGAAGATGAACTAAAAAAAGCAGAAGAAGAAATTTCGACAATAGCCTACACTAGATACCTTTTAGATATTGCTAATTCATACTCAGTTAATGAAATACTTATATCGCTTGCTCCATGTATAGTGGGGTATTATGGTATGGCTGAAAAAATAGGAAAAGATATATCTTATAATCCAAGAGTAGAAGCTTATAAAAACTGGATTGATATATATAAAGGTAAGACTTATAAAGAGGCAGTTCAAGAATATACAGACTTTATAAATGAGAAAATTGCAGATATTGAACTAGAATCAAAAGAGGGAGAGAGATTCTTAAAAATCTTTAGAACAGCAATTAAGTGTGAAATAGGTTTTTTTGAACAAAGCTATGGAAAATTCCATGGACAAGGTTTTTGTTTAATAAGAAAAATCTTTGGCTAAAAAAGAGCCGTTTGGCTCTTTTTATATCTTAGCTATTAACTCTATCTCCACTAAAGCGTTTTTTGGTAAAGCGTTTACAGCAAAAGTGCTTCTTGCTGGTTTATGCTCTCCAAAATAGCTTCCATAAATTTCATTAACTTTTGCAAAATCATTCATATCTGCTAAAAAAATTGTAGTTTTAATAACATCTTCAAAAGTTAAATTTTTTACTTCCAAAATGGCTTTTAAATTTTCCATAGCCTGTTTTGTCTGCTCTTCTATACTGCTTCCTGCAAACTCACCATCAACCTTTAAGCCAATTTGACCTGATGTAAATAAAAAATCTCCAACTTTTATAGCTTGTGAATACGGTCCTAATGCAACTGGTGCATTTTTTGTCTCAATTTTTTTCATTTTTTTCCTTTTAAATTTGGTTTGTAATATTATAGCAAATTTATGTTACTTAGAAATATTTAATTATTAAAACACCATATAATATTAAATCTAAAAACTAATTTGCATTATATCCTGTAAAAACACAAACATTTGTAATATTATTGTCAAATAATTCTATACCTATAATATACTTTTTACCTAAAATCATATTTTTAAAGTAAAAAGTAGTAAATCCTTCTTGATTGTAAATTTTAAAATTCTGTTTTTTAAAAAAATCTAAAATTTCATCATTATTTTTATAAGCAAGTATTTTGTTGACATATAATTTTAATTTTTCATTATCTTTTATAGAAATTATATTTTGTATAAATTCAGTTGGCTTTTTATAATAAATTTTGTATATTTTGACAGAATAAAAAGCGAATATACTTGTTAACATTAAAAAAAGTATATTTTTATTAATTTTAAAATTGCCAATTTGTTTTGATAGAAGTAAATATATAAATAGCCATAATATAGCATACAAGGCAAAATAAAAAAAGAAAAATCGTTTATAAAAATAGAAAATATAATTTTTGAGAAAAAAAATACAAAAATACAAAATGAAATATTTTTAATGATATTTTTCATTTTTTACTTTCTAATTTAAATTTCAATATAAAAAAGATTATCCAAATTAAGTAAATTTGCGGGACTATAGACAAACAAATAGTAAAAATATATGAATTTGATATTTTATTTATATAAATAACTATAGGTGCCATAATCCAAGGTATTATAAATGAATAAACACAAAAAAACTTAAAAAAATCATTTAAATTTTTAAGATTTTTAAAAAATTTAGCAAGAATAATACTTGTAATTAAAAAAAACAAAAATATATATAAGTACAAAATAGTAAACTCAACCATCGCAACCATTCCATCCACTGGGCTATATAAGGTATTATCAAATTTTACAAACAAAACATAGTATGAAATATAAAACGCAAAGCATACAAACACAAATGAATTTGCCATATTAAAAGATAACAATATGATTTGAAAAACTATGTTAATTTTTGATTTTTCTGTTTTTGCTTGCTCATTATCAAGTAACTCTATTTGTTTATCTGTTAATTTGTTCATTGTCTATACTCCTTTTATTTTCTTTATCTTTATTTTTAAAAAACCTTACTTCTTTATGTGCTATAATTGATGTTATAAATGTAACTATTAGTGATATGGTTGCTATTATTGTATATTCAAAAAAATATGATTTTTCATATATGTCAGTAGGATATATCTCTGATGTTTCTAAAAATGCTACAATTGCAGAAAATATAAAAACAAAATAGATAAAATAAAAAAACATACCAAGCCTTTTTTCTTTTCTAAAATGATTTATAAGTAGTTTTATATAAGTGTATAGTGTTAGAAAAGCAATCGAAAGGTACCAAGTTCCAATTAACAAACCAAGTTCTCCAAAATCAAAATCATCTTCAGTTGTGATAGGTATAACGGTATTATAATTTGGAAATAGGTATTTTGAAATAATATCATAAAGATGATCCATATATAAATAAAATTTAAAAGCACCAAGAATATAAATATAACATAAAAAAGCACATATAGGAATGCCTAACAAAATTCCTATTATAATTTTAAAAGTAAGTTTTGATTTTAATTGTTCGTTTATATTAGTATTGTTATCTTTAATTTCACTAAAAAATTTATTTTTTTCTATCCCTTTACTTTCTAAAAGTTCAATGAATTTAGAAAAATCATCTTTGGTAAATACATATTTGTTTATAAAAGTTTTAATTTTGTATTTTTTATGTGTTAATGTTAAACTCATATCATTTATACCACTAGAAAAACTATATTTGTTATGTAAAGTATTATAATAAATCTTTTTTGTATAAAATAATCTTTTTATTAAAAAATATTCATCATAACATAAAATTTGTTTTATACTAAATACACAAAAAAAATGCCAAAGGATTAAGATTAACAAACTATAGCCGATGATAGTTGATATAGCATTGTGCAATAATGCCATAAAAAATAAACTAACAAAAGCCGTAACAATTACCCATATCAGATAAAAAATTTCATATAAAACAACCTTAAAATCTTTTTTACGATTTATAACTAAAAGTGGCTTGTCTTCATCGGTTGTTTTTTCCATTTTTATCCTTTTATTTTAATTTCATAAAATGCTCTTCTTTTAAGGTTTTCATTTTTTAAATACTCATCGTGGTTATATTTATAGAATTTAACTATGTAATTAACTCCATTTTTTGGATTTAGTTTAGTTAAATTTATTTTAATATCATTAAAAACTTTATCATTATTTATGTTGTTGTGAATATATATATATATATATATTATTTTTCATTACTCTATAGAGAATATACTGTTTTGCATCACAATCATCTTCATTTTTACATACATCATTTTTTATCAAAATATTTTCTGTTAAATTTATAACATTTTCTTTTTCATTTATCGCTTCATCAGTAGGACCTAAATACAATAAAACATAATATAAGTAGCCTAAACCTAAAACAATTATTATCATTATAGGGGCTATAATAGCTGAAAAAAATATCTTTAAAAAATATTTAAAACCTTTTGAATTACTATTTGTTTTAAAATTCTTTTTAGTAACTAAGTCTTGTTTTGACTTTTTTGGCAAAACTGCTTTTTTATTAATTATTACTGATGTTGTATAAGTTATGATTAGCGATATAAATATAATTATAGAGTGTTCAAAAAAGTATTTAATTTCATAACCCTTTATATCACTATATATCTTAGAAACAAGCATTATAAACAAAGAAAATATAAAAATAAAATATAATAAATAATCAATAATGCCTATATTTATTTCTCTACTAAAATAGTATTTATAAAATTTGATATAAACATAAAGCATTGAAAAAATGGATATTATAAAAGTGCAAATAATTAAAAAACTATGTTCTGCATAATCTATTGTTTCATCTATAAAGCTATCACCTGAAAAATAGCTAAAAAATAAATTTTGCAAAATACTATTATATACATAATCCGCATATCTAGCAAAAGATACAAAACCATAAAAATATACATACCATAAAAAAGCACATATAGGAATTCCTAGCAATACTCCTATTATGATTTTAAAAGTAGGTTTTGAATTTATATTTTTATTCATATATTTGCCTTATGCTAATTCATTAGTCAAATTATATATGGCATTTACATTTTTAAATTTTATCGCCAATGCTTATTAATGCAAATTTATAATTAAAATACTTATATAAATTTATCTATTTTTTTAAAAGTTCTATAGTTAAATTTAATTAAATTTTTCTATTAAATTTTTTAAAATTTTATCTAATTTTTCTACTTCTTCTATGCTAACTCTTTCATTTGTGGCATGGATTCTATCATTAATAACCCCAAACTCAGCAACTTCTACCCCATAACTTGCAAAATATCTAGCATCGCTTGTTCCTCCTGCTGTATTTAAAACAGGCTTTATGCTACAAATTTCTTCAACACTACTTTGTAAAAATTGAACTAATTTTGAATCTTTATTTGTCAAAAATGGCTTTGTTCTCCCATTTATTTCAAGTGAGATATCAGAATCTTTATATAAATTTCTAATATAATTTTCAATATCTTGGCTTGTTGTTAGGTTTGAATTTCTTACATTAAACATAACTTTTACATAATCAGGTGTTACATTAGTAACTTCCATTCCACCTCGGATATCAGTTATAACTATCTTACTTGGCTCAAAAAACTCATTTCCATTATCTAAATTATGTCCTGCAAAATCTTTAAATTTACTAGCTAAAATATGGACTGGATTAATACACTTTGCAGGATAAGCAGCATGTCCTTGTTTTCCAAAAATTTTTAAAACCCCATTAACTGAACCTCGTCTACCTATTTTTATGGTATCTCCCATAATCTTGCTACAAGTTGGTTCAGCAACAATTGCGTAATCAGGAAGTTCATTTCTTTGTTTTAAAATTTCTAAAACCTCAACAGTTCCGTGCAGTGCATCGCCCTCTTCATCACTTGTTAGAAGTAAGCTTAAAGTTCCACTAAAATTTTCTACACTATTAAGGGCTGATATCATAGCTGCCACTCCACTTTTCATATCTTGGGCACCTCTTGCATATATATATCCATCTTCAATTACTGGCTTAAAAGGATCACTACTCCAGCCATCTCCCGGTGGCACGACATCAACATGTCCAGCAAAGCAAAGATGAACACCATCGCCAAATTTCTTTTTTAAAAAAAGATTTTTAACACTATTTTTTTCTATAAATTCCTCTTTAAAATTAGGAAGTAATATGTCAATATAATTTAATACACCATCATCTTTAGGAGTTATTGATTTAAATTTTAAAATCTCAATTAAAATATCTATTGCTTTCATTTATACTCCTTTAATAAATGTATTATACAATAAACTAATTGCAAAAAATATCAAAATCAGTGCTGAAAAATAAGATAACCCCTTTTGTAATCTTTTGCTTATTATGTTTCTGCTTTTATATATTACAAGTGGAAACAAAACTATCCAACTTCCAATCCCAAAAAGAACACCTAAGAATGCAATAATATAACTTCCTTCAAAAGACGCCATTGCAGTGGCTATTCCTATCCAGATAGCTATAATTAAAGGGTTTGTTACATTTAAGAAAAAACCTTCTAAAAAATTTTAAAATTATTTTTTTGTAAATTTGTCTCTAATGCAATATCTTTAGAGGCATTTTTATACATATCATAAGCCAAATAGACTAAAACCAAACTACCCACTACACTTAAAATATTAAAAAACTCTGGGCTATTTAATACTTGTAAAACACCTATGCTTATTAAAAAATAATAAATCACATCTGCACCTACAGCACCAATACCTGTTATTAAAGCGTGCTTGTAACTATGAATCGCATATGACATAACTAAAATATTTAAAGGACCAAAAG
Organism: Campylobacter blaseri; assembly: GCF_013201895.1. Classification (NCBI taxonomy): domain Bacteria; kingdom Pseudomonadati; phylum Campylobacterota; class Epsilonproteobacteria; order Campylobacterales; family Campylobacteraceae; genus Campylobacter; species Campylobacter blaseri. The sequence goes on along the minus strand of NZ_CP053841.1, from coordinate 444,210 downwards.
GTAAAGCAACACTTAATCCTATCATAATTCCTTGTAAAAACTCTTGCATATTCAACCTTAAAATTTTATCACTTTTGAACCATACCCACCCTCACTTGGAATTCCATCACGAAATGCTTTTACGCTAGGGTGTGCTTTTAAAAACTCTTTTACAGCATAAGCTAGTTTTCCAGTTCCAACTCCATGTTTAATCAAAACCTCATCATATCCCATTACTAATGAATTTGATATAAATTTATCAAGTTTTTCCAAAGCCTCTTCAGCCCTTAACCCATGTAAATCAAGAGTAAAACTTGCATTTTTAGGTTTAGATACATTGATTTTAATTGAGCTTTTTTTGGCTGGAGTTGGATTTCCACTTCTTTTTAATAATTTAATTGGTACTCTAAGCTGAAGATTATCACTTAAAATTACTGCATCACTCTTGCTAAGAGTTATAATCTTACCTTTTATCTTGTCGTATTTAACCATATCTCCTACTTCAAAATTTTCTACTTTACTTTTAGATTCTGGTTTATTTATCTGTTTTTTTAACTCATTTGCTCTATTAATACTACGTTGTTTATCTTTTACATCTTTTAAATTTATAGTTTTTTTAGCCTCTTCTATCGCTCTATAATATTCAATTTCAAGCTTTGAAATTAAAAGTTTTTGCTCTTTTTCAATTTTTTCTTTTTGATTTTTCAAACTATTTAACAAATCATTTAATTTCTGCTCTTTCACCTTTGTTTCTTGAAGTTTTTCTTTAAGTTCAAGTTCCAAATTTATAGCTTTGCTTATAACTTCATTTAAATTCTCTTTATCTTCTCCATAAAGCTTTTTGGCTTCATTTACAAAATTTGGATTTATTCCATAGCGTAAAGCTGTTTCAAAAGCGTATGATTTTCCAATAACTCCTTTTAAAAACTCAAATTTTGGAGCTCCTTTTTCTTCGTCATAAAGTGCAGCAACAAGCTCAACTTCACTATTTTTAGCAAGTAGCATTGCAAGTCTTTTATGGTGAGTTGTGATTACAATTTTGCTATCTTTTGCAATTAGTTTTTTTATAAGCACGCTATATAAGCTAGCTGCTTCTTCAAAATCTGTTCCAAGCTCTATCTCATCAATCCCTAAAATAAGGTTATTTTTATTAAAAAGTTTAGAAAATCCAAGCATTCTACCAGCAAAAGTAGAAATATCATTTTTAACATTTTGTGGATCTTCCATAATGGTTTCAAACTCTTTAAATGTCCCTATTTTACTGCCATAAGATCTTATGGGCATAGGAAGAAGGTATTTGCTGAGCAGAGTAGCACTTAAAATCGACTTTAAAAGCATACTTTTACCACCAGCATTAACTCCTGTTACTAAAAGCACTTTTTTAGTAAAATCAACGCTTACTCTCTTTGCATTATTTAGCGCTGGGTGGGCAAATTCTTTTATAATTATATCTCTTGAGTTATCGCTTAAAACAAAGTCATAATCTTTTGCTTTTGCTAAAAAAGACCTTGCTAGCAAACTATCAAGCTTATCAAATTCCTTATTTATGAACTTTAAAAATGGTAAATTTTTATTAAAAGTAGATGAAATTTGCTTACAATACTCATAAACAATCTCCTCTTTTTTATCCGAAATAGCACTTTGTTCACTTTTAAGTTTTGATATAGAATCAGGAATCACATAAAAATACCCTCCACTACTTCTTGCAACAACGCTCCCTTTTAAAACATGGTTAAATCCACCTCTAACCAAAAGTGCTTCATTTTCATTTATGTAGTGAATTTGAGTATCTGCCAAATATGGCGTTATGGATTTTGAGTATATTAGTTTTTTAAGCTCTCTATCTATCTCGTTTTTTTTGATTTTATACGCTTCTTTTAGTGAAAAAAATCTTTCATCAATACTATCTTTTAACTCGCCTTTATTATCAAAATAATCTAAAATTTCAGAAATTGCCTCTGGTATGATAATCCTATCAAGCCAATTTTTTAACCTAATATCAAAATTAAATTTCTTTATATAGTTAAAATATCTTATAATTTTTATAAATTCGTAAATTTCACTAATGTGTAAAACTGCAAATTTACTAGTTCTTATAATTGCATCATCTAACTTTGCGATGTTTTCACACGGTGTTATTTCATGTTTTGAAAATTCCATAATTTGTTCATAGTTTATCTTACTATCACCATCTAAATATAGATTTTTTGGTCTTGATAAAAATGAGTTGAAATTTTCTATATATTCAATTAAATCTAGTTTTTTAAAAATATTTTTATTCATTATCTAAATTGCAATCCTTAGCTTTAATAATTACATTTTGAAACTCTTTCTTAGCATCTTTTTTAAAAATAAAAGAGTGCGTTGCGTATGAGAAGTTAAAATTTGTCATGTTTACCTCATATCCATTACAATTAAGCGTTTTTCCTTGTTGAAAAGCTTGTATTTTGGAATTTAAACTATCAAATTTCTTATCTTGTTTTGCTTCGTAAAAATAACCAAAAGAGGCAATTGCAACTAGGATAAGTATTATTATAAATTTAACTTTTTTACTTATTTTGTTATCATCTATACTAAATAAAGCTAGCACAAGAATGGCTAGTATTATTAAAATTATATATCTCATATTTTTTTCCTTAATTGATATGTAATATCGCCTGCCCCAAAGCCTATCACTATACCATAGTCTAATCTATGCTTAACTCCAAATATATCATTAAACTCAATATTTTCATTAACTCTACTTACTTTATCAGCAAAAAGTGGATTTAAATGAGCAAATTCTTTTTGCAAATCTATTCCATTACTCTTTTCACCGGCTGAATAAACCGGAAGTATAACCAAATCATCAACTCCCTCAAAGCAGTTTTTAAACTCTTGTAAATTTACTTTAAGTCTTGTGTATTTATGTGGTTGAAATATTGCTGTAATTTTGTTGATTCCCATAAGATTAGCATACTCTTTAACGCTTTTTAAAGTTGCTTTTATCTCTGTTGGATGATGTGCATAATCATCAATTAAAACATAGTCCTTTCTAGCAACTAAAATATCAAATCTTTTTCTAATACCCTTATATTCGCTTAATTTTTCTTTTATCTCCTCAAGCCCCATTTTGCAAGCAGCTGCTAAAATAGCCAAACTTGCATCAATTGCTATGTGATATCCAATCCCAAAAACTTCAAACCTACCTAAATTTTTTAGATTAAAACTCATATATGGCTGATAGTCTCTTAAAACTAGCCTTACATCTGTAATATCTTTACTTGGATAAAGTTTTATGCAATCCATCTTTAAAGTTGATAAAAACTCATCTTCTGCATCAATAACACAGATATCAGCTCTCTCAAGAAACCCTTTATAAGCAGCATAAAGCTTTCTAGTATCATAGTCATAATGTTCCATATGTTCAGGCTCAGCATTTGTAACAACTGCCAAATATGGATTTGAATTTAAAAAACTGCTATCGCTTTCATCTGCTTCAAAAATAATATTTTCACTCTCAAAATACTTCATATTTGAACCAAATTGCTTTGAAATAGCTCCAATTATAACAGAACCTTCAAGTATACTTGCAAGCATGGCTGAGGTTGTACTTTTACCATGAGCTCCGGCTACTGAAAATACCTTTTTATCCTTTAAAACAAGTGGTAAAATTTCCTTTCTAGAATAGCATTTTATACCTTTTTCTCTAGCTTCTTTTAACTCAATATTATCTTCTTTAATTGCAGCTGAATATACTATAAAATCTTGATCTTTGATAATATCTTTTGAGTGTGGAGTTACTACTTCCATTCCCTCTTGTCGAAGTTCTACTACGGTTTCACTCTCTTTGATATCTGAACCACTTATTATATAATTTTTCTCTTTTAAAAATCTAGCAATAGCTGAAATTCCAATTCCACCAATCCCTATAAAATGAACTTTTTGCAAACCTCTACCTTGAAATTAAATTTTAATTTATTATAGCTAAAATAGGCTTACATTTTAAGCTAAACTTAGCACAAAATATAACAAAATCTCTTAGCAAGTCCATACTTTTTCTTTTTCTTATGCCTAAATACTAAAACATCTGGATTTTTGTCATTAAATGGCTATAAACATCAAATTTAATTTAATGCATTTTAAAATTTGGCTTACATTTATCTTTTTTCACAATATATTAGATGATCATTTACTACACCCACACTTTGCAAATATGCATAAACCGTAGTTGAGCCCATAAATTTAAACCCACGTTTTTTCATATCTTTTGCTATTTTATCGCTAAGCTCGGTTTTAGCAGGAACATCTTTCATATTACTAAATGAATTTATTATCTGTTTTTTGTCCACAAATCCCCATAAGTAGTTATAAAAACTACTAAATTCATTTTGAATATTTAAAAAAGCTTTTGCATTTGAGGCTAGAGATTTAAGTTTTAATCTGTTTTTTATAACTCTATCATCACTCATAAATTTTTCAACACAATTATCATCATAAGAAACTAAAATTTCAGGATTAAATCCATCAAATGCCTCTCTCATTTTTTCACGTCTATTTAAAATAGTTCTCCAAGAAAGCCCTGCTTGAAAGCTTTCAAGAATAATAAATTCAAAAAGAATGCTATCATCTTTTACAATTTTACCCCATTCATTATCGTGATAAATTTTTTCTATTTCACTTTTAAGCGCCCAATCGCAACACTTTTTTTCCATATTTATTCCTTGCCAAATTTTAAATTGTATAGATGGTTTTTCACATTTTTTTGCCATAAATTCTTAAAGCTTTCAAAATTAACTTTAGTAAAAAATAGCTAATCCTCATTTTTACCTATTTGGCAATACACACCATATTTTAAAACCTTAAATTAATAATTTTATGAATAGTCATACTAAATTTAAGGTTGCTTTAATTTAAACAAATTTTATCTCTAAATTTATATATTTTTTTAACTTATTTATTATTATGGAATATTTGTTCTGTCTAGCAAATGACATTAACATGCCATTTTAGGATTTTACCTTTAGAGTAAAATCTATTTCAAACTCAATATTTTCCATAATAAACCTTTTAAAATTATCTTTATAGTTTAAATTTCCTTAAATTTAGCTCGCCCGAACTAATATCTAAATAGTATAAAATATCTTTTTTAACTTCTAAATTTGCTAAATATCTAAGTGCTAAATTTGCCTCAAAACTAGCTATAAACATAACAATTGGAGCAGCAATTCCAGCTGGTTTTAAGTTCTCTTTTACAAATGGTTTAAAATTTGCCTTATCCATAAAGCAAACCTGTCCATGAAACGCTTCAACTGATGAATATATCCAAGGTGTATGTTGTGATTTTGCAAATTTATCTATCTTGCCTCTAGTTTCTAAATTATCTGTGGCATCTAAAATTAAGTCAAATTTTTCAGTAGATGTTTTTATAAATTCATCAAAGGTTTTTATATGAGTATTTATCTTTATACCATCATATCTTTTTTCTATTTTTTCTTTAAAAATTTCTGCTTTAAACTTATCGCCATCTTCTAGATTAAAAAGAATTTGGCGGTGGATATTGTGAATGCTCACCGTGTCAAAATCCACAACATCAATTTGCCCTATTCCACTACTTCCTAATGCATATGCCAAAGAACTTCCTAGCCCGCCACTTCCAACTATTAAAACTTTTTTATCTTTTAATAAATTTTGAGTATCCTCACCCCACAGTTGAATTTGTCTATGGAAATAATTCATTTAATTTCCCTTTCTTCTATAATTTCTCTAAATTTCCAAGCTTTTCTTTCCTCTTTTAACTCATCCTTGCAAAGCTCAAAGAGTAAAATTCCCTCTTCTTTTTTTAATCTACTACTTATAATTCCATTTGGAGAAACAGCAAAACTATCACCATAAAACTCATAAATTTTTCCCTCAAATTTAGTTTTGCCTATACGATTTGCTCTTAAAACATAAACTTGATTTGTAAAAGCTCTAATTTTTAAAAGCTCTTCCCATCTTAAGTTTGAATCAAATGTTGAAGATGTTGGAACCAAAACTACATCAACTCTGTTTTTCATCATATATTGCCAACAGATATCAAAATGAGATTCAAAACCACTTATAACGCCATATTTAAATTTATCGTGGTTAAAAACTGGAAGATTTATCTCTTTTGCATCATTTAAAAAAAACTTTTTTTCATTCCAATGATGATAGTTAATAAGTATATTTTGTTGCCAAAATTTAGTTGATTTTGGTGAAAATTTTGATATGCCTTTGATGAAACCATCCCCTTTAGGATGTAAAAAAGGAGCAACTATAGTTATGTCGTATTTTTTAGCAAGCTCTCTCATAAGCTCTTTTTTGTGTGAAATTTGCTCTTTTATTAAATTTTTTGGCATTTTTAAAAGTTCATTTAAAAAGCTATTTAAAACATATTCACCAAGAACAACCATGCAAGCACCATTGTCTTTTACAACTCTTATATAGTAATCAATCCTTGCCTCACTCATAGAAAGAGTAGGAAGTTGAATAATGCAAATTTTACTCATCTTCTTTTTCTATTTCTATGATTTCAAGCTTAGCATTTTCTAAAATATTTTTTGCTTCTTTTAAAATTCCCATACCATCTTTATATAACTTAACACTCTCATCTAAACTTAAATTTTCATCTTTTAATCTCTCTAAAAGAAGGTTTATTTTTTCAATTTTATCTTCAAAACTATCTATTTTTTCCACTCTAATGCCTTTTTTATATAAAAATCAAATTTATCAGTTTCAACTAAAAATGCGTCATGTCCGTAGTTACTGTCTATCTCAAAATATTCTACCATATTTTTTCTATCAGTTTTAACCATTGCCTTATATATCTCTTCCATTTCAGAAGGCATAAAAAGCATATCTCCTTTAAAAGATATAAGTGTGAGTCTTGATTTTATCAAAGACAGTGCATCTTCTAAGCTATCAAAATGCCTTGTACAGTCAAATATATTCATCATTTTTACTATATAAAGATAACAAAGCGGATCAAATCTTTTAGAAAAGTTATGCCCATTATACTCCATATATCTATCTATTTGAAACCTACCTTTTAACTCATAAAGACCATCTGTCTCAACATACTCTCTTCCAAATTTCTTTAAGGTTGAATCAGGACTTAAAAAGCTTATATGTCCTGCCATTCTCCCAATAGCCATACCTTTTAAGCCTTCACTTGCTATCTTGTATCTATCATAATATCCGCCATTAAACTCAGGGTCATTAACAATGCCCTCAATAGCAATTTTATTAAAAGCTATAGCCCAAGGTCTTGTTGCATAGGTGCTTGCAAGCATTATAACCCTTTTACTAAACCGAGGGTGCTCTATAGCAAAACAAAGAGCTTGCATACCTCCTAAGCTTCCACCAATTACAGCATAAGCTTCCTTGATACCAAGTCTTTTAAATAGTTTTATTTGAGCATTTACAACATCACTAATTACAACAACAGGAAATTTTGTTCTATACTCTTTACCGGTGGTTTTATCTATATCAAGTGGACAAGTAGATCCAAAAGGACTAGCTAAAATATTTACACAGATTACAAAATATTTCTTTGTATCAATTGCTTTATCATTGCCTATTAAAGAATCCCACCATCCAGATTTTACTTCATCTTTATATCTTCCTGCTGCATGGTGAGAGCCTGTTAATGCATGACAAACTACTATTGCATTACTTTTATCGCTATTTAGCTCTCCGTATGTTTCATAAACAAGATTATATGAAGGTAGTATACGGCCACTTTCTAAATAAAGTGGCTCGTTAAAATACTCTGTTTCTGTAGATATTTTCACTACTCAACTCTATAATTTGGTGCCTCTTTTGTTATAACAACATCATGAACATGGCTCTCTTTAAGTCCTGCAGTTGTAATTTGAACAAACTCAGCTTTTTCCTGAAAAGTTGGTATATCTTTACTACCACAATACCCCATAGAGCTTTTTACACCACCTACAAGTTGGTATATAACACTACTTAGTGGTCCTGCATATGGAACTCTACCTTCAATTCCCTCAGGAACAAATTTTTCTGATGCAGTGCCTTCTTGGAAATATCTATCTGCACTTCCTTTTTGCATAGCACCAAGTGATCCCATCCCTCTATAGACTTTATATCTTCTACCTTGATAAGTTATCATATCGCCTGGGCTCTCTTCACATCCAGCAAGAAGACTTCCTATCATTATAGAGCTTGCTCCAGCTGCCAATCCCTTTGCTATATCACCTGAATATTTAATTCCACCATCTCCAATTATTGGAATTCCATATTTTTTAGCCTCATCTGCACAATCGCTAATAGCTGTAATTTGAGGAAATCCAACACCTGTTACAATTCTAGTTGTACATATACTTCCAGGTCCAATTCCTACTTTAATACCATCAGCACCAGCCTCTGCTAAGTCTTTAATGCTAACAGAATTTGCAACATTTCCAACAACAACATCAACATCAAATTTAGCTTTTAACTCTTTTAGTGTGTTAATAATGCCTTTTGAATGTCCGTGAGCTGAGTCCATAACAATTGCATCAACTCCAGCTTCAACCAAAGCCTCAGCCCTATCAATTTGCCCAACACCAATAGCAGCTGCAACTATTAGTCTTCCATATTTGTCTTTGTTTGCATTTGGATATTCTGCTCTTTTCTTTAGATCTTTTATAGTAATAAGCCCATCAAGTCTTCCGTTTTCATCTACAATTGGAAGTTTTTCAACTTTATTGCTTCTAAAAATCTTCTCTGCATCATCAAGGGTACAACCTTTTGGTGCTGTTATAAGTGGTGCTTTTGTCATTTTTTCACCAACTAACGCGGCTGTATCTGTTTCAAATCTTAAATCACGATTGGTTAAAATTCCTATTAAAACATTATTATCATCAACTACAGGAACTCCTGAAATTCTATATTCAGACATAATATCTAAAGCATCTTTTACAGTAGCCTCAGCTTTTATAAAAATAGGATCTATTATAACACCACTTTCACTTTTCTTAACTCTTTTTACCATTCTAACTTGGGTATGAATATCCATATTTTTATGAATTACACCAATGCCTCCGAGTCTTGCCATCATAATAGCAGTTCTATACTCGGTAACTGTATCCATAGCAGCGCTTACTATTGGAATATTCAAATTTATATTTTTACTAAATTTTGTTCTTAAATCAACTTCTTTTGGTAATACCTCAGAATACTGAGGAACCAAAAGTACATCTTCAAAAGTTAAAGCTTTTTTTGTTATATTCATATTATTCCTTTACTATCTTTTCTAAAATCAAACCGCCGTCCAAAACACTTTGTTCATCGTATTTTTTACCTACTATTTGAGCACTTATATTAAGACCATCTTTATCTTTACCAACAGGAACAGAGATTGCAGGAATTCCTGCTAAATTTACCCCAACTGTATAAAGATCTCCTAGAAATGTTTCCATAGGAGTTTTATTAGCGCCTAGCTTGTAAGCTGTAGTTGGAGTAACGGGCATAAAGACAATATCAGCCTCTTTAAAAATCTCTTCATACTCTTTACTTATAAATTCTCTAGCTTTTTGAGCTTTTACATAATAAGCATCATAATACCCACTACTTAAAACAAAAGTTCCAAGCAATATTCTTCTTTTTACCTCAGACCCAAAGCCCTCACCTCTAGTTTTTGAGTATAGCTCACCCAAACTATTAGCCTCAGCTCTTCTTCCGTATCTAATACCATCAAATCTGCTTAAATTTGCACTAGCCTCAGCTGTTGATATGATACAATAGGTCGCTATATCATAATTTGCATTTGAAAAATTTTTATATATAATTTTATGACCATCTTTTTTTAGCTTTTCAATTACCTCTAAAAGTCTATCTCTAATCTCACTATCAGCTTGATCTATGTAGTTTTGTATAACAGCTATTGTAAATTTTCTATTTTTATTTAGCTTATCAGCAGTAGTTTGATACTCACCATTATAACTTGTACTATCCTTTTCATCATATCCTGAAATAATATCATATAAAATAGCAGCGTCTTCAACATTTTGAGTTATTGGTCCTATTTGATCTAAGCTACTTGAATACGCACCCAAGCCATACCTGCTAACTCTTCCATAACTTGGCTTAAATCCAACGCATCCACAAAATGCAGCAGGTTGTCTGATACTTCCGCCCGTATCACTTCCCAAAGCTACAATAGCAAGCCCGCCACCAACAGCAGCCGCACTTCCTCCACTACTTCCACCTGGGACTCTGCTTTTATCAATTGGGTTTAGAGTTTTGCCATAAAAAGATGACTCAGTAGTTCCACCCATAGCAAACTCATCCATATTTGTTCTTCCAAAAGGAGATAGTTTTGCCTCTCTTAGCTTTTTAATAACTGTTGCATCATAAGGAGCAACATAGCCTTGAAGTATTTTTGAACAAGATGTAACGCTCCAATTTTTTACTTGAATATTGTCCTTAATGGCTATGGGAATTCCCTCTCCACTTATGGAAATATCACCATTAGTTAATTGCTCAACATATGCTCCAAGTTCTTTGTCTTCTTTTATCTTAACTTCAAGCTCTTTTCTTAATTTATTTATTTCATCTGCTGGAAGTTTTAATGCTTCTTTTAAGCTTATCACTTTGACTCCTTATGTTTGTTTACAAAAAATATACTAATACCTATGCTTACACAAATTAAAGCAACCGTAATCACTACAACACTAAAATTCATAGGCTCACTTAGCATTTAAAACCTCTTTACATCTTGGGCAAACTTCACCTTCAACTTCTGCACTAAATTTCCAACATCTTGGGCATTTATATTTTTTGGATTTAACTAGTCTAAATACCTCATCCAAAACATTAAATTCAACCAAATACTCATCACTATTAATCTCTTCAATATCACTTACTAAAAACCAATCCGACATAGCTAATCTATCAGCTTTTAAAATTTCATCTGAACTTGTTTGAAGAGCTAATTCTAAAGTTGATTTAATACTTTTATCTTTTTTAAGAGTATCTATAACTTCTGAAAATTTCTCTCTTGCTTTTAAAAGAAGTTCATAATTTTCATCGCTTTTATAGTTTATTCCACTATAAATAATGTCAAAGACACTATTACTATTTTCTTTTATAACCTTTGGTGCATTTTCAATTGCTTCATCAACTGTATAGGTTAAAGTTGGTGCTATCAGGGCTAAAAGCTCTTTTGCAATTATTGCCATAGCACTTTGTGCACTTCTTCTTCTTGTACTATTTAACTCATCACAATAAAGTCTATCTTTGCAAATATCAAGGTAAATTCCGCTTAAATCCACACTTATAAAGTTCATAATCAAGCTAAAGCCTTTTGAAAAATCATAATTTTTAAAAGCAGTTGCTGTTTCATTAAATACAGTTGTAGCACGAGATAATATCCACATATCCAAAGAGTTGAAATTATCTGTATCTATTTTTTCTAAATCACTAACATTTGCAAGCAAAAATCTAATAGTATTTCTTATCTTTCTATATTGCTCGCTTACTTGTTTTAAGATATTTTTACTAATTTTTAAATCACTTGAGTAATCACTTAACCCAACCCAAAGCCTTAAAATTTCTACACCATACTCTTTGGCAACATCACTAGGTGCTATAACATTACCGACAGATTTACTCATCTTTTGCCCTTTTTCATCAACAGTAAATCCATGTGTTAAAATGCTTTTATATGGTGCTTTTGCATTAACTGCACAACTTATTAAAAGTGAGCTTTGGAACCAGCCACGATGTTGATCGCTTCCTTCTAAATACATATCTGTTTGATATGCTCCAGCATCATACTCTCCACTATTTAAAACAGCATTCCAAGTGCTTCCGCTATCAAACCAAACATCTAAAATATCCATAACTTTTTCTAAATTTTCTGGATTATATTTTGAGTTTTTTGGTAAAAGTTCACTAATTTCTAAATCCCACCAAGCATCTGCACCTTTTTCTTCAAAAATGTTGGCAACATTGTTTAAAATATCCTCATCAAAAATTGGCTCTTTCGTAGTTTTATCTCTAAAAAATGCGATAGGAACTCCCCAATCTCTTTGTCTTGATATACACCAATCAGGTCTATTTTCCACCATAGACTGAAGTCTTTTTATCCCACTTTTTGGATAAAATGTTACATTTTCTATCTCTTTTAATGCAACCTCTCTTAAAGTCTTGCCATCTAATTTTGGTTCATCCATTGCTATAAACCATTGCTTTGTAGCTCTATAAATTACAGGTTTATGAGTTCTCCAACAATATGGATAAGAGTGGGTAAATTTACTAGAGTGGATTAAGTTATCTCCTAATAATTCTAAGATTATCTCATTTGCTTTGAAGATGTGAACGCCAACCATTTTATCAACAATATCATCTCTAAAAAGTTTTTTAACCTTTAAAGTTTTATCATATTTCCCCTCTTCATCAACAGGCATAGTTATATCAATGCCATATTTCAAAGCTACAAAATAGTCATCCTCACCATGTCCTGGAGCTGTATGAACAAGTCCTGTTCCGCCATCCATTAAAACATGATCGCCTAAAATAATTTTAGATTTTCTATCATTTAGTGGATTTATAGCAAACTCACCTTCTAGCTCTTGTGAGTCAAATTCTTTTACTATTTTTCCCTCTGTTATGTTTTTACTTATTAAAACTTCCAACAAAGGTTTTGCAAAAATATAGTCTTCACTTGTAACAACATATTTTTCACTAGGGCTTAGAGATATCGCCTCATTTGCAGGTAAAGTCCAAGGAGTTGTAGTCCAGATAACTGCTTTTGCTTTTTGCACTCCAAGTTTTTTACAAGCCTCATTGCTTAAATCAAATGCAACATAGATTGAGTAATCCTCTTTATCTTTATACTCAACCTCAGCCTCAGCCAATGCACTTTTTGCAGCCCAGCTCCAAAATACAGGTTTGCTTCTTTCAACCAAAAGCCCTTTTTGTGCAATTTTACATAAAGTTTTATAAATGTCTGATTCAAATTTAAACTTCATTGTAATATAAGGATCTTCCCAATCCCCAACAACACCTAAAGATTTAAACTCATCTCTTTGAATATTTATAAACTCTCTTGCATGCTCTCTACAATGCTCTCTTATGACACTTTTACTTAAACTGTTTTTTTTATCTCCAAGTTTACTTTCAACTTGTTGTTCTATCGGAAGTCCATGACAATCCCAGCCTGGAACATAGCGGATATCTTCGCCAAAAAAGTAGTGAGTTTTTAAGATAATATCTTTTAAAACCTTATTTAATGCATGTCCTATATGCAAATGCCCATTTGCATAAGGAGGTCCATCGTGAAGATTAAAACTCTTTTCTGCGTTTTTTCTTTTCTCTTTCATCATTTCATAAGCATTTTCATCATACCATTTTTTAAACCTTTTAGGTTCATTTTGCGGTAAATTACCCCTCATTTCAAACGATGTTTGTGGTAAAATAAGCGTATCTTTATAATCCATATCAAGCCTTAAAATTAAATTTGTAAATTCTACCTTAGAAGCGCTGAAATATCCATAAATTTTAAAAATCTTATAAAAAAATGTTATAATAATTCTAATAAATAAAGGATTTTTATGAGAAGTATAATCTTGATAATAGGTGAGGATATTAGAGCAAATACATCTTTTTTAAATTATATTTTTAAAGAGTATGTTAAAAACTACAAAGAGCTAGATGATTTAAAATTTATAGATAAAAACAATAAAAATTTATCAGATATTTTTGATAAACTTAGTAGAGATTATGAAAATATTTTTGTATTTGCTTCAAATGAAACATATCACCTAGTAGCAAGAGTTTTAGCAACCTTAACAAATGATGTTTTAAAACTAGAAAAAGACAATCAAACCCTAGCGCCATCTTTATCTAAAAAAATGGAGAGAGATAGTTTTTTAATAAACTATAAAGATATAAATATAAATGTCTTGAAAGTAGAAGCACTCCAAAAACTGCCTAAATTTCTTATATCTCCTACAAAAGATAGTTTATATTTTTATATTTTTGGCTATGAAATTTCAATGATCAAAAACAACCTAGAAGATCTTTTAAGTAAATTTGAAGTTGAATTAGATATCGCCCAATATAGTAACTACATAATAAGAGCAAAAGCAACTAAGAATAAATTTGGTGATTTATCTGGGTTTACAAAGTCTATCTGTAGGCTTTTTAATGAACAAATTATAAAAAATGATTGTATATTTGAATTTGCCGTAAAAAATTTAAGAAAAATTGGTGCCAAAATTAGTATTGCAGAGAGTTTAACAGGTGGTCTTATAGCTTCTAAAATATGTGAAATAGATGGAGCTAGCGAAGTATTTGGTGGTAGTTTAGTCACCTACTCCAATGAGATAAAAAATATATGGCTAGGTGTTAGCGAAGATATTCTAAACACTTATGGAGCAGTTAGTAAGCAGTGTTTAGAAGCAATGCTTGATGGAACTCTGGAAAAAAGTGGAGCTAGTTTTGCCATAGCAGCTAGCGGCATTGCAGGACCTAGTGGCGGAAGTAAAGAGCTTCCTGTGGGAACTGTTTTTATAGGCATTAAAAGCTCTGATGGAAAAAAGATAATAAGAGAGTATCATTTAGACGGCGATAGAAATTACATTAGAGAAGAAAGTGCAAACATAGCAATAAGCATGCTAATAGAATTTTGCGCTAATCTATTTTTTTTCTTATAATGCCAAAGATGATATATAAAAAGATGTTTAAAAAAGGTTTTATATGAAAGATATGGGTGAAGTTCGCATTAAAGTGGTTGCTATGCCAAACAATACAAACTCATCGGGTAATATTTTTGGAGGTTGGATACTATCTCAAATAGACTCAGCTGGAGCAATTGCTGCTAGAGAGGTTGCACCTGAAAGGGTTGTAACTATATCCATGAAAGAGGTAACTTTTAAAGAGCCTGTTTATATTGGAGATCTTCTTAGTTGTTATGCAAAAATTATAAAAGTTGGAAAAACATCCATTACTACATCTATAGAGGTGGTAGTAGAAAGACTAACTCATGAAAAAAGAAAAGTGTGCTTGCATGTAACATCAGCTGAGGCTACATATGTGAGTGTGGATAGGATTGGAAACAAAAAAGAGATAGACCCTGAACTTAAAAAACTACATGGGTTTTAAGCGTCTTAAAAACTTTATGTTTAATTATTGCTATAATATAAAGTTTATTTTTTATCTAAACGTAAATTAATTTTAGATAGAGTTTAAGAATTTATTTTGAAAAAGGATAAGAGTGAAAAGTAAATTTACACAAATAGGTTTTGTTCTTTCTGCCGCAGGAAGTGCTATAGGGCTTGGAAATGTATGGAAATTTCCTTATATGACTGGAGAAAATGGTGGAGGAGCTTTTGTTTTAATATATTTAATAACTATCTTTTTTGTTGGAATTACACTATTTATAGCAGAAGTTGTCCTAGGAAGACTTTCTAGAACTGACCCTGTTGGAACATTTGAAACCTTAGCAACAAAACATGGTAAAAAGTGGAAATATGCTGGCTTTGCCATCATAGGCTCTATGCTTATAGCCTCTTTTTATATGGTTATAATAGGGTGGATTTTAAAATATATGTATGAAATGTTTGTAAATTTACCAAGCACCATAGAAGCCTCTTCAGCTATTTTTGGTGGTTTTGTAACAGCTGATTTTAATATGCAATTTATACTTTTTAACCTTGTATTTTTTATAGTGTTTTTTATAGTTTCAAAAGGGATAAAAGGCGGTATAGAAAAAGCAAATTTAATCCTTATGCCACTACTTATCTTAATACTTGGTTTTATGCTTTTTTACTCATTTTCTATGGATGGTTTTGGAAAATCCTTTGAGTTTTTGTTCTATCCTGATTTTTCTAAAGTTACAGGCAAAACTATAATAACAGCAGTTGGACAAGCGTTCTTTACACTCTCACTAGGTGTTGGAACTATAATGACTTATGGTGCATCTCTTTCAGATGATACAAATATAGTTAAATCATCATTTCAAGTTGCTTTTTTAGATACATTTATAGCTTTAATGGCTGGTCTTATAATATTTACACTTATTTTTCAATACAATGCAGAACCAGCTCAAGGTTCTGGACTTGTCTTTATATCTTTACCAACACTATTTTATCAACTTGGCTCTTTTGGGAATATAATTGGCATGCTATTTTTCGTCGCTCTTGCTTTTGCTGGCATAACATCTGCAATATCCATGATAGAGCCAAGCGTGTTTTTTATGATTAAAAGATTTAAATTTTCAAGAGTAAAAGCGCTATTTGCAGTGGGTGCTCCTGTTTATATATTTGGCACAATGTCACTTATGACAAATATAGATAATTTAAAAAGATTTGTTACATACTTTGGCATAGGATTTTTTGATATTTTAGACAAACTAACTACTTTATGGATGATGCCTATTTCTGGAGTTTGTGTTGCTGTGTTTACAGGATATTTTGTAAAAAAAGAGCTTGTGTATAATCTTCTTTCAAAACATATGAGTGATACTTTGTTTAATATATGGTATTTTGCTATAAGATATGTAGCACCAATTAGCGTTATAATCATATTAATAAACGGCATTATTGGTAGCTAAATTTAGGGTGCATTAATTTGCACCCAATTAAAATAGTTTCTTAATATTCCCAAAAATTGTTTTTGATTTGGCTTTATTGACAGATAATACCTCTCCACTTTCTACACAATAAGCACTTAGTTTTTTACCAAACCCACAACCTGTATCAACATCAACACAATTATAAATTTCTAAAACATCTTCATGCGGAGTGTGTCCAAATATATTAAATATTTTACACTCTCTATAAGGCATTTTAGTATTCCATAAAGCAACCTCTTCTATAATTTTTTTATCATCTTTTCTATGCCAATGCTCCCCTATAAAAGCATGAGAAATAACTACAGGTAGATTGTTTTTAGTAAGATTTAACTCAAGATATAAAGGCAAAGTTTCAAGAAATTTTAAGACATTTTTTAAAATTTCTCTTTCTTTTTCAGATATTTTATTTGATGGGTAATTTATATTAATACCAAATGAAATTAAAGCCTCTTTTCCTCCATAATTAAACCACGGATACGAACTCCAATAAATTTCATATTTATCATGTTTTAAAAAAATTTTAACTGCATTAATCATCATAAATTCGTGATTACCCATAACGCATTCAAATTTATTTGTTTTAATATACTCTAAAACTTTTTTAGAACCAGATCCTCTATCTATGACATCACCAACAAATATAATCCTTGATTTTTTTGGAATTATATCTACAAGTTCTAATAACATCTCATACTCACCGTGAACATCGCCTATCACATATGTCAAAATTATCCTTTGATTTATTTTATTTATTATATCAAAATCCTAATTCATACGACATATTTTATAAAATACTACATTTGCTATAATTTTAGACACTAACTCATATGGAAATTTTCTCTACTATAACCCCGCTAAGTACGAGTTAGTAGCATTATATTTTAAATTATTAGTTATTAATATTTTAGATGTAAAGTTTATGATAATATTTTGTTGTCTCATAAATCTTTCTAGTAAGCTCTTTAATCTTTTCATCATAACATAATTGTTAAATTTCTCATCACCAATAAAATCACTATTAACTTTAAAGGTTTTTAAGTTTTCTAAACCACATATAATTAAAAGCACTATAAATACAAACTAAAACTATGAATGATAAATTATATATTTTAAAAATTTTTTATCTCATCTTTTATGGTTGAATCAGAAGCTTTTTTGAAATAAAATTTTGATTTTTCGCTATTTTTAAAACGATATAAATTAGCTAAATAATAACAAGATTTATAATAGTTTAAATCATCACATCCTTTTGTAAAATACTTTATAGCCATTTCAAAATCTTTATCGTAATTTTTGCATTCATTGTTTTTACAAGTTTTATTATAATGATAAAATCCTAAATTTTGACACCCTTCTTTTACACCATTATCACAAGCTTTTTTATAATTTTTATTTGCATTTATTTGATCATTTAACTTTATATCATATATATTTCCCAAGCTAGCACAAGCATAAAAGCTATTGTTATTACAAGAAATTTCATGGTATTTTAAAGCCATATTATAATCCCCTTGTTTAAAATAAATATGCCCTAGTTCTGTGCAAAATTTAGTATCTAACTCACAAGCTTTTTTATAATAAGTAAATGCTTTTTGTGTCATATTTGAATCATCTAGCATAATAGCCGACATCAAACAACCTTTTGCATTATTATATTTGCAAGCTTCATTAAACTGTTCTAAGCAAACACTGCCATCTTTATGACTTAAATTTCTTACTCCACCTATATATAAACAACTTCCCAAAGTAAAGCAAGATTTAGCATTTTTATTTTTTGAACACTCTTTAATATAAATTTCAAAATCGCCAAGATTGCAATCAAGATAAGGCGATAATAAATTGGTAAGATTATAACTATTTTTTATATCTGATTTATTATTCAAGATTTTGTTTGTATCATTTGTAAAAGCTAAATTTGCAAATATAAAAAACATAAAAATTAAAGTTAAAATTTGTTTCATTGTTTTATCTCCTAGTAAAATGTAAATTTAATATACTATATTTAATTATAGCTTTATGTAATTATTTTTAAAATTTGAATTATAAAATTAGCCCTTTTAAACCAAGCAGTTTCATATTCCACTTTTTTTCAACCATAGTTTTAAGAAATGCTGGAACAACTCCACTCATCTCAAAACCTAACACATTAGCAACAGCATAACTATGTCCTATAGAGCATATAACACCATGACTTTTAAATTTAAACTCCTCTTTAAAGTCTTTATTTTCAAGCATAGCTTTAAACTCTTTGGCTAAAAACTCACCTTGCTCACAAGCTATTTGTGCTGTTGGTGGGTAAAATCCACCATTTCCATCGCTTACCGCACTTACATCACCTATACAAAAAACATTCTCATGGTCAAAGGTTTTAAGTTTGCTATCAACTTTAACCCTGCCACGCTCACTTTCTATATAACTTTGGCTAACCACACTAGCCCCTCTTACACCAGCTGTCCATACGATAATATCAGCATCAAGATAACCACCATTTTGAAAATTTACACGATATTTTTCAAGCGAACTAATTCTAGTATTATGAGTAACTTTAACACCTAATTTTGTAAGGTTCTTTAGTATTTTTTGAGATATTTTTTCACTAAAAAAAGTAAGAAGCCTAGGGGTTGAGCTTATAAGATTAACACTAAATTTATCAAATTTAGAGCTATCTTGCCTATAAAATTCCAATTTTTTCTTTAACATATTAGCACAAGAAGCAGAAAATTCAATCCCAGTAAGCCCACTACCACATACTGCAATGCTTAATCCAGTTCCATTTTCTAAAGCTTTTGTAAATTTATCCTTTATAATCTCACATATTCTAGAAGCCTGTATGTACGAGTCTATAAAAACTGCATTTTCTATACCCTTTAAGTTGAAACTCTCTTTTTCAAAACCGGCTGCACATATTAGATAATCATACTTAAATTTTGAAAACTCAGTAGTTACTGTGTGGTTTTCTTCGTCTATATCTAAGACTAATTGTTGTATTATTTTTATTTCTGGGTGCAAAAATTCACGCAAATCAAACATAATCTTTCCGCTGTTTTCTGCTGTTGCAACTTTATGTAGCATAGTTGAATGATAGTGATATGAGTTTTTGTTTATAATGGTAAAATCGCCCAACCTAAAACACTCTTCATCTAAACTTTTTAAAAAAGCTATGCCAGCATAACCAGCTCCTACTACTAATATCTTTGGTTTTTCTTTCATAAAATGCCCCTAGTTTGATTAACACCTAAATTTATATAGATTAAATTTTAACTTTGCATATAATATAATCTTTGCAGTTTTTTTATTTAGATAAACAATATTATCAAAAAAAATATTAAGCAAAAATTAATAAAAATATTTACAAACTAAAACTAAACTTTCAATAAATCAGCAAATTTAGCATTACGAATTTGAACTATATCTTTAACTTTTAATTTGATTTGCACACCTATTTTTCCACCGCTTACAATTATTTCATCTAAGCTTTGAGCACTTTTGTCCAGCTGGATTGGATAATCTTTTTTCATACCAAAAGGAGAACATCCACCCCTTACATACCCAGTTACTGCATTTATCTTTGCTACTGGAATTAACTCAACTTTTTTAACCTCGCAAACTTTTGCCATCTTTTTTAAATCAAGCTCTTTTGCGACAGGAATCACAGCAACATAGTAGTTGTTGTCATTTCCTTTAAGTACTAGTGTTTTATATACCATATCTACATCAAAGCCTATTTTCTTTGCGACAGATATGCCATCTATAGCACCATCTGATTCATAAAAGAATGCTTCATAATGAGCTTTATGCTTGTCTAAAATTCTCATCGCATTTGTTTTATATTTTTCCATTTCATCATCCAATTTTTATAATGAATTAATTTAATATTTTAATTAAATTTTACTAAGTAATTATCGCTTATGCTAATTTAATATCTTATAAAAATAAAAAAATCCTTTTAAATATACTTTTTCATAAAGAGTAAAAAATTAATTTTATTAGTAAGATTAAATAGCTTTTTATAAAAACTAAACTATTATTTCAAAATAAATTTTCTTTAATCATAGGCTTTGAAGGCTTATATAAATTTGATTTAAAGTATCCATAGCAAGTTATAAAACGATATGCACAAAATCTACATTAAATAGTGATAACTATAAAATAAATTGCTGTAAATATTTTAAATGCTTTCATTTTTGTTATAAAATTTTAATTTAAAACATAATTTTAGCTTTTTTAAAGCTTAGCTTGTATATAATAACTTTTTCAACAAATCAGTGGGTTCTTAGCTCAGTTGGTTAGAGCTCCCGGCTCATAACCGGGCGGTCGAGTGTTCGAGTCACTCAGAACCCACCACCTCAAATACTACTCCAAACAAATTTATAAACTACGAAAATATGTCTATATATAGATCAAATACTAATTTTTAAACTATCATCAAAATTTAGCTTTATCAAATTTCGCCACCTTTTACTTCTTTTTTTTATATGATTTATTTTATTTATTTCGCTAATTCATTTTAAGTAGTATTTTTGCATAAATAAGTCTATGCTTTTATAACTTGCTTTAAAATATGAGATAACTTACTCTTTGTTGGTTTAAAGTTTTCTATCTATTGTTTCTTGTAAAATAATATTTTGTTATTTAAATTAAATATATTAATTAAACCTGACTTTGCTCCAAATAACAAGAAAGTCTTTGGTTATATTTAAAAATCTCTTTTAGTAAGTAAAAAACAAAAAAGTAGTCAATATAAGCTACTATTGAAATTTATTTAAATTTTCCGACTATTTTAGTTTAAAACATTTCAATATTTATTAAAATAAGACTTTTAAAAGTGTTTTTATAAAATGTAAGTGGTGTCCCCAGCGAGATTCGAACTCACGGCCTCAAAATTAGGAATTTTGCGCTCTATCCTGCTGAGCTATGAGGACATTTATAATAATGATATGTAAATTTCTATTTTATCTTTGCCAATGTATTTTTCAAAATCTGTATTATAAGCTCTTTTAACATCACTTTTATCAAAAAATTTCCAAATTTCATACCACAATTCAATCACAATTTCTGGAATTTTACCTTCCTTTTTAAAACCATATATTTGCCTGATTGCACTACAACATTTTCAAAATTTGAATTTTCGTTGTCTTCTATACCAACTAAAATATCATAGTCCCCAAGATGCATATTTTGGTAATTAAAATAAACTCCATAAGTTATTTTAATTAAACTAGAAATTTCACTGCTAAAAAAATTATTCCATAATTTAGAAATTTTAGAAACATTATTAAGCTCATCTTTATTGTTGGTTGTAGTTTTAAAACCAACTATATTAAAAGAGTTTTTTAAAATAATTTGCTTCATAGGTTAAACCTAATACAAGGTGGATATTCCACCTTGTATATTTTTAGCCATTTCTCTTTTTGATTATTTCTTCGCTAACATTTTTTGGAACTTCTGAATAGTGATCAAATTCCATAGAATATGTAGCACGACCTTGTGTTTGACTTCTAAGATCTGTTGAGTAGCCAAACATTTCTGATAGTGGACAAAATGCATCTACAATTTTATTTCCACCACGATCACTCATGCTATTAATCTGCCCTCTTCTTTTATTAATATCGCCAATTACATCACCCATATATTCTTCAGGAGTTTCAACTTCAACTTTCATAATAGGTTCAAGTATAACAGCACCAGCTTTCCTAGCACCCTCTTTAAAACCCATTGAAGCAGCTAATTTAAATGCCATTTCAGAACTATCAACTTCATGATAACTACCATCATATAAAGTTACTCTGACATCTTCAACAGGATAACCTGCCAATACACCACCTTGCATAGCTTCTTTACAACCTTTATCAACAGCTGGGATGTATTCTTTTGGAACAGCTCCACCTTTTATATCGTTAACAAATTCATATCCACTACCCGGCTCAAGTGGCTCAAGACGCAAGAAGACATGACCATATTGACCGCGACCACCTGATTGTTTTGCGTATTTATATTCTTGTTCGACAGTTTGTTTAATCGTTTCTCTATATGCAACTTGTGGTTGTCCAATCTCAGCATCAACTTTAAACTCTCTAAGCATTCTATCAACAATAACTTCCAAGTGAAGCTCGCCCATACCAGAGATAATTGTTTGTCCACTCTCTTCATCAGTCTCAACTCTAAAGCTTGGATCTTCTTGTGCAAGTTTTTGTAATGCTATACCCATTTTTTCTTGATCAGCTTTTGTTTTAGGCTCAACTGCAACTGAAATAACTGGATCAGGGAATTCCATTTTTTCCAATATAACTTTATCTTTTTCATCAGCTAGAGTATCTCCTGTAAGTGAGTCTTTTAGACCAACTACAGCACCAATTTCTCCAGCATAAAGTTCTTTAATCTCTTCTCTTTTATTTGAGTGCATTCTAAGAATTCTACCAATTCTCTCTTTTTTACCTTTAGCAGTATTATAAACATAACTTCCGCTTTCAAGTTGTCCTCTATACACACGAACAAAAGTTAGCTGTCCAACAAATGGATCAGTCATAATTTTAAATGCAAGACCTGCAAAAGCACCATTATCACTTGATTCAACTGCCACTTCACTTCCATCTTCATACTCGCCTCTAATTTGCGGAACCTCATCAGGAGCTGGAAGATACTCTACAACTGCATCAAGAAGTGGTTGAACTCCTTTGTTTTTAAAAGCTGTTCCACAAAGCATAGGAACAATTTTTAAATCAAGAGTTGCTTTTTTAATACCTTCTTTTATCTCATCTTCAGTTAATTCTTCACCACTAAAATATTTTTCCATTA
Source organism: Campylobacter blaseri (assembly GCF_013201895.1). NCBI lineage: Bacteria > Pseudomonadati > Campylobacterota > Epsilonproteobacteria > Campylobacterales > Campylobacteraceae > Campylobacter > Campylobacter blaseri. The sequence continues at coordinate 420,845 of NZ_CP053841.1, read as the reverse complement.
AAGCGTCATCTGTTTCAGAAATAGCCTCAACTAATTTTTCTCTATATTCTTTAGCTTTATCTATTAAATCAGTTGGAATTTCTTTCTCCTCAAATGTTAAAGGATTTTCTTCATCTTCCCATACTATAGCCTTCATAGCAATAAGATCTACAACTCCTTTAAATTTATCTTCTGCTCCAATTGGAATTTGAAGTGGAACTGGATTTGCTTTTAATCTATCTTTGATTTGTTGTTCAACACTATAAAAATCAGCTCCAACTCTATCCATTTTATTAATAAAAGCTATTCTAGGAACATGGTATTTATTCGCTTGTCTCCAAACTGTTTCACTTTGTGGCTGAACGCCACCAACTGAACAAAACACAGCAACAGCACCATCTAAAACACGCATTGATCTTTCAACTTCAATTGTAAAATCAACGTGACCCGGAGTGTCTATAATGTTAATTTGACGATCTTTCCAAAAACATGTAGTTGCTGCTGAAGTAATTGTAATACCTCTCTCTTTTTCCTGCTCCATCCAGTCCATAGTAGCGGTACCTTCGTGAGTTTCACCTATCTTATGGCTAATTCCTGTAAAAAATAGAATTCTTTCAGTTGTCGTAGTTTTACCAGCATCTATATGGGCTGCAATACCTATATTTCTAATTGAGTGTAAAGGTGTTTTTCTTGCCATCTTAATTCCTTTCCCTTACCAACGATAATGAGCAAATGCTTTATTCGCTTCAGCCATTTTATAAACATCTTCTTTTTTCTTAAATGATGCACCTTTTGAATTTGCTGCATCCATAAGTTCATAAGCAAGTTTTTCAACCATAGTTCTTTCACTTCTTTTTCTAGCAAAAGAGATTATCCATCTAATTGCTAAAGCTTGTTGTCTTGCAGGTCTTACTTCGATTGGAACTTGATAAGTTGCTCCTCCAACACGGCGAGATTTAACTTCCATAATTGGTTTAATATTTTCAATAGCATCATTAAAAACTTCAATACCTTTTGTCTCTTCATTTTTTTTATCGATAAGTTCTAAAGCACCATAAACAATTTTAGTTGCTGTGCTTTTTTTCCCATCGTACATAAGTGAGTTAATAAATTTAGTGATTATTTTGCTACCATATATTGGATCTGGTAAAACTTCCCTAACTTGGGCTCTTCTTCTTCTCATTTTATACCTTCAAATTTATTTAAATTTTACTCAAACTAAGCCAAATCTAATGGGCTAGTCTGTTTTAGCTAAACTATTTTTTAGGACGTTTAGCACCATATTTTGATCTTGATACCGTTCTTTTTACAACACCTGCAGTATCAAGTGCACCACGAACGATATGATATTTAACACCCGGTAAGTCTTTAACTCTACCGCCTCTAACTAATACAATAGAGTGCTCTTGTAGGTTATGACCTTCACCACCTATATAGCTAATTACTTCGTAACCGCTTGTTAATCTAACTTTCGCAACTTTTCTCAAAGCTGAGTTTGGTTTCTTTGGAGTTGTCGTATATACTCTTGTACAAACTCCTCTTCTTTGAGGACAATTTTCTAACGCTGGTGATTTTGATTTTTCAATCACTTTTTTGCGTTGTTTTCTTACCAATTGATTTATGGTTGGCACATTAATTCCTTTCACTATTAAATTTATTAAAAGACCTAATATTATCTAAATTTTACTTAAAATATTGTTAATATATTAAAAATATTTATAAGAGTCGTAAATATGGTGTTTTGGGTGCCGTGTAGCACCCAAAAATTATTCAGTTTCTTCTATTTTTATCTTTTGATTTTTATAAAGTCCTGTTCCTACAGGTATCATTCTACCCAGAATTACATTTTCTTTAAGATCTTCAAGATAGTCAAACTTACCAGCGATACTAGCTTCAGTTAAAACCTTAGTAGTTTCTTGGAAAGAAGCTGCAGAAATGATACTATCACTTCCAATTGCTGCTCTTGTAACTCCTAAAAGAACAGGCTCAGCAATGGCTGGTTCTCCGCCCATTTTCATAATTCTTTCATTCTCTTCTCTAAATTTTCTTCTACTAATCAAATCTCCAACAATAAAATTTGTATTTCCACTATCTAAAATTTTAACCTGTCTAAGCATTTGAGAAACAATCACTTCGATATGTTTGTCACTAATTGCAACACCTTGCGAACGATAAACTTGTTGAATTTCACTAATTAAATAGTAGTGAAGTGCTTTTTCACCTAGTATTCTAAGAATATCGTGGCTACTTATTACACCATCAGTTAGTTTTTCACCCGCATGAACAAACTCACCATCTCTAACTTGAATTTGTCTGTTTTTATCTATTAGATACTCTGCTGTTGTTCCATTTGATGCCTCAACTATTACTCTTTCTTTTGAGCGTAATGGTTTATCAAATCTAATATAGCCATCTATCTCAGATATTATAGCCGCATTTTTAGGTCTTCTTGCTTCAAATAGTTCGCTAACTCTAGGAAGACCTCCGGTAATATCTTTTGATTTTGCAACAGCTTTTGGGGTTCTAGCTAAAATATCTGCTAGAGCTACTTTTTGTCCATTTTTAACCAAAATAGATGTTTTAGGCTCAATTGGATATTTTATAATCTTACCATCATCAGCTATAATTTGAATAGATGGCTTAATACTAGGTGCCAAATACTCATTTACAACCAACCTGCTTTGTCCTGTTAGTTCATCATATTGTTCAGTTGCACTAAATCCAGGCTCGATATCTTCAAAGTGCACAACACCCTCTGTTTCTGCAATAATTGGACTTGAGTAAGGATCCCACTCAGCTATAATATCTTTTTTATCTTCTTGTGGTCTTACTATAATTGAATCTGCTTCAACTTCTGCATCATCATTGAACTCTATTACGGATTTTCTAGGTATATAGTGTCTTGTTGCCTCTCTACCTGTCTTATCTGCAATAACAACAAATAGTCCTTTTTCCGTAACAATATCACCTTTTTTTACACCCTTGAATCTTTCTAAATAATCCCCTATTAAAATAAAGAATTTCAGATTACCTTTTGCGCCAGCTACGATCTCTTTAGTGATAGGCTCTCCATCATCTATTTTAATCTCACTAGCATAAGGGATACGTCCAGGAACATTCCAGCCCTCTTTAATAACCTCAACTATACTTCCATTCTCTCTTACTTTCGTACCACTTGGATAAGGAAGATAAAATTTACCTTCAATTTTTCCTGCAACCCCAGCAAGTTCGTTTGGTTTAGCAAGATTGTGTTTTCTTAAAATATATCTTGCTTCGTCAGTTTCTGATTTAACTGAAACTATTAAATCCTCATGTTCTGTTTCGATATTTAAAACACCTTCAAAAGGTGCTTTAATTTTTGGTTCAACTATTAAAATAGCTGCATTTCTTCTATTTGCAACGATTTTCTTACCATTATTTTCATACGTATTTAGATTATAATATCTAACAAAACCCTCTTTTTTAATGATAATTTGTCTATCTTGTTGCTCTGCTGAAGCTGTTCCACCAATATGGAAAGTTCTTAGTGTAAGCTGTGTTCCTGGCTCACCAATTGATTGAGCTGAAATGATTCCAACTGCCTCACCTGGTTTTACAAGTTTTCCCTCTCCAAGGTTAACTCCATAACATTTTGCACATACACCTTTTGCTGCTTTACAAGTTATAGGATTTCTAATTGAAACTGATTTAATGCCAGCATCAACTATTATTTTTGCACTCTCTTCATCAACTAGTGTACCTTGTGAAATTAAAATTTCATTGGTTATAGGGTCAATTACATCATCACTTAAAACTCTTCCTATAACTCTATCTTCTAATGTTTCAACCAACTCTCCATTAACAGATATTTCAGAAATTTCAATACCTTCGTGTGTTCCACAATCACTAATAGTAACTTTAACATTTTGTGCAACATCGATTAGTTTTCTTGTTAAATAACCAGCATTTGCTGTTTTCAAAGCAGTATCAGCAAGACCTTTTCTAGCACCGTGAGTTGAAATAAAGTATTCTAAAACATTTAACCCTTCGCGAAAGTTTGAGATAATAGGTGTTTCAATAATACTACCATCAGGTTTAGCCATAAGCCCTCTCATACCAGCAAGCTGACGAATTTGAGCTGCACTACCCCTAGCACCACTATCTGCCATCATATAAATAGAGTTAAATCCACCTTTGTCAGCCTTTACAAGCCTCATCATCTCACCGGCTACTTGATTGTTAGTATCTGTCCATATGTCAACAATTTTATTATATCTTTCACTATCTGTTAAAAGACCAGCACTATAGTCATTTTGTATATTTCTTACTTCTTTTCTAGCGGTTTTTATATATTCACTTTTTGAATCAGGTATTATAATATCATAAACAGATATTGAAATTCCTGCTTTTGTAGCTGATTCAAAACCCAAATCTTTTAAATTATCTAAAAATTTAGCTGTTACTTCAAAACCACCTATTTTATAAACATGGTCAACTAAATTTGCTATATCTTTTTTCTTAAGTATTCTATTCCACAAATGCTCTGGAATAAAATCAGGAACAATTGATTTAATTATCAACCTTCCAGCAGTTGTAAAAATAGTATTTCCATCTATCATAGTTTTAATTTTTGCATGAATATCCAAAAAACCTGACTCCACAGCGATTAAAACCTCATCTACACTTGAGAAAATTTTGTTTGCACCTTTTGCACCCTCTTTTTCCAAAGACATATAGTAAATCCCCAATACCATATCTTGAGAAGGAACAGAAATTGCCTTACCGCTTGCAGGAAGCAAAATATTCATAGAGCTAAGCATTAAAACTTTACATTCAGCTATTGCCTCTTGCGATAATGGAACATGAACTGCCATTTGATCTCCATCAAAGTCTGCATTAAATGCAGCACAAACAAGCGGATGAAGTCTAATAGCTTTACCTTCAATTAAAACAGGATGAAATGCTTGAATTGACATTTTATGAAGTGTTGGAGCACGGTTAAGCATAACAGGGTAATCTTTTACAACCTCTTCTAAGCATTCCCAAACTTCATTTACTTTATCATCAATCATTTTTTTAGACTGTTTTATAGTAGTTGCATAGCCTTTTTCTTGAAGTCTTGCTATTAAATGTGGCTTAAATAGCTCAAGTGCCATAGTTTTTGGTATACCACATTGATCCATTCTTAAATTTGGACCAACAACAATAACACTACGTCCAGAAAAATCAACCCTTTTGCCAAGTAAATTTTGTCTAAAACGACCTTGCTTACCTTTAATAATTTCACTTAAAGATTTAAGTGGTCTTTTGTTGGCTCCTTTTACAGCATTTGCTCTACGACCATTATCAAACAAAGCATCAACTGCTTCTTGAAGCATTCTTTTTTCATTTCTAATGATAATTTCAGGGGCATCAAGCTCTACAAGCCTTTTAAGCCTTGTATTTCTGTTTATAACTCTTCTGTATAAATCATTTACATCAGAAACTGCAAATTTTCCACCATCTAAACTAACAAGCGGTCTTAAATCAGCAGGCAAAACAGGTAATGCTGTTATCATCATCCACTCAGGCTTATTTCCAGAAGATACAAAACTTTCAACAACTTTTAGTCTTTTTACTATATTCTTCTTCTTAGCTTCTGAGTTTGTATTTTTCATATCCTCTTTTAATTGCTCTAATATTGCAACCAAATCAAGTTCAGAAAGCATATCTTTAATGATTTGGCCACCCATTTCAGCACTAAAGCCTGTTGGAGCATATCTGCTTGAAAGCATCTGATATTGATCTTCATTTAAAACTTCATATTTTTCTACTTTTTTAGAATTTTCATTATCATAATATGCATCACCAGGATTGCTAACTATGTATGCTTCATAGTACAAAACCCTCTCTAAATCTTTCATCTTTACATCAAGCAAAGTTCCTATTCTACTTGGAAGTGAATTTACATACCAAATGTGAGCAACAGGTGTTACTAAATCTATATGACCCATTCTTGAACGGCGAACTTTTGAAGTAGTTATTTCAACACCACATTTTTCACATTTATGACCTTTAAAACGCATTTTTTTATACTTACCACAAAGACATTCATAATCTCTAATTGGTCCAAAAATTTTGGCACAAAAAAGTCCATCTCTTTCGGGTTTTAAAGTTCTATAATTTATAGTTTCTGGTTTTTTAACCTCACCATAACTCCACTCTCTTATCTTTTCAGGACTAGCTAATTTTATTTGAACAGCATCAAAATCATGTGGTCTTTCGTTTTCGTTTATCTCTATTGGGCTCATTTCACTCATTATCTTCGTCCTTTTTATATATATCAATATCAAGTACTAATGATTTTAGTTCTTTTGTTAAAACAAAGAATGTCTCAGGGATACCAGCAGTTGGAACATTTTCACCGCGGATTAATGCTTTATAAGCAGCAAGTCTTCCATCAACATCATCTGATTTAATAGTAAGCATCTCTCTTAATGTATAAGCTGCACCATAAGCCTCCAATGCCCAAACTTCCATCTCTCCAAATCTTTGACCTCCAGAAAGAGCTTTACCACCAACTGGTTGTTGTGTAACTAAACTGTAAGGTCCTGTACTTCTTGCATGAACCTTTTCATCAACTAAGTGATGAAGTTTTAGATAATACATACATCCAACATTAACTCTTTCTTTAAATTTCTCTCCTGTTCTACCATCATAAAGTTCTGTTTTGCCATCACTATCAATGTTAGCCATTTTAAACAAAGTAACAAAATCTTCAGGAACAATTCCTTCAAAAACAGGAGCAGAAAATTTAACACCTTTACTCCAGTCTCTAGCATATTTCAATAATGTTTCATCATCTATTTTACTCAACTCTTTTTTAGCATCCATAAGTTTTGCAGTATCTGCTATCTCAATCATTTTAGCTCTTAGTATTTTTAGCCATTCGCCTGTTTTTTCTTCCATAATGGCTTCAATTTGCTCACCTAATTTCCACCCAACCAATCCAAGGTGAGATTCCATTATCTGACCTATATTCATACGGCTTGGAACACCTAGTGGATTTAATACGATATCAACTCTTTTACCATCTGGAAGATATGGCATATCAACCTCTGGAACTATGTTTGAAACTGTACCTTTGTTTCCATGGCGACCTGCCATTTTATCGCCTATTTTTAACTTTCTTTTTGTTGCTATATAAACTTTAACAAGTTTTACAACTCCACTTGGTAAAATATCATCTTTTTCTAAAATTTCAAGCTTTTCATCATGCTTTTCTTTTAACATTCGCTTTTCGTTTTGAAAATGATTTTTTATTGTATCATACTCTTTTTGAACCTCTTTAGAATAAGACTTTATAAATAAATTAATAGTAAATCTATTAGAACTTTCAATATCAGCCTTTTCTACAAATTGACCCTTAGAATATTCTTTATCACCAAGCTTTCCATCTTCTGCAAGCTTATGTTTTGCAAGAAGTGAAACAACTTTAAACATTTCTTCTCTATCGAGCATTAAAAGTCTATCATGATGTTCTTTTTCTAAAGATGTCTTTTCTACTTCATAAGCTTGTATTGTTCTAGCATCTTTTTCATAACCTTTTTTAGTAAATATCTTGACATCTATAACAACACCTTCCATAGATGTTTTTGCATACATAGATTTATTTACAACATGACCTGCTTTTTCTCCAAAAATGGCTCTTAAAAGTCTCTCTTCTGGTGTTGGTTTTACTTCGCCTTTTGGTGTTACTTTGCCAACTAGAATCATTCCAGCTTTAACTTTTGTTCCAATTTTTACAATTCCACTCTCGTCAAGATGTTCAATATCTTCTTCTTTTACATTTGGAATATCTCTAGTTATCTCTTCTACGCCATCTTTAAGCTCTCTTGCTTCTATATCTTTTTCATATATATGTATGCTGGTATAATCATCATTGCGAATCATTTTTTCACTTATTACAACAGCATCTTCATAGTTATATCCATGCCAAGGCATAAATGCTATAAGTGCATTTTTACCAAGAGCAAGCTCGCCACCGTCCATACTAGCACCATCAGCTATAACTTGACCGGCTTCAACCCTATCACCTTTTTTAACAATAGGATGCTGCGTAAACATTGTGTTTTGGTTTGTTCTAAGATTCTTTTCCACTAAATAATGATCTATAAAAGAGCCATTCTCATCCTCGCCTAAAATAAATATATTTTTGTTATCAACTTTTTCTACAACACCAGATCTTTGTGCTTTTATGGCCTCCCAAGAATCTCTTGAAATTACAGCTTCCATTCCAGTTCCAACAAGTGGAGCTGTTGCTTTTAACAAAGGAACGGCTTGACGTTGCATGTTTGAACCCATTAAAGCCCTATTAGCATCATCGTGTTCTAAAAATGGAATTAAAGATGCAGCAACACCTGCAATCATGCCAGAACATAGGTCAATTAGTTTAATATCCTCTTTTTTTGCAAGAATTGTTTCACCATTTTTTCTAGCTTCTAAAAAATCTCTTACAATATATCCATTTTCATCAGCTTCAGCAGAAGCTGGAGCTATAACAATTCCCTCTTCTTGGGCAGCTGTTAAATATATAACTTCATCTGTAATTTTTCCATCAACTACTTTTCTATAAGGAGCCTCAACGAAACCTAACTCATTTACCTTAGCATATGTTGCAATTGTGTTAATAAGCCCAATGTTTTGACCTTCTGGAGTTTCTATAGGACAAATTCTACCATAGTGAGTCGGGTGAACGTCACGAACCTCAAAACCAGCTCTTTCTTTTACAAGCCCACCTTCGCCTAGTGCTGAAAGTCTTCTTTTATGTGTAATCTCACTAAGTGGGTTTGTTTGATCCATAAACTGGCTAAGCTGTCCACCTGTAAAAAATTCCATCAAAGTTGTTGTAATGGTTTTCGCATTGATTAGATCATAAGGCATAATTTCATCTATATTATTACTTAAAGTTGTAAATTTATCTCTTATGCTTTTTTGCATTTTAACAAAACCAAGATGGGTTTCATTTGCTAAAAGCTCACCAATTGATCTAATTCTTCTATTTCCTAAGTGATCTCTATCATCAATAAAACCTTCACCATTTTTAACTTTTATTAAATATTGTGCTGTTTTTAAGATATCTTCACTTGTCATTATAGTAACATATTCAGGCACTTCAAGGCCCAATTTATGGTTCATTTTCATACGACCAACTTTTGTAAGGTCATATCTTTCAGGGTTAAAAAACAAATCTTGAACAAAAGCTCTTGCCGCCTCTTTTATAACAGGCTCGCCTGGCTTCATAACTTTGTAAATTCTAATAGCTGCTAAATCATTTTCATCATCTACATCTTCTGTTTGTTGAAGAGTTTTTAAAGTCTCAGCATCTTGCAAGAATGAATTTATAATACTATTATCAACCCCTTTAGCAAGGTCATTAGCTATATCTATGCTTTCTTGAGTAGCCAGAATTTTTTCAATCTTTGCTTCATCTAATGAAGATAGAGTATCATATAAAACCTCACCACTTTCGTTGTCAATTATAGGATTTGCCAAATATCTATCAAGTAGCTGTTCTACTGGATACTCTACAAGCTCCGCGCCTTGATCTAACAAAGTTTTTGCTTTTTTGCTTGTCAATCTTTTTCCAGCAGAGTGCAATACATTACCATCTTCATCTTTAATATCATGTTCTAATCTTGTATTATAATCCTCTGGATCAAATTTAGTTAAAAATTTACCATTTTTTATAATCAATGTCTTTATTGGGTAAAATAGTTTTATTATATCTTGTTTTTTATATCCTAATGCTCTAAAAAGTATTGTAATAGGCATTTTTCTTCTTTTATTTATTCTTACATATAATACATCTTTTGCATCATATTCAAAATAAAGCCAAGAACCCCTATCGGGTATAATCTGAGCTGTGTAGATACGTTTATTAATAACAGTTGGACTATCTTCTTCTTTAAAAATAACACCAGGGCTTCTATGGAGTTGATTAACTACAACTCTTTCTACTCCGTTTACTATAAATGAGACCCTATCTGTCATAAGAGGAATATCTCTTATAAAGATGTCCTGTTCTTTTATATCTTTAATACCAATTTTCTCACCTGTTTTTTCATCTTTATCATGAACAACAAGTCTTATTTTCATTTTTAAATTTACAGAATATGTAAGGCCTCTTTCCATACATTCTCTAATGGAATATTTTGGGCTTAAAATTTCACTACTAACATATTCTAATGTTAATCTATTTTGAGGATCGTGAATAGGAAAAATAGATTTAAAAACCCTCTCAATACCGCTTTCGCTGTTTGAATTGTTTACGTTTAAAAAATTATCAAAACTCTTTTTTTGTAGTTGTAATAAATTTGGAATATCAATCTCTTTTTTAACTTTTGAAAAGTCAATTCTAAGACGATTTCCGGAATATAGGCTATTTAACATTTGACCACCTTATGGCAAAAATTTGAAAGAATTATTGGTGCTAGAGTTAGCACAAATTGGAAAAAGCCAAAATAGCTTTTTCCATCGGATTTGTAAAAATAAATTATTTAAGCTCGACTTTAGCGCCTGCTTCTTCAAGTTGTTTTTTAGCTTCTTCAGCATCTTCTTTACTAATACCTTCTTTAAGAGTTGAAGGAGTTCCTTCAACAGCATCTTTTGCCTCTTTAAGACCAAGACCTGTTAAAGCTCTTACTACTTTAATAACATTAATTTTTTTAGCGCCTGCGTCTGTTAAAATAACATCAAACTCAGTTTTTTCTTCAGCTACAGCACCAACATCGCCACCAGCACCACCAGCTACCACAACAGGTGCTGCGCTAACGCCAAATTTTTCTTCGAATTCTTTTACTAATTCACTTAATTCTAATACTGAAAGATTAGAAATATATTCTAATACATCTTCTTTTGTAATCGCCATTTTATTATCTCCTAATTTTTATATTTAAGCTATTTCTTCTTTTTTTTCTCTAAGCGCATTTAAGCCGATTGTGAAATTTTGAATCGGTGCATTCCAAACTTGAAGTAACATCGCAAGAAGTTCTTCGCGGCTTGGCATTTTTGAAAGCGCTTTAACCTTATCTATACTACAAACTTCGCCATCTATATATGCAGTTTTTATAACAAATTTTTCATTTTTTTCTTCAAATTTTGCTGCAACTTTTGATACATTAAGCGAATCTCCCCATAGGAAGATGTTTGTATCTTTTAGCCCCATACCATCTTTATTAGCGTTTTTTAAAGCTATTGAAGCTAAAGTATTTTTAACTACTTGAACTTTAACATCTTGTTCTTTTGCTTGTTGTCTTAATTCTTCAATTTTTTTAACAACTAGGCCTTTGAAATCGCTTACAATAATACCATCAGAATTAGAAAAACTTTCGGTAAGTTCAGATATAAGAGCAGATTTTTCATCTCTTGTCACTATTCGTCTCCTTTCCGACCGGTGATTTCAAGCAGAGCGGATTTAATCCAATTAAGCAATTGCCTCGGCTATCTCCAATCAAAGATATATTTTTTATTTTTATTATTTTAAATCAATCAACTCTTGTGTATCAAGAGCTACTGCTGGACTCATTGTCAAAGACAGAGCACCATTTTTAATATATCTGCCTTTTGCTGCTGCTGGCTTATGTTTGTTTATAGCTTTAATAAAAGTAGTAACATTATCCATTATTTGTTCTTTAGTAAAACTAACTTTTCCAAGACCAGCATGTATATTTCCTTGCTTATCAACTCTAAAATTAACTTGTCCGCCTTTGGCATTTTCTATTGCTTCTTTTACATTCATTGTAACAGTGCCTGTTTTTGGATTTGGCATTAAACCTTTTGGACCAAGTATTCTACCAACTTTACCAACAAGTCCCATTAAATTTGGTGTTGCAATTAAAACATCAAAATCTATATTGCCTTTTTGAATATTATCTATTAAATCATCATCTCCAACCATATCAGCACCAGCAGCTTTTGCCTCATCAGCTTTTGCATCTTTTGCTATAACAGCAACTCTTACAGTTTTTCCTGTACCTGCTGGAAGTATAACTGAACCTCTAACCATTTGATCAGCATGTCTTGGATCAACATTAAGCTTTAATGCAATCTCAATAGTTTCATCAAATTTTGCAGATGGTAATGTTTTTATAACATCAACTGCTTCATCTAATAAATATCTCTTACTTGTGTCAATTTTTTTTAGTAATTCGTTAAATCTTTTTGAATTTTTTTTCATAAGTTTCTCCGCATAAAATTTGCTTCCACCAATTTTAAGCCTTGGTGGTAAAGGCTTTTAGTTTTCTACAGTTATTCCCATAGATCTAGCAGAACCTGCTATAATTTTCGCTGCTTGCTCTCTATCATTAGTATTAAGGTCAGCTATTTTCTTATCAACAATTTCTAAAATTTGATCTTTTGTTAACTTTCCAACTTTATTTTTAAGTGGGTTATCTGAACCCTTATTTAGGCCTGCAGCTTTTTTTATTAAATCAGTAGCAGGTGGCTGTTTTGTAATAAAAGTAAAACTTCTATCAGCATAAACTGTTATAACAACAGGTATATTATATCCTGCCATATCTTTAGTTTTTTCATTAAATGCTTTACAAAACTCCATAATATTAACACCTTGCTGTCCTAATGCTGGACCAACTGGTGGGCTTGGATTTGCTTTTGTTGCTGCAATTTGCAGTTTTATTTCGCCTATAACTTTTTTAGCCATAAACCTCTCTCCTTCAATTAAACAATTTTTTCAACTTGGGAATATGTTATTTCAACAGGTGTGCTTCTACCAAATATTGAAACATTTAGTTTTAAAGTCCCATGTAGCATATCATACTCTTCTACAGTTCCATTAAAATTTGCAAATGGACCTTCTGTAATTCTTACAACTTCACCCTCATCAAAAGATATTTTTGGTCTAGGTGCCTCTCTTCTATTAACCTTATCAAGAATAAGCTCTATATCTCTATCACTTAAAGGAGATGGCTTTTTAGCTTCACCAATAAATCTGCTTACTTTTGGCAACATTTGAATTTTGTGCCAAATAGTAGTGTCTAAATCTATATTTGCAAAACAATAGCCCGGATATAAACTTTTTTCTTTTATAGTCTTTTTTCCGTTTTTTACATCAATAACATCTTCAGTAGGAACAACAACTTGCTTAATCTTATCTTCAATATTGTTGTCTACTGCTAATTTTTCAATAGCATTTTTTACACTAATTTCAGATCCGGCATAGGTTTGAATTGCATACCATTTATGTGTCATGCTACCCTCACACTATTTTTGAAATAGAAATTGACATTAACAAATCAATTAGTGCTAAAAATCCAGATACTACTGATACAACAATAATTACAGTTATAAAAGCATTTCTTACCTGCTCTTTAGTTGGAAAAATAACATTACCAATTTCTATTTTGGATTGATGTAAATAACTCTTAATTTTATCCATATTAATTTTACCTCATAAAGTGGCAGGGCAAGAGGGATTCGAACCCCCAACCATCGGATTTGGAATCCGGCGCTCTACCGTTGGAGCTATTGCCCTAAGAAGCATACATTGGCTTAGCTTTTAAGCTTAACTTCTTTATGCAATGTATGTTTTTTAAGTCTTGGGCAATATTTTTTAAACTCAAGCTTCTCAGTTGTGGTTTTACTATTTTTATATGTGCTATAGTTAATATCACCACATTCTGAACATTTTAATCCTACTTTAACTCTCATTAAATATCCTTAAACTAAGAGTGAGAATTTATCTCACTCTATTTTATAATTATTCTATAATTTCAGTAACAACACCTGAACCAACTGTTCTACCACCTTCACGGATAGCAAATCTAGTACCCTTATCAAGCGCAATTGGGTTAATTAACTCAACTGTAATTTTAACATTATCACCAGGCATAACCATTTCAGTACCTTCTTGTAATGTAATAGATCCTGTAACGTCAGTTGTTCTTACATAAAACTGTGGTCTATAATTATTAAAGAATGGAGTATGTCTACCGCCTTCTTCTTTTGTCAATATATAAACCTCAGCTTCAAATTTCTTATGTGGAGTGATTGATTTTGGTTTACATAAAACCATACCTCTCTCAACATCTTCTTTTTTAGTACCTCTAAGCAAAATACCGCAGTTATCACCAGCTTCACCTTGCTCCATCTCTTTTCTAAACATTTCAACACCAGTAACTGTAGTAGTTTGTGTTGGTCTAATTCCAACAATTTCAATAGTATCGCCAATTTTAACAACACCTTTTTCAATTCTACCTGTTACAACAGTACCACGACCTGAAATTGAAAATACATCTTCAACTGGCATCAAGAAATCTTTATCAGTATCTCTTTTTGGCTCTGGTATGTAGCTATCAACTGCATCCATAAGTTCCATGATTTTTTCTGACCATTTGCCAGGAGTACCAGCTTGAACTTCTTCAATTGCCTTAAGAGCAGATCCAATTACTATTGGAGTATCATCGCCTGGGAAATCGTATTCATTAAGAAGTTCTCTTACTTCCATTTCAACTAACTCTAAAAGTTCTTCATCATCAACCATATCAGCTTTATTCAGGAAAACAACTATATATGGAACACCAACTTGGCGTGATAAAAGAATGTGCTCTCTAGTTTGTGGCATTGGACCATCAGCAGAACTAACAACTAATATAGCACCGTCCATTTGTGCAGCACCTGTAATCATGTTTTTAACATAGTCGGCGTGACCTGGACAATCTACGTGTGCATAGTGTCTTTTTTCTGTTTCATACTCAATGTGAGATGTAGCAATTGTTATACCACGCTCTTTTTCTTCTGGAGCGTTGTCAATACCAGCATAATCTTTAAGTTCAGCTAGACCTTTTGTTGAAAGAACTGCAGAAATTGCAGCTGTTAGTGTAGTTTTACCATGGTCAACGTGACCTATAGTACCTATGTTAACGTGTGGCTTATTACGCGTAAATTTTTCTTTAGCCATCTTTATCCTCCGTAATGATATGTATACTTTCTAAGTCTGTGCTATTTTTTATAGTTGCTCTATTTTGTATGGAGCTCATAGCGAGACTTGAACTCGCGACCTCTTCCTTACCAAGGAAGTGCTCTACCTCTGAGCCATATGAGCATAACTCATGGCAAAAGTAAAGCTATACTATATATTATAACACAAAAACAACTATTTGGAACCTTGTTAGTAACTGTATAAAGTATTTTACAGCTCCCAGTATGGTATCCTAAATGGAGCGGGAAACGAGACTCGAACTCGCGACCCTCAGCTTGGAAGGCTGATGCTCTAGCCAACTGAGCTACTCCCGCAAATAGCAAATGGTGGTGAGACGTGGATTCGAACCACGGAAGGCGAAGCCAGCAGATTTACAGTCTGCCCTCGTTGGCCACTTGAGTATCTCACCCAAAAAATATGCTATGTCTGGTCAAACACTGTTTTTACAAAAAATGGAGCTGGTAAACGGACTTGAACCGCCGACCTACTGCTTACAAGGCAGTTGCTCTACCAACTGAGCTACACCAGCATTCCTATAATTTGTAAGTTTGAATTATACCTCATTTTTTTTTATATGTCAAGACTTTTTAAAATTTTTTAAAGCAGGTGCATAGCTTATAAACTATACACCTGCTTAATATTAATAAAAACCTGTAGTTTTGCCAGTTACATCAATCATTATATTTTTTGTTTGTGTATAATGATCTAATATAACCTTATGAGTTTCTCTTCCTATGCCAGATTGTTTATAACCCCCAAATGGACTACCTGCTGGAATTTGGTTATAGCAATTAACCCAAACCCTTCCTGTTTCCATAGCCCTTGCTGTTCTTAAAGCTTTTGTGATATCTTTTGTAAATACACCGCCACCTAAGCCATATTGACTATCATTTACCATTTTAATAAGTTCTTCTTCATTTTTAAATTTTATAACAACTCCAACAGGTCCAAAAATTTCTTCTTGTGCAACTTCCATATTATTTGTAACATTTACAAGTAGTGTTGGTTCAATAAATGTTTCACCTATAGATGATCTTTTACCACCAACTGCAACTTTTGCCCCCTCCTTTTTACCTATTTCTATGCAGTCTAAAATTTTATCTGCTTGTTTTTTATTTATTTGAGATCCCATTTGTGTGTCTTCTTTTAAAGGATCTCCAACTTTAATATTTTTAAATTTCTCTATAGCAGCCTCTAAAAATTTGTCATAAATTGCTTCTTCTACAAAAATTCTACTACCTGCGCAACAAACTTGTCCTTGATTGAAAAGTATTCCCATTTGAACACCATCAAGTGCTTTTTCAAAATCAGCATCTGCATATATTATATTAGCACTCTTTCCACCAAGCTCTAAAGTCGCAGGTATAATTCTTTTAGCTGCTGCAATACCAATATCCCTACCAACTTCAGTTGATCCTGTAAATGCAAGCTTATTAAGTCCTTCATGATTTTTTAGATATTCGCCGGCCTTACTACCTCTTCCAGTTATCACATTTATAAGACCTTTTGGAAGAATATCTTTTATAAGCCTCATTAGCTCTAAGACACTAATGCTTGTTTCAGAGGATGGCTTAAGAACACTAGAATCACCAGCTGCAATAACTGGGGCTAGTTTCCAAGCAGCCATTAAAAATGGGAAATTCCATGGAACTATCTGACCAACGACTCCAATTGGCTCTCTTAAAACTATGCTTAACTGCTCTTCATTTAAAATATTAGCAGTTCCCTCTTCGCCTTGAATAACTCCTGCAAAATATCTAAAATGGTCAGCTGCATATGGAATATCAACATTCAAAGTTTCACGGATAGGTTTTCCATTATCCATTGTTTCAACTTTAGCTAAATATTCTTTATTTTCATCAATAATATCTGCAATTTTTAAAAGTAATTTGGAGCGCTCGTTCACGGTTGAGTGTTTAAATTTATCAAAGGCTTTTTTTGCAGCCTCAACTGCCCTATCAACATCTTCTTTAGTAGCATCAGCAATAGATGCTATCTTTTCACCTGTTGCAGGGTTAAAACTATCTAGTGTTGCTCCATCACTTGATGGAACAAATTCCCCATCAATAAACAGATCGTATTTGTCTAATATTTTTATCATATTATACTCCTTATATTTTATATAGTTATAGTATAATAATAGAGTAAATATTTATATTTAAAAATGCGGAATTTATATTCTGATATCTACCTCACAAAAGACCTCTTTGTGTATCCCTTTGTTTTTTGTATTTAGTATATTTAGATATATAAGATATAAATTTGGCTTAACAAATCTGTTTTTAACTATGAAATACTTATTTCCAGAACCAGTAGCCATTTGGCTATTTAATTCAATAGGTTTTTCTAAAATATATCCAGAGCTTCCTACAAGATATGCTTTTATATCTATACTTTCATTGCAATAAACACGGAAAATTAGCTCTTTTTTATGCAATACAAACCTGTAGTCAATTTCAAGATCTTCATAATTTTCGCTTCCTTTTTCGTTGTCTATATCTATTGGATTATCAAATGAAATAATTTTACTATTAAAATCTGGATCTAGTTGAATATCAAAACCACTACTGCTTTTTTTGATTTGTTCTATCTCTTCTTGTGTAAAAAACTCATAACTATTATTTTGTTTTAAAAACTCTTTATCAAGAGTTATTCTCATACCTGCAGATAACTCTATCTCTTTTTTATGCAGAGCTAAAACTGCTTTAGCATCCAAAGATCTAGCCCACACAGAGTCATCAATATATAACAGATCTCCAGCTTTAAGGTTTTCCTCTTCGCATAATATAACATCTCTTTTAACGATTAGCCCCTGTATACTTTTTACATAGCCTATTGTTCTATTATTCATTTCCATTTTCCAATATAAAATTTATGAGCTCAATTGGGTTCATACACCTCATATCGCTTTTCGCTAAATTCAGTGCATTATTTAGCTGCATCTTACAAGCACTGCACTCTGCACTAACTATTTTAACACCTGTGTTATTTAACATTTCTATCTTTTGTTGTCCTGCTTTTTTGCTTAAATTGTATCTATTTGTCTGCATAGTGACCCCGCCAAATCCACAACATTTATTAGGATCAGACATTTCAACGATATTATAATTTTGAGATAAAAGTTCCCTTGGCTCTTTGTATATGCCTTGCATTTTTCTTGCATGGCAAGGATCATGATAAGTAATATGTTCTTCACTAATCCCTTTTTTTGCTAGTATCTTTTTTAATCTAGTATATTTATAAAAATATTCAGTAGCTAAAAAAATCTTTTTATTTATATTTTTTGCTCTTTTTAACCACTCTTCATCATCTTCAAACAGATGTAAATAATCAACTCTAATCATAGCCGAGCAAGTTGCTTCAGGAATAATTATAGCATCTAATTTTTCTAGTTTTTTTTCAAAATATTCTATATTAAATTTAGCAGCTTTCTTGACCGCTTTAAAATCCCCTGTAAAATACATAGGAGCACCACAGCAAGCTTGTTTTTTCATCAAATCTACATTGATATTTAGCGCTTTACATATATTTAAAACACCCTCTCCTATATCTGTATAGGCATAATTTGCCATACATCCTATAAAAAGCCCAACTGTTCGTATCCCTCCATTGTGTATATACTCTCCATGAGAGTTCATAAAACTTTTTTTAGCTATAGCAGGAAAAAGCCTCTCTTTTTTTAAAAGTGGTAAATCAAATTTAGTATGTAAAGATTTATCAAATTTGCTACTTTTTTCTGTAACTAGCCCACAAGTCTGAAAAACATATCCCATTTTAGACAGTATATCAAGCATCGTTCTGTGGCCTAGTAGCCAAAAAGCTGTTTTTTTATACCATGAAATTCCATACTTATCGGCTATATCGCTTCTAATATTTTCAATAGCTGTATCTACATTTAGACTACTTGGACAGATATCAACGCAATTTGTGCATAAAAAACAACTCTCAAAAATATTCTTAGCATCTTCATTAAGTTTTAGCTCTCCTCTTTGATAAGCTCCAACAAGATCTAAAAATCCACGAGGAGATGTAACCTCATCTTGATTTATACTATAAATAGTGCAAACTTGTATACATTTTCCACACTTAACACAGCTATCGCTTATCTTTTTAAAATCATATTTCATTATACAGTCTTTGAAAACCTCTTTTCACCGCTTCCTATTTTCTTCATATACTCATCAAAACACATAGCTATGTTTCTAATAAGAAGTCTTCCTGTAGGATTAACCTTTATCTCTTTTTTTGATACTTCAACAAATTCATTTAAATATTTAAGCTCTTCAAACCCCTCTTTAAAATGTTCAAAAAAGTCTATATTAAATTTATCTTCAACGCTCTTTATATTAACATAGAAATTTGCCATCAAACTCATTATAACATCTTTTCTAAGTCTATCTTCATCACTTAATTTTACACCTCTAAAATATGGCAATTTTCCCTCATCAATGGCAGCTTCATAAGGCTTCATATCTTTATAATTTTGAGCATAGTGTCTAAAGCCTTCGCCTATACTTGTAAGACCAACTCCGATTAAATCAGCTCCAGCTTTTGTCGTATATCCTTGAAAGTTTCTATGTAAAGTTCCATCCTCTAAGGCTCTAAATAATTCATCTTCAGGCTTTGCATAATGATCCATACCTATCATTCTATAGCCATTTGAGGTTAAATAATCATGGGTATATTTTAAAATTTCAAGCTTTACTTGAGGTGTTGGTATAGTATCTTCATCAAGTTTTCTCATACTTTTTTTAATCCACGGAACATGTGCGTAGTTAAATACAGCAAATCTATCAGGATCTAGCGATAAAGCAAGCTCTAAAGTCTTTTTAAAAGTATCTAGTGTCTGATATGGAAGTCCATAAATTAGATCCATATTTATAGACTTAATGCCTTTTTCTCTTGCCATATCTATTGCATTTTTTGTTATTTCATAAGGTTGAATTCTATGAATTACCTTTTGAACCTTTTCATTGAAATCTTGAACGCCATAGCTTATTCTATTAAATCCATTTGATGTTAAAACTTGAAGTTGCTCCTCATTTAAAAATCTAGGATCAATTTCACAGCTAATCTCAGCATCGCTACTTATGTTTTTAAAATGTTTTTTAATGTTTTTTATATGTAGTTCTAGCTGTTTGGCATCAAAAAAGGTAGGAGTTCCTCCACCAAAGTGAATTTGTGTTACTACTCTATTTGTATCTACATATTTAGATAAAATTTCTATCTCTTTATCTAAGTACTTTATATATCTATCCATCTTTTCACTTTTACTAGTATATACAACATTACAGCCACAAAAATAACAGGCCGATCTACAAAAAGGAAGATGAAAATACAAAGACAAAGGCGTGCTTGACTTTTGAGACTTTAACTCATCTAAATACTCTTCATATTTAAAATCTTCGCTAAATTCAATAGCTGTTGGATAGCTTGTATATCTTGGTCCTGGTTTTGAATATTTTACATAAGCATCAAAATTTATATCTTCTTTTTTCATATAACCTCTTTTATAATTTTATCTTTTATAATTCCATCTAATTTTAAAAATAAATTTGGATGTCTCTTTTTTATATCAATAAGCACCTCATCTAAATCAATATTTAAAATTTCCTCTTTTGAACCCTTTGAAGCTCTTTTTTTAATTTCATCAAGCGATACTGCCCAGACATCTCCAAAATCAACCGGGAATGTTTGAGCAATCGATTTTTCAAGTTTTAATTTAAAATTCTCGTTAGCAATTTTTCTATATGATTTTATCATCCCTTTTAATGTTTCAACTGAAATTGTAGCATAAAGGTTATTATCCTCATCTACTCCAAAAAGTGGTTTATCACTATCCCATCTACCACTTTCTAGCGTAATAAGTTTTGAATTTTCATCTTCTAAATTTTGAACTTTAAATACATTTTTTTTATCAGCATCTATTCCTAATATTTTACTAATTTCATCTAAATTTTTATATTTATTATCTAACATTGTTTTTCCTTTTTTCATTAAGCCAAACCAACAACCCTTTTTGCGCATGAAGTCTATTTTCTGCTTCTAAAAAAATTTCTTTACTATGTTTTTCAAATACTTCTTTTGATACTTCATAATCTCTATAAACAGGTAAACAGTGTAAAAATTTAGCCTCCCTATCAGCCAATTTCATAAGCTCGTTATCTACACAAAAACCTTTAAAATGTTTTATTTTTTCCTCTTTTTGTTCTTTGTTGCCCATAGACATCCAAGTATCAGTAGTAGCTACATTTGCAAGCTCTATAGCTTTTTTTGGGTTGTTACTTACAGATATTTTAGCTCCACTTTGTTTAGCGTTGTCTAGGGCTATTTTTAAAATTTCACTATCTATTTCATAATTTTTAGGAGTTGCAATTTTTAATTCAAATCCTAACTTACTTGCAGCCATGAGCCATGAATTGCTCATATTGTTAGCATCACCAATATATGCAACTTTTAAATCCTCTAAATTAAACCCTAGCTCCATTAAAGTTAGAAGATCCGCCATTAACTGAGCTGGATGAAAAAGATCACTTAACCCATTTATTACAGGAACTTTTGAATATTTTGCTAAGATTTTTAAGTCTTTGTGTCTATATACTCTTGCCATTATTATATCACACATTGATGAAATAACAAGAGCTGTGTCCTTTAAAAGCTCGCCTCTGTTTAATTGCATATCATTTTTACTTAAAAAAAGTGCATGTCCTCCTAGTTGATACATACCAACTTCAAAACTCACCCTTGTTCTTGTTGAGTTTTTTTCAAATATCATAGCAAGAGTTTGTTTTTCTAGATATGGTTTAAATATTTTATTCTCTGCTTCATTTTTAATCTTCTTACTAAGATTTAAAATTTCAATGATTTCATCTTTACTAAAATCATTTAAAGTCAAAAAATGTCTCATTTTAACTCTTTTAATTTTTATTTAAAATTTTAGCTAACTCTTTTGCATGATATGTTATTATGAGATCAGCACCTGCTCTTTTTATACTAATAATTGTTTCTTGCATAATTCTTTCATAATCAATGATACCTGCTTTTTGTCCTGCTTTTAAAAGTGCATACTCTCCACTAACATTGTAAGCACAAACAGGAAGAAGGGTTCGCTCTTTTACATCTCTTATGATATCTAAATATGCAAGAGCTGGTTTGACCATTAAAATATCAGCTCCTTGAGCCTCATCTTCTAAGCTTTCATTAATAGCTTCAAATCTATTTGCTGGATCCATTTGATAAGCTTTTCTATCTCCAAAGCTTGGAGCAGATTCTGCAACATCTCTAAACGGACCATAATAAGCGCTCGCAAATTTTGTTGAATATGCCATTATAGGCAGGTTTTCATATCCATTTTCATCTAAAACTTCTCTTAAAGAGTAGATAATACCATCCATCATTCCACTAGGAGCTATCATATCAGCGCCATTTTTTGCATGAATTAGTGCCTGTTTTTTTGAAATTTCAAGTGTTGCGTCGTTATCTATATCGTGAGAACATTGATCTATTATCCCACAATGTCCATGATCTGTATATTCACAAAAACAAAGATCTGTTATAACATATAAATTTGGAAAATCTTTTTTTATAGCCCTAAGAGTTTTGGCAATAATCCCATCATTACTTAAAGCATCACTTCCTATACTATCTTTTATACTAGGAATTCCAAAAAGGAGTATCGCTTTTATACCTAAACTCTCAACTTCCTTACACTCTTTTAAAATCTCATCTATACTCATTTGATAAACACCTGGCAATGAAGGAGTATCTTTTTTTATACCTTCGCCCTCAACTACAAAAAGTGGATATATTAAATTATTAACATTAAGTCTTGTTTCTCTAATCAAATCTCTAACATTACTATTTTTTCTAAGTCTTCTAAATCTTTTAAACATAACTAACCTCTTTAAGTTAAATAACTTATATTTTATCATAGCTCAGTTAAATAGTTTATAAAATACAGCTAAACTTTAATTTACTATTAATTTTTTCTTTTACTTAATTAGATATAATCACTACTTTAAAATGTTAGAGGAATTTAAATGAATATTGAAATCTCAAAAATAGCAAATTTGCCAACTGAATTTGGTAAATTTGAAGTTCAAGTTTTTAAAGAAAATGAAAAAGAACATCTTGTAATAACAAAAAAACCATTGCAAAAGATTGTAAATGTTAGAATTCACTCAGAATGCTTGACAGGCGATGCTATAAGTAGTTTAAAATGCGATTGTGGGGATCAGCTTAAAGCTAGTTTAAATTATATAGAAAAACATGGTGGAATGGTTTTATATCTAAGACAAGAGGGAAGAAATATAGGTCTTTTAAACAAAATAAACGCTTATAATCTCCAAGATAGCGGACTTGATACAATTGAAGCAAACCACCAACTAGGATTTAAAGCAGATGAGAGAACTTATGAGATAGTTGATTTTATCTTAAAATACTATAATATAAAGAAGATAAATTTACTTACAAATAACCCTGATAAACTAAAAAGTTTGCACTGCGTGGAGATTGTAGATAGAATTCCAATCATAATTAAACCAAATGAGTATAACCAAGGTTATTTAAAAGTAAAAGAAGAGAAGATGGGACATATGTTAAAATGAAATTTGATATTCCAGATGATTTTAATGAAAAGGTTTTAGAATTTGATGAAATATTAAAAAAATTTAATGCTATTCACAATCTTACAAATTATGATAACTTAAACCCTATTGTAAAAGATAGTATTAATGGATTAAAATATATAACAAACACTCCAACTATAGCTATAGATATAGGCAGTGGGGCTGGTTTTCCAGCTATTTTTTTAGCTATGATTTTAAAAGATTGTAAATGGCATCTTTTTGAACCTATATATAAAAAATCGTCTTTTCTTACATATGCAAAATTAAACTTAAATCTTAAAAATGTTACAATCCATAGTAGCAAAATTGAAGATGAAAAAAGTTTTAGGGCTGATTTAATAACTTCAAGGGCATTAATGCATACAAAAAGATTACTTGAAATTTGCCAAGGATACTATGATGAAAATACTGAGTTTTTACTCTATAAAGGTTCAAGTTATCAAAGTGAAATAGAGGGATTAAGTGCTAAAGTTTTTAATCATAAAACAAGAAATTATATATTATTTAAGGGAGTAAATTAATGGGAAAATTGCTAATGCTTGCTATAATTGTAGCAATAATTTATTTTTTAATACTTCCTAGGTGGAGAATTAAAGATAAAAAAGATGATAAAAATGTAGATAGTTTTGTAGAGTGTGAAAAATGTGGAACCTATATTGATGTTAAAAATGCCATTATTAGCAATAGTAGATATATTTGCGAAGACTGCATAAAGGAAAAATAGTGCAGATAATCGGACATAAATTAATAGAATTTACCAAATTTAACTCTATATTAAATATTAGATATGTTAGCCAATTTGATAATTTAATTTTTGATTTTGATGAAAATTTTGTAGAAGAGGCAAAAAAGCACAAAAAAGAATTTAGCATTATCATTGGAGATGAAACACAAGCAGTTTTATCAAATGCCTTTGGTGCAAAATATATTATTGTTAATTTAAAAAATGATTTAAATTTAGTAAAAAAAGTAGTTGAACTTGCTGAATTTTATCTTTTTGATAGTAAAATAGCTGTGATAATAGATGATGAAGATAGCGATTTAGAAAATGCTATTTTAAATAGGGTTGATTGTGCTATATACAAAAAAGCTATAAACTGTATATAGTTTTACATCTTAATTTTTTAAATTTATATAAATAATTTATCTTAGGTAATTATTAATAAATAGGAATTTAGCTACAAAAGAGATAGTAAATTTTCAAATTTCATAAATTATGGTATCAAATTCTATTAATTTTTAATATTTATCTTATATCGTATCAAAAAACTAACCATGCTTTGCTTGAAAACAAGATGTTTAATGGACATATTTACTAACTAATTTGATTAATATTTTAACAATAAAGCTTAGATTAAAATAAGATGTTAAAATTTATTGCTTATATTATGCTTTTTAAAAAACATCAACCTTAGACAATTTTAATATTTTTAAAAAATATAACTTAATTTTTCAAACCTGACCTATTTTAAAGGCACAGGTCTGTTTAATTTAATAACTATCTATGCATCTTATCTTTTGCAGTTATACCCATTAAGCTAAGACCAGTTCTTATACTCATAGCAACCACTGCAAAAACTTTCAACAAAGCATCTTCATTTGCGCTACCAACAACTTTGTTCTCATTATAAAACTTGTGAAAATTTGAACTTAAACTTTTCAAATAATCAGGTAGTTTTTGGAGTTGTCTACTATGAAAAGCATCTTCTAAAACATCATTTAAAATTAAAGCTTCAAAAAGTAAATTTTTAGCATCTTCATTTAGATTTTCAAAACTTGCATTTACAACATCTTCAAGATTTTTCTCTGCTTTTGCAAATACTTGGTGCACTCTTGCATGTGCATAATTGATATAAAAAATAGGGTTTGAACTATCCTCTGCTTTTAACTCATTAATATCAAATTCAAGTGGAGTATCACATTTTTTGCTAATAAATACAAATCTTAATGCATCACTACCAATCTCTTCAAGAACATCACTCATAAGTATAAAATTTCCAGCTCTTTTACTCATCTTGTAAGCTTCGCCATTCTTCAACAAACTAACCATCTGAGCCAAAATGACCTCTAATCTATTTTCATCATAACCTAAAAAATGTAAGCTAGCTTTAACTCTTTGGATATATCCATGATGATCAGCACCCCAAATATTTATATAATGGTCAAAATTTCTTTGAAATTTATCGTCATGATAGATTATATCTCCGGCAAGATATGCACCATTACCATCTTCTTTTACGATAACTCTATCTTTCTCATCATTTAGCTTGCTTGAGTTTAGCCAAATTTTACCATCTTTTTCATATATCCCATTAGATTTTTTTAACTTTTCTAAGATATTGTCTAGTTTAGAATAAAGACTTTTTTCACTAACCCAATTATCTATAGCAATATGAGCTAATGATAAATCATTTTTAATGACATCTATCATCTTATCTTTACCCCAAGAACTTAACTTTATTGAGTTTTTTTCATCTAAAAAAATCTCTTTACCAAACTCTTTATATGCCTCTTTTGCCAAATCTTCTATATATTCGCCCTTATAGAAATTTTCAGGATATATGGTATCTAACCCTAATATCTTTTCTCTTCCTACTAGATAAATTGATAGCCCTAAAAGTTCGATTTGATTTCCTGCATCATTTATATAATATTCAGTAGCTATATCATAGCCAACATGTATTCCTACTCTAGCTAATGTATCACCATAAACAGCCCCTCTAGTATGCCCTATATGCAAAGGTCCTGTTGGGTTTGCACTTACATATTCTAACAAAATAGAACTATTTTTATCTTCTGATTTGGCAAAATCATTTTGTGCTTTTAAATACTTAGTAGAGATTTCGTTTAAAAAACTTTCTTTAAGTCTAAAATTTATGTAGCCATTCAATGATGTTATATTAAAAACCTTACTATCTTTAAAGTCTTTAACTATATCCTCGGCTATAACTTTTGGAGATTTTTTAAGCTCTTTTGCCATAGAAAAAGCTAAGGGGGTAGCATAGTGAGCTAAGTTCTTATCCTTTGGCTTTTCTAAAACAACTTCTCTATTTAGTGTTTTAACAATTTCTTTTTGTATTATCTGTTTCAAGACTATTAAGCTTCTTTCGTTGTTTCAGAGGTTTTTGTTTCTGCTTTTTTTTCTCCCTCTTTTACATCTTCAACTTTTTTAGCCTCTACAATCTCGTCATCAGATTCCATCTCTTTTTTAAAGCTTTTTATACCTTTACCTACGCCCTTTGCAAGTTCTGGAATTTTTTTAGCTCCAAAAAGTAAAACAACAATAAGCAAAACAATTAACATTTGTTGAGCACTTGGTCCCATATCTTCTCCTTAAAAATTTTATTTAATATATCCAATCATCTATAACATTGCGTAAATTTAAATACGCTGTTTTATATTTCATTGAATTAAAAATTGACTTAAAAGCACTATAAGAGATATCTAAGTCATCATTTATTATAAGATAATCATACTCTTTTATATGCTCCATCTCGCCAACTGCATTCATAATTCTTTTTTCAATCACATCTTTGTTTTCAGTTTTTCTTGAATTTAATCTAGTCTCAAGGTCTTTTTTATTTCTTGTCGTTATAAAAACAGAGACTATATCATCTTTAAATTTTTCTTTTACTATATTGTAGCCTTGAACATCTATATCAAAAATTACAATTTTTCCTTTTTCCAACGCTTCCATAGCAGGCTTTAAAGATGTTCCATAATAATTTTTGTGAACTAATGCCCACTCCAAAAACTGCTCTTTTTCAATACCTTGCTTAAATTCATCTTCGCTTACATAATAGTAGTTAACTCCGTGTTTTTCTCCGCTTCTAATCTCTCTTGTTGTGTTAGAGATGGAAAAATATATATTCTCTTCTTCTTTCATAAGTTTTTGTATAAGTGTACTTTTTCCACTGCCACTTGGTCCAGAAACTACTAAAATCTGACCTTTGTTCACTATTTTTTATCCTTAAAAGAAATTTCAATATTTATATCTAAATCCTTTAAGGCCTCTTTTAATTTTGAACTACTTAAAGCATCTACAATAGCATCATTTAATTTGGTTTCAATTTTTTCTTTAACTTTCTCTTCTGTTGTCTCTTCTTTTTTGTCTAAATTATTTTTATCTATTTGTTTTTTAAGCTTTTTTTCCTCTTTTTTCTTCTTTTTTTTAGATAAATCTTTCTGAGTTAAGCTAAGATTGTTTTCTAACCCTTTTTTTAGCTCTTCTGCTAAAATTTCAACAGACACTTTGTCCTCTTTTTTATCGTCATCTTTTATACCAAGTTTGTCTGCTAAATCTTTATTGATATCTAAATTATCATCTTCTTTGTTGTCTTCTATAAGATCATCGAGATCTAAGTCTTTAGCAATATCTAAACTATCTTTATCTTCTTCACTAAATATATCATCATCTAGTTTAAGACTGTCCTCTTCATCTAGTTTTAACTCGTCATCTTTTATACCAAGTTTGTCTGCTAAATCTTTATTGATATCTAAATTATCATCTTCTTTGTTGTCTTCTATAAGATCATCGAGATCTAAGTCTTTAGCAATATCTAAACTATCTTTATCTTCTTCACTAAATATATCATCATCTAGTTTAAGACTGTCCTCTTCATCTAGTTTTAACTCGTCATCTTTTATACCAAGTTTGTCTGCTAAATCTTTATTGATATCTAAATTATCATCTTCTTTGTTGTCTTCTATAAGATCATCGAGATCTAAGTCTTTAGCAATATCTAAACTATCTTTATCTTCTTCACTAAATATATCATCATCTAGTTTAAGACTGTCCTCTTCATCTAGTTTTAACTCGTCATCTTTTATACCAAGTTTGTCTGCTAAATCTTTATTGATATCTAAATTATCATCTTCTTTGTTGTCTTCTATAAGATCATCGAGATCTAAGTCTTTAGCAATATCTAAACTATCTTTATCTTCTTCACTAAATATATCATCATCTAGTTTAAGACTGTCCTCTTCATCTAGTTTTAACTCGTCATCTTTTATACCAAGTTTGTCTGCTAAATCCTCCAGTGGTATGTCTTCATCTAATTCAAAATTATCAAGTTCATCTGTTTTTAAAATTTCAAAGGAGCTCTGGTCTTCATCTTCTGTTTCTTCTATGTCAAGTTTTTTTACTAGATCCTCAAGAGGCAAACTATCATCTAAATAAAAATCCTCTTCAAGGATTTTATAATCTATATTATTATCTGATTCTTTATTTTTTTCTTCTATTTTTTTATCAAATTTATCTGCTAAATCTTCTAAGGGCATAAAATCATCTATCTTTTGAGTATCCTGAAAAGAGTCATCAAGCTCATCAATTTCATTTATAATGGTATTTATCTCTTTTATACTGTCTGGTGTTTTTTCTAGCTCTAGTTTAAATTCCCTTAAAACCTCTATTAATTTTGTGGGCAAGAAAGGTTTTGAAATTTTATACCTGACTTGGGCTTCATTTAATAATTTTTTAGGCAGTATAAAAAGTGTTTTTGTTAAATCAAAATTACTAATTACATCTAAACCATCAGAATCTTTTATTATAAAATCAGCTTTACTTATATCACTAACTAAATTATAATTAAGTCTGTCACAACAAAGATCAACTATTGATAATATAGCTTGATTTTGACTATCTACAAAAATATCCATTGCCCTCTCCTTTTAGAAATCACATCTCTTTGTCAATTTTATGATATTTTCTATTAGTTATTGCTTAGTTTTTATCTATTTTAAATCAAATTTAAAGTTTTATTTTCTAGTTTATAGGTACGAGTACACTCTTTTGCTAAATTTTCATCATGAGTTACTAAAATAAGTGCTGCATTATTTTTATCTATATATTCAAAAAGAACATTCATAGCATCATTTGCTGTATTTTTATCCAAATTTCCAGTTGGTTCATCTGCAAAAATAATCTTTGGTTTTTTACTTAAAACTCTTGCTATACTAACTCGTTGTTGTTGTCCTCCACTTAGCTCACCTACTTTTTGATTTAAAATATTTTCTATATTTAATCTCTCTAATAGTAAGTTATCTATTTTTTGTTTTGTAAGAATTGTGGATAACTCTATGTTTTCTATTGCTGAAAAACCTTTAAAAAGATAGTGTGATTGGAATATTATACCAAAATGATCTTTTCTTATTTTAAGAAGCTCACTTGAGTTTAAAGAATAAATTGATTTATTATTATAAAATACTTCGCCATCATCTGGTTTTAAAAGGGTGCATAAAATGTGTAAAAAGGTGGATTTACCGCACCCACTAACTCCTGTTAACGCAACGCTTTCACGCTCGTTAACAGAAAAATTAATATCTCTAAAAAGCTCATAGTCAAAACTCTTAGTTAAACTAGTGCTTTTTAGAATTTCCATATTTATTTGCCAATTTGGGCAGCTACTTCGGCAGCGAAGTCTTCAACTTTTTTCTCTAAGCCTTCGCCTACTTCATATCTTATATAGCTTGTTATCTCTATTTTATCGCCTAAATCTTTGCTTTTTTCTTCTAAAACTTGTTCAATAGTTTTTTTATCATCCATTACATAAAATTGACCAAGAAGTGTAAGTCTTTGATCTAAAACTGTATTATCGGCTATAAATCTATCAAGCTTCCCAGGAAGTATTCTATCCCAAATTTTCTCAGGTTTGCCTTCAGCTTTAAGCTCTTCTTCTATCTCTTTTTTAGCTTGTTCTATAACTTCGTCAGTTAATTGAAGCCTACTTCCGTATTGTGGTATATGATGAAGTGTTTTTCCAAGTCTTGCTAACTCTTCATTTTCTTTTTCAAGTTCGCCTTTTAATGCCAAAACTTCACTTTTCACAAACTCAGGATCTAAGTCTTTATAGCTTATAACAGATGGTTTCATAGCTGCTGCATGCATTGCTATATTTCTTAGTAACTCAGCAACTTTTTTCTTATCAGACTTTCCACATTTAGCAGCTATAGCAACCGCTACACGACCATTTGAGTGAACATATCCATTAACTACTTCATCTTTAATTGTTGTAAATCTTCTAACTACAATATTCTCACCAATTGTTGCTATTTGAGTCTTTAAAAACTCATCAAAATTTACACCATTCATAGAACTATCATTTAAAGTATCATTATCTTTTATATTATTATTTTGAATATGGTTTACTGTATCGTTTACTAAATTTATAAATTTATCATTTTTAGCAACAAAATCTGTTTCTGAGTTTATCTCAACCAGTGAAGCTTTTGTATTTTCATCATCAATAACCAATCCAGCTAACCCTTCACTTGCAAGTCTATCAGCCTTTTTAGTTGCTTTTCCAAGACCTTTTTCTCTTAAATATTCAACTGCTTTTTCCATATCGCCATTAGTTTCAACTAATGCCTTTTTGCAGTCCATCATACCAGCTCCAGTTCTTTCGCGGAGCTCTTTAACCATTCCTGCTGTAATATCCATTATATCTCCCTACTCTTCTTCATCTTCAATTTCTTCTATCTCTTCGCTAACAGCTTCTTCAACTATCTCTTTTTTTTCTTCTTCACTTATCTCAGCAATCTCTTCGCTATCTTGGTCTCTCATAGCTTTTCCCTCATTTATAGCCTCTGCCATCTCTTGGCAAAATAACTGAATTGAACGAATTGCATCATCATTTCCTGGAATTGGATAATCAACAACATCAGGATCGCAGTTTGTATCAAGTGGTGCAACTATAGGAATGCCTAGTCTATTTGCCTCAGCAACTGCTATTTTTTCTTTTACAACATCAATTATAAACATCATGTCAGGTAGCTTTTTCATCTCTCTAATACCACCAAGATATGCTAATAATTTCTCTTTTTTTCTTCTAAGCATTAAAGCTTCTTTTTTAGTTAAAAGGTCAATTGATCCATCTTCTTCCATAGCTTCAATTACTTCGAGTTTTCTAATTGATTGTTTTATTGTGCCGTAGTTTGTAAGCATACCGCCTAGCCATCTGTGGTTAACATAAGGCATACCACATTTTTGGGCATATTCTTTTATAGTAGGACCAGCTTGTTTTTTTGTTCCGACAAAAAGCACAGTTTTACCTTCAGACGCTGCATCTCTTACTATATTATATGTATATCTAAAATATCTTATAGTTTTTTGCAAATCTATAATATAGATACCTTTTCTATCACCAAAAATGTATTTTTTCATCTTTGGATTCCATCTTCTTGTTTGGTGACCAAAATGAACACCACACTCAAGTAAATCTCTCATTGTAACCATGAGTTTCTCCTTAAAAATATTTAGTTTATTCCTCTACACACCTTAGTAAATTTGCCTAAATTTACAACTAAATTAGGATTTGTGTATGTGAAATGAATTGACAATTATATCCAAATTTCCTAAAAAAGAGCTAAATTTTCTATATCACTACTTTTAGACCTCTTAACATTACTATTATTC
Organism: Campylobacter blaseri; assembly: GCF_013201895.1. NCBI lineage: Bacteria > Pseudomonadati > Campylobacterota > Epsilonproteobacteria > Campylobacterales > Campylobacteraceae > Campylobacter > Campylobacter blaseri. Next base: position 388,870 of record NZ_CP053841.1, on the reverse strand, counting down.
AAAAAACCCTTTTTTGCAAATCCTACCATCTTTTATACAAAATTCTCCCCTTGCAATTACATCATATAAATTTAGTTCATTATCAAAACTTGCAAAATCAGCATCATTGCCAACTTTTATCTCGCCTTTGTGATGTAAATTTAAAAAACTAGCAACATTTTTTGTCATTAGTGATATAGCTTTTTCAATATCTAAAATTTTATTTTTCACAATTGTTTGTAGAGTTTTTAAATTTGACTCACAACTAGCACAGCCATATCCAACTAAATTTCCATTTTCATCAAATTTTGGAACGCTTCCATTTCCATCTGAACTCATAGAAATCATATCCAATTTTAGTCCATTTTCAATACCATAAGCTATAACCTCATCAAGTGGTGCAAATTTACTTCCTCCAGTTGTAATATCTATAAATCCACCTAATTTTTGGAATTTCAAACACTCATCAAAAAGCTCTTTTGTTCTAGCACAATGTGTAGGAGAAAAATAGTTTATCGGAAATGAGAAATCTTTTAAAATTCTAAATATAAAATCAAGCTTAGTCTCAAGCCCACCCATATGTATATGTAAAATTCCACCTTTTTTTGAGATCATTCCACCAATTCTTATTTGAGCTAAAATTTTAATAATCTCTTCGTCTGTTGGATAACTACTTCTATTATCAGACATAGCTATTTTTACGCCTATTACTTTGTCAATTAAAACCAAATCTTTAGTAATACTATCTGTAAAAGTAACACTTGGTGTGGCATATGAGCCCGTATGAATAAAGGTAGAAATTCCTTCATACTCAAGTGCTTTTGCTTTTGAGTATAAATTCTCCAAACTCCTAGTGCAACCATCAGTTCCAAGCGTTCCTACAAGCGTTGTCGTTCCATATTTTGTAATATCGCTTAACTTTATCTCAGGAGTTCTAGAATGATATCCAGCCTCACCGCCACCACCTGTTATATGAACATGTTGGTCAATTAACCCAGGAGTTAAAATTCTTCCATCTAAATTATAAATTTCAAGCTCTTTTATGTTAAAATCTAAATTTTCTCCGATTGCTAATATCTTGCCACCACCAACTAAAACATCATTCATTCCCATATAAGCAGGAGCATATAAATTTGCATTTTTAAGTAATAACATTTCAAATCCTTTAAATTAAAATTTATTTTTGCATTTTAATCCAAAAAATCTTAACTATCATTTAAGCATAACAAAACCAGCAAATCTGCCTGTTTTTCCATCTTTTCTGTATGAAAAATACTCATCGCTACAATGTGTGCAAATATCTAAAAAATTAATGTTTTCGACACCCAAAGCATTTAGCTCATCAACCAAAGCACCCTTCATGTCAAATTTGCCATTTTGCTTATACTTGTTAAACTCGTTTAAATCCAAAGCTCCAACTTCATAACATCTAGGCTGTATAAAAGGACCAACATAGATGTAAACATTTTTTACACTAAACTCGCTTTGCATTAAATTTAAAGTCTTAGAAGCTAAGTTTTTTACTATTCCTACTCTTCCACAATGTGCTACACCTGTACATCTTTTTTCACTATCTACAAAAATTACAGGCACACAATCAGCTACCATAACACAAAGTGCTACATCTTTTAAATTTGTAATTACTGCATCACATTGGTTTAAAATTTGATTTTGTAATCTTAAAATTTCTACCTTATCACTATGGATTTGTTCCATAAAAATTAGTTTTTTAACGCCTAAACTATTTTTTAAAATTTCTCTATTTTTTAAAACCTTATCTTTATCATCTCCAACATGCAAAGCTAAATTTAAAGAACTAAACTCGCCTTTACTAACTCCACCAAATTTATTTGTGAACCCAGCTACACAATTCTCATCATCTAATACAAACTTGATATCAGCTCCACTTTTTCCCAAGTAAGCTCCTTTTTACACTCAATCAGTCTTGCTACATATCTAGCAAGTAAATCAGTTTCGATATTTACTCTTCTGTTTACTCTATACTCTCCAAAAAGAGTGTCTTTAAGAGTTAAAGGTATAATGCTTATTCTAATTCCATTTTGTAAAATTTCACTAATAGTTAGGCTCACACCATCAACACAAATACTACCCTTATTTGCCACTAAATGCATAAGTTTTTTTGGAAGTTCTATGAAAAAATCGCTACCACTTTCTTTTTTTTCTATTTTATAAATCACTCCAATTCCATCAATATGTCCTTGAACTAAATGCCCATCAATTCTATCTCCAATTCGCATAGCTGGCTCAATATGAACTTTGTCTTTATAGTTTTCAATTGCTAAAACACTCCTGCTTTCACTACTAAGTTCAACGCTAAAACCATCATTAAAAAGCTTAGTTACACTAAGACAAGCACCATTTATAGATACACTATCGCCTAAATTTGGTTTATATTTTGCTTTAATTTTTAAAACATTTCCACTAAATTCTTTTACTTCTGCAAATTCTTTTATAAGCCCATTAAACATTTTTTCCCTTTTTATATATGAAATCCGCAATCTTTTATCATACTCTTATCAGACTCAATACTATCGCCTGTTGTTGTTAAAAAATCCCCTGTTAATGCTGCATTGATTCCTGACTTTAAAGCTTTTTTAACACTTTTTCCTAAATTTTTACGCCCGCCTGCAAATCTTAAAAAAACATTTGGCAATATAAATCTATATATTGCAATCGATCTTAAAATTTCCTCATTATCTAACAAAGGATTATTTTGAAATGGTGTTCCTTTAATTGGTGTTAAAATATTAATAGGCACAGAACTTACACCAAGCTCTCTTAATTCAATTGCCATATCAATTCTATCTTCAATGCTCTCGCCTAAGCCAAATATACCACCACTACACACATCAAGCCCAGCCTCAAAGGCTGCTTTTATTGTATTAATTCTATCATCATAAGTGTGAGTTGTGCAAATTTTAGGATAAAACCTGCGTGAGCTTTCAAGATTGTGATGATATGTTCTTACCCCTGATTCTTTTAATTTTAAAAGATCTTTTTTATCTGCCATACCAAAAGAAGCACAAAGATGTAAAGAAGTTTTATCTTGTAAATTTTCATAAATTTCTCTAATTTTATCTATATCTTTTTTATGAGAGTTTAGATCTTTACCACTTGCAACTAGCGAAAACCTATGTGCTTCTTGCTTTTCATTATATTTTGCAGTTTCTAAAATTTCAGAGATATCTTTAAAAGGGTAAACTTCACAACCTGTTTTATAATGAGCTGATTGAGCACAGAATTTACAATCTTGCGAACATTTTCCTGATTTTACATTTATAATTGTGCAAAGATTAAACTCATCACCACAAAAAGCCTCTCTTATCTCATTTGCAGCGTTTAAAAGATTATCTAAATTTATACTATTTACAATCTTTAAAGCCTCAATTTTATCTATTTTCTCGCCATTTAACACTTTGTTTTTTGCTAAATTTATTAAATTATCCAAATTTTTCCTTTATTTATAGAAATTGTTATAAAATTATATTAAATTTATAACTACATTTTATGATTTTAAAATTTAATTTTAGATAAAATGAGAACTTTTACTTTTAAGGACGATATAAAATGAATTATGATGTAATAGTTATTGGTGGTGGGCATGCAGGTATTGAAGCATGTATGGCTGCAGCAAAAATGGGTAAAAAAACACTTCTTATTACAATTTTAGCTGAACAAATTGGAGCAACTAGTTGTAACCCTGCAATAGGCGGGCTTGCAAAGGGTCATTTAGTAAAAGAAATTGACGCTCTTGGTGGAGTGATGGCAAAAGCAACTGATGAGTGCGGAATTCAATTTCGTGTTTTAAATGAAAGTAAAGGTCCTGCAGTAAGGGGAAGTAGAGCTCAAATAGATATGGATAAATATAGAATTTATATGCGAAATTTACTATTAAAAACTGATAATTTAGATGTTTCTCAAGAAATTGCTACTGAATTATTAGTAAAAAATGGTGAAATTTATGGAGTTAAAACTCAACTTAATAGCACTTACTATACCAATAAAATTATAATTACAACAGGAACTTTTTTAAATGGACTAGTGCATGTTGGGAAATCTAAATTTGAAGCAGGTAGAGTTGGAGAGCTTAGCTCTAAATCTCTTTCATCTTCACTTAAAAATTTAGGTTTAAGTTTAGGAAGGCTTAAAACTGGAACTTGTCCTAGAGTTTTAGCTTCAAGCATTGATTTTTCTGAACTTGAAATTCAAGATGGCGATAAAAATCCAAAACCATTTAGTTTGCAAACTAAAAATTTTAACCCAACACAACTACCTTGCTATATAACATACACAAATGAGACAACTCATCAAATTATAAGAAATAATTTTGGTGTTGCTCCAATCTTTACAGGGCAAATAGAAGGAATTGGTCCAAGATATTGTCCTAGTATCGAAGATAAAATAAATAGATTTAGTGATAAGCCAAGACATCACCTTTTTATAGAGCCACAAACTAAAGATGCGACAGAATACTATATAAATGGGCTTTCATCATCACTTCCTTATGAAGTCCAAAATCAAATGCTAAAAACAATAAAAGGTTTTGAAAATGCAAAAATAGTTCGTCATGGATATGCTATTGAGTATGACTATGTTGATCCAACTGAACTTAAACACACACTTGAAACAAAAAAGATAAAAGGTCTTTATCTAGCAGGTCAGATAAATGGCACAACAGGATATGAAGAGGCAGCTGCACAAGGTCTTATGGCAAGTATAAATGCTGTTTTATCTCTTGAAAATAAAGATCCTTTTATTTTAAGAAGAGATGAAGCTTATATAGGTGTTTTGATAGATGATTTAGTTACAAAAGGAACAAAAGAACCATATAGAATGTTTACAAGTAGAGCTGAATATAGACTTCTACTAAGAGAGGATAATGCACATTTAAGACTTGCAAAATATGGTAAAAAACTCGGGCTTTTAAATGATGAAATTTATAATAGATCACAACTTATAAAAGAAAATGTAAAAAAAGGTATGGATATACTTACAACAACAGAGCTCACTCCATCAAAAGAGAATTTAGAATTTTTAAAAAGCATTGATGAGGAACCTATAACAAATAATATATCTTTGCAAAAAATTGTCGCACGAAAAAGCTTCAATGGGCAAAATCTAAAATCATTAAATCCATTTTTTAAAAATTTAGACGATGAGAGTATAGAACAAATTTTAATAGAGGCAAAATACTATTTTTACATAAAAACACAAAAAGCAGAAGTTATTAAGATGAAAGATATGATGAATATTAAAATTCCAGCAGATATGGATTTTTCTATAATTTCAGGATTAAGCAAAGAGGTAGTTGAAAAATTAAAAAAGTTCAATCCACCAACACTTTTTGCAGCAAGTGAAATTTCAGGAATTACTCCTGCTGCAATTGATCTTATTCATATTTATATAAAAATAAATGAAAAAAATAAAATAAACAAGCGCTAAATTAAGATTATTTGAATTTATTAAGATAACTTTGTTATAAATGAGTATTTTGCTAAATGAATCCTTTATTTAATTTAGCAAAATAGAAATTTTAAGTAAATACCAAACAATTATAATATTTTTGCTATATTTAAGATTGCATAACCAAACACTCTAAGCTAAAATTTTTTTAGCTTAGACATTGCAATTATGATATTTTTTACTTAACTTATAATAGCAAATGGAGGTTTTGTTTATTAATATAACAAATTTAAACCTTAAAATAGCAAATTTAAGATTGACTATGTTGTATAATCATTCTGAGGCTTTATTTCATCATTTTAACTTACAAAAAATTTGTTATCTTATCCTTCAAAAATCTTATTATAGAAAAATTTTATTAAATCTATGAATTTTGCAATTTGTATTTATTTATAGAATCATAGATTAATACTACAAAAATACTAAACATAAATCCCGTAATTAAAGAAATAGCTATAATTAATTTCTTTTTAGGTTTTTCAGGGTTTTTTGAGATAACTATATCAGAGACTATTGATGTGTTTTTATAACTATATGATTTAAGCGCAAGTTCAATGATAGATCTTTGGTCTAAAAGTTTATTTAACTCTATAGTTTTTAAATTATTTAGTTCTCTTTCCAAAGCTATTAAGTCTGTATTTAAAATTTTATCTTTATTTTCTTCAAGATTTACTAAATCTATATTTATAAGCTTATCTAATTTATCTTCAAGAGCTGGTTTTGTTTGTGATATAAGAATATTTTTTTGCTCTTCAAGCGCTATAAGTGATTTTTTATTTGATGAAATTTGAGAATAGATATATGTTTTTTGTGAGAGTAAAAACATTCTATCATCTCTTGAAATGTTCTTTTCATTTTTTTTAATCACTTCTAAATCTTTATTATACTCTTGTGTATCATTATTTAAATTTTCTATTTTAATCTCAATGGACGGCAGAAGTATCTTATCTACCTTATCTATATTTCTTTGTGTTGCTGGAATAATTGTTTTTTCAAAATACTCTATTTGTCTATCAAGTCTTGGAATAGTCATATTTTTTATTATATCTATTTTCTCTTTTAGTGCAATGGTTTTAGTATTTTGTAAATAGTCTATTTGTCTATCAATATTAGATAATTCAACATTTTTTTTACTAAGATATCCGTTTAATAGATTCTTATGCTCATTTGAAACATCTAAAACTATATTTTTTATTATATTAATAGCATGCTCATTGCTTTTTCCTAAAACATCTACTTTAAAAAAGCTAGGTTTTCCCTTAATTTCACTTATGTTTTTAACAATTTCGTTTCTGTCTTCTATCTCTTTTAACAAATCAATATATTTAACTTTCAATTTTTCAACTACATCATTAGTATTTGCCAAAGGAATCTCTTTTTCGCCATCTTTATAATATCCTACTTCAACTAAAGCAGTTGCTTTATACCAAGGAGTAACTACAAAAGAATAAATCAAACCAATAATAACAAATCCTAAAGTTATAAGCAGTATTTTTATCCTATATGCCCATAAAGTTTTAAAAACTTCAAAAAGATCAATTTCATCATCTTTGTAAATTTCATTTGTATTCAAATTTTAAATCCTTAATAGTTATTTCATTAGATAATTTATTTTAAAACTAGGAGTAATTATATCTAAAAAATATCAAATTTTAATAGCGCATAGACGAATATTATAATTAAACCCAAAAAGCATTCCAACTAATTGAGTTTAAAAATTTTAATAGCTGTAATAATTAAACCCCATTCATTTGGGGTTTAATTTACTACTCTTCTAATTTAGACCAAATTTTCTTTTTCCAAAGACCTGCGAAAATAGCTAAAATTACAAAATATATCATTATATATATAGATGTTTTCTCTCTTTCAGCCTTTTTGCTATCCCCTACAGTTTCCATATAAGCTATAACTTTTTCTTCAGAAGCTTTATTTAGCCCTACTCTTGGCATAGCAGTGCCCGGAAGCATTTTTTGCGTATCGTTTATAAAGTTATGTAGATAATCTTTGCTTTTTGATCTTATTATCATAGATAAATCTGGTGGTGTAGAACCCATAAACTCAGCTACAGAAATTTTATTACCGTCTGTATAAAGATTGTCATATTTTATATCGTGACATCTTTGACATGCATCCACAAAAATTTCTTTACCACTTACCTCTTTAGGTGCTATTGATTTTAAGTAAGCAACTATATCTGAAACTTCTTGATCTATATCTCCACCTGCACCAAAAAATCCCGGCATTGGATATGGATTTTCATCATCAAATTTATGCCCCAACTTTTGTGCCATAACCGGATCTTTTATAAGTGCAGCAAGAAATTTTTCATCAAATATAGCTCCTGCTCTACTTAAATCAGGTGGGTTAGTTCCATATGTCTCACTTGAAGCCATAGCGTCCATAGGAGCGTCCATACCCTGAGATTTTACAGCATGGCAACCTATACATCCTGCCATCATAAATGTTTCAGCGCCAGCAGTCGCATCTCCTTTTGAAAGATCTATTTTATTGATATCTTTCCAAAAACTATCAAATTTTTCTTTTGAGCTTTTAGCTGTTTCAAATTCTATTTTAGCACTCTTTATAATGTCCTCATTGCCTGTTTTCATTGCAGCTTCTAAGGTTTTTTGAGATTTTTCTATATTTGTATTTGCTAAAGATATATCCTCAGCTGCAAAATCATAATTTGCAGGTTCAACATGAGGGTGCAACTTTGTATGCGCAAAAGGCTCAACTCCTATATAAAGAATAGCTATAAAAAAGATAACTACTAATAATGTTTTTAATTCTTTCATTGTTATCTCCCTTTTCTCTCAAGTATTGTAATTAGAGGTAAAAATACCACTATGAGTCCTATATATAATATAGATAAAACAAAACCTATATAGGTGTTATTTATCCCCATTATAGAGCCATCTGCTGGTAATTTTCCAAAAATACTAAGTAAAATCATATCTACTAGTAACACCCAAAACCATATAAAAAAGCCTCTGTTTTTATGTGCGGGTGCTACAACATCACTTCTATCAAGCCACGGAAGAAGTCCTAAAGACACTCCTGCAAACGAAAATGCTATAAGTCCTATGTCTGAAGCTTTCAAAGGTCCTATATCAAAGAAAAATCCTCTTAATATCTCATATTGCCATAAAAAATACCACTCTGGATATATATGCGTAGGTGTTTTTAAGCTATTTGCTGGCTCAAAGTTAATAGGATCCATTGCAAAATTATAGTTAAACCCTACAAGATAGAAGAAAAATATCATAAATATTGAAACATAGAAAAAGTCTTTTGCTAAAAATCCTGGCCAAAAAGGTATAACTTTTGACTCTTTAACTTTACCGCTTAAATATTTTTCGCCTTCTAAATCAAAATCAATCTCTTCGCCATCAAGATTATTTACATGTGGAAACCTTAAACTATAAAAGTGAAATGCTATAACAGCAATAATTACGATAGGAAGTAAACAAACATGAAGCATATAAAATCTAGTAAGTGTTGGATCGCTTACTGCATAATCGCCTCTTATCCACTCAACCAAAGCATCTCCAATTATTGGAACTCCTCCAAAAAGTTGAGTTATAACTTGGGCAGCCCAGTAGCTCATTTGACCCCATGGAAGCATATATCCACTAAATGCCTCAGCAGAAAATATGATAAAAAGTAAAATACCACTAACCCAAATCATCTCTCTACCATTTTTATATGAACGATAATAAATCCCTGTAAATGTATGGATATAGATAATTAAAAATGTAATAGAAGCAGCAATGCCGTGCATATGTCGCCATAGCCAACCGTATTCAACTTCTTGCATAATAGTATAATTAACGCTATCAAATGCTAATTTCGCGTCTGGTTTATAATACATAACAAGCATAAGACCACTAACAAACAAAATAACAAAAAGTGCTAAAAGTATAACACCCATAGCCCATAAAAAACTAATATTTTTTGGTATCCAATACTCAGCAGCCATAACATTCCAAAATTTCTTAACAGCTAGTCTTTGATCAAACCAATCGCCAAGACTAGTTGATTTTTTAATATTTGCCATTTACAACCCCCTATGCTTTCTTAACAAGTTTTTCAAATTCAGGACTTGTTTCGCCTAAAACTAACTTAGTTCCATCGATTTTAAATGGAGGTATATCAAGCCCTCTTGGGGGAGGACCAAATACAGCATTTCCACTAATATCAAAAATACCACCATGGCAAGCACAGATGAATTGACCTGATTTATAGCTTGGAATACAGCCTAAATGTGTGCATAATCCTATGCAAACTGTATATCTTGCACCATCAACTATAACATCTCTGTTATCATCTGCTTTCATATCAGCTGTTTTTTTAAGTATGAAAATTGGCTTTTTACGCCAAGTAATTTGATGTAACTCCCCTTCTTTTAATGGACTTAAATCAACCGTCGTAAAGCCTGCGGCTTTTACGCTTGGAAGTGGGTCCCATGTTTTTTTCATAGCAACTAGTGAAAAAAATCCACCCACAGCTGCTACAGCACTAAAAGAAGCGCCGATAAATTTACGTCGCTCACTGTTTTCAAGAGACATGTTCAACCTTTCTAAATAATGTATTAATTAATGATTAATATTCTATCCTAAAAATAATAAAAAAGAAATGAAATAAAAGCAAATTTATCTAAAAAGCATGATATTAAAAGCATATTTAAAAAATAGCTAGTAAAAAATAAGCATATGTAAAATCAAAGCTTATTTTTTGATAAAAATTATCAAACTTATTTTATATAAACACCCTGTGAAGTAGGTTTATCAGATATATCTGTATTTTTTAATTTGTAGTTTCTTTTTAAAAATTCATCATCATTTTTAATATAAGATATAATTTGTTCTAACTCATCTAGAGTAATTTTACTTGCCACAGCTTCCATTGTCACTCTTGAACTTCCACCTACATTCAAACCAAAAGTATAGTATTTCTTAAATGTATAGTAAATTTCTTCTGAAGTCATAGAAGACAATCTTCTGGATTTTGGAGATGATTTTTTCTCTCCATTTACTCCATGACATTTTTGGCAATTAACCTCAAAAAGTTGTTTGCCTATAATTTGAGAAACAGATAACTTTTTAGGTTGTGTAGTATTTTCATCTTTAATATGTTTTTTAGATTGAGAACTAACATCAATATTAGAATTATTTTGAGCATAAATATTTGTTAGAAGTAAAAAAGATATTAAAAAAGAAAGTTTGAAAAATTGCATTAAGGAACCTTATAGTTAAATTTAAAAAAGGCGAGAGAAAATCTCGCCTTATATTATTCTAAGATTATTAGAATGAGTATTTAGCTTCAAATCTAAATTCATCAAATTTGTCTTTTTTTCCATCAAATTTTTCTTGATAATGTGAATAGTAGCTTGAGAATTTAAGCTGTTCTGTAGCTTTGTAAGCAAATCTACCAACAATTTCTTGTTTTTTAATTTCTACATTATCAACACCTTCTTTGAACTTATTTTTACCATTTAAGTAATCAGCACCAAAACTAAAGTTTGTGTTTGGAATTTCATACATTGCTGTTACAAAGAAGTAGTTGTTATCACCTTTAAATAGTGTATAGTCACCACCATCAGAGTAAACTAATTGTTCACCAGCATTGATAAATGAGCCTATATCTTCAAATGAAACTAAAGATAGTTTATCTTTTTTGTCTGCTGAGTAATCAACATAACCAGCTGTAAAGTCTAAGCCAAATAGTTTTGTTGAAGCTTCGATACCCCAGAACTCACCATCATCTACATTATTTTTAAGACTAGTTTTAAATTTGCTATCCATATTTGAGAATGCATATTGACCTTTTAAGCCAATGTTGATATTATCTGCAACATCAAAACCAGCTGTTAACTCAACTGCAAATAAATCAGTTACATCTTCTAAAATTGCATACCATAGTTGGAAAGATACTGGATCATATGAACCAATAGCTGCTACACCATATAGGTTATGATCTGTAGTTTCTTTGCCAGTTTTTTTACCAGTTGTTGGATCTTTAAATAAGTCTTTTGTTGCAATATCACCATCTGCTTCTAATGTATCCATAAATAAAGCTGCTAGAGTTAAACCTTCAATATCTGTGTTTACAACTTTGATACCATCACCGAACATATCATCAGTAAAGAATGTTCCAAGAGCTTGTCTACCAACTGTTACAGTTGTTCCAGCTATGTTATATCCAAAGTGGAAATTTGATAGTCTTGAATCGTGTTTACCATATGAAGTTGCAGTGCTACCAACAAGTTCATCTTTACTATTCTTATAACCACCATGACCTTGTGTTCTATATCTATAGTCACCGCCAACTACTGCAAAGAAGTTGTCATCTATCATAGTTTTTAGGTGTAGTTGACCTCTAAATTCCCATCTACCTGTATGGTCTTTTTCACGAGTCATTTTACCACTTTTTGGATCCTTAACACCTACATCTGCTTTGTTTGTTTGATATCTCATTCTAGCATAGCCGTTTGCATCTACATTTTTGATTAACTCATCTAGTGGTGTAGCTGAAGCTGTACTTGCCATAAGTCCCGCAGCCATAGCTGCTACTAAACTCAATTTTACTAATTTCATTAGAACTCCTTTTAAAATTTTGGTTTCAATGTTGTTATAGTAGCATAAAAGTTTGTATCTTTTGCTTAAAATTATCTTAAATTTACCGAAAAGACACCAAATTGTTGCCAAATGTTTACCAAAAGGCTTAAAAATGTATAAAATTGTAATTTTAAAGCATTGAGGAGAATAAATTCTCCTCGCTTTTTTGAAAGGAAGTTCTATCATTTTTTGATATGTATAATTATATATAGTAAGAGTAAATAGATGGCAACCTAAAATATAAGTAGTTTTAAACCTAAAATTACTATTTTACCTTATAGTGAATGCTACCTTTATATACTACATCTTTAGTATCTACATCGTCATCTAAAATTTTACTTACACTAGGTGCATTTTTTAAATTTTTAATATCCTTATCTAATTCATCATAGCTATATATCATAGCCACATCATCAACCCCGTTAATATTTTGAATTTGTTTAAATATAGATATCTGCTCATCTGTGTTTTTTGTGCTTACTATAACTACTATTTTATTATCCTGGCTTGTTACAATCTCGCACTCTTTAAAGGTTTTAACCTTTTTTATTACTTCATCTTTAAAATTTTCTTTTTTTAAATTTATAACTATACTTGAAATCGTCATCTTAATATCTCCAAATTTTTATATCATTTTCATATGCAAAACTTATAATTTTATCATCTTTATAAAAGATAATTCCGCTTATCGTGCTTTGCTTTGTATCTATTTTACTAATAGTTTTTAATGCACTAGTGTCGAAAATAGTTATTTTACTATCTATATCACTCATAAATGCACCTTTTTTACCATCAGCACTAACCCCTACTGCATAGACTAAAAAGCTAGATTTCATATGTTCTTTTTTATCATTGACAAAAATACCTACAAATTTATCAGCTGAGCCACTTACTATGGTTTTGTTTTTTGAAATTTCTATATCATAAATATTATCTTTATGCATATCTATAGTTTTTAAAAGCTTTTTTTCATCTATAGAAAAAATATATATCTTTCCACTCTCACAACCCATCACAACTAAGCCATTTTTAGATAATAGCTCTACATCACCTAAAGCAGATGTTGTTATTTTGTAAGTTTCAGTAATTTCTTTTTTATCTAAGTCGTAAATGTAAATTTCACTACTTAAACTTACTAGAAGAACCCTGTTTTCATCTATAAAGAGTGCTTTTTTAATGGCTTCGTTTTCCAAAGAAGTGCTAGTTAGCTTATCATCGCTATAAGAGTATATATGTAAAACTTTTGAGCCAAAATCGCCCTCACTAAGCATTAAAACTTTTGAATTTAGTTTATCTATATTAAATATTTTTGCGTTTTGTGTGTCAAAATATGTTTTAATTTTATCTATTTTAATAGTTTTTAGAGTTTTGTTTTTACTGATATCATAGATTAAAGCCTCGCCGCCATCTGTTGCAATAAATAATATATCTTTATTTAGTTTGATATCCATAACATTGTGCTTTGTGTGGACTGTATGCAAAAGCTTGCTTTCATTTGGATATAAAAAAGTAGTTAACATTAAAATAAATATAATTAACTTCATATATTATCCTTTAAATTGCTTTTAAAGATAGGGAATTTACGAAGCAATTTCTTAAACATTCACCACAACCTATGCATTTGTCATTAATAGTAGGCTTAAATACTCCAAAATAATCAATCGCTTTGTAATTACAACTATCTAAGCAATTATAACATGTAGTGGCATTCCATGCTAGACATAAGTTTATGTTCAAACTAGCTTTAGCTAAAACCTTGGCTTCAAATTTTAAACTTAAAACATTTTTACCTATGTTTTCACAAGCTAAAGCACAATTTTGGCAAAAATTGCACCCTAAATCAACCACTTTAAACTCAACCTTATCACCTAAAAAACTTAATAGATCTCTATCACAACTACTAACACAAGGTGCGCTACAATCTTTACAATCAAACTTTCCACTAAAATATGGAGGAGAAATAGGCTCTTTTATTTTTTTAAAGAGCCCTCTTCTTTTAATATCCAACTTACTTAACGCCTTGATTTAAAATATCAATCAAATTTGAACTAGTTTTTGACTTTTCATCTCTGAAATTTGGATGAAATTTGTTTTTAACTAAAGGTTCTGTGTTTGCTTGTGGAGCATGACATTGAACACAATTATACCTTGAGCCATCAAGCATTCCTTTGTCATCTTTACCTGTTCTTAAATCAACTAAGTGACTTTTTGGAACAGAAGTTGAACCAACATCTTTTGCAAATTCTGGCATATGGCAAGTAGTACACATATTAAGTTCAGTTGTTATAGGAAGTAAACCATCTAAATCATGAGGTATCATTGGTGGCGCATTTTCAAAAGATCTATCAAATCTTGTTGACATTCCAGGGGGCTGTGCACTATAGTTTATATCTTCTATTTTTACCTTATTTTCATCCATTAGGCTAACTTTTCTTAACCCAATGCTTTCATCGTTTATGCCAGCAGCCCAAACACAGGCTATACTTAGGCATACTAATATTATTTTTTTCATATTAATTCTCCTTATTATGTCTAATGCTAAAATTTAAAGCATCGTGTTTGCATATATCTATACATCTACCACAGCTTATGCACTCACTTTTTATAAAAGCATTTTTTTTACCCACTATGTTTAAAACTTGTTTTTCAGGACAAACTTTTTTACAATCCATACATCTAGTACAGTTTTCAACTGTATGTTCAACTCGCACAAATGCGAATTTCCCAGCTAGAGAATAAAAAGCCCCTAAAGGACATATATTTGAACATATTCCCCTTTCAAGTATAAATGCATCAAAAGCAAATATAAAAAATGCTACGCCTATTGCCATTACATTGCCAAAAATTATACCTCTTTGTATCACTCCAACAAAGCTTATTTGCTCAAAAGCAGGAGTTGATAAAACAAAACTTAAGATTAAGCTAAGTCCTAAAAAGTAGTATCTAAAGTTTTTTGGCAACCTAATAACCCTTGTATCTTTTGCATAATTAAACTTTTTTCTAAAAAAATATGCAAAATCTGTTATCAAATTTACAGGACATACCCATGAGCAAAAAGCCCTTGATGCGATTATAGAATAGAAAAACAATACAAGCAAAGCCCCACTTATAGCAGTAGCTGATACGCTAAAAGTAGCTAAATATATTTGAAGAACTGCATATGGGTCGCTAAGACCTAAGCCACCAAATAAAATAGAGCTACTTAGATTACCTTCTAAGATATTTAAAATTTTAAGATTTCCCAAAATAAAAAGAATTAATATTAAAATTTGAATAAATCTTCTAACTATATTTATCTTCATTAAAACTCTCCATCATTTAGATAATCTACAGCTTTACTCTTTTTAAATTTCAAAGATGTATCAACATTTTCTAATCTCTTATCCGCACCTTTTTCCCAGCCTTTTATATAGTTATCCCCAACACTGCCCAAAGCAATCTTCCTAGGTAATACAAAAATAGCTGCTTTTTCTGTTATACAAGCTCTTTCACATTTTCCACATCCTGTGCAAAAATTTGGATCTACTATAGGAAGTAAAAATGCATGTTTTGCTGTTCTATCATTTCTTCTGTATTCAAGATAAATGGCTTCATCTATTAATGGACATGCTCTATAACAGGCATCGCATTGTATGCCCCAGTATGCAACACAATTTTGCATATCAAGAACAGCAACACCAACTTGCATTTTTTTAATATCTAGTTTTTCATCTGTGCTAACTAAATCTACATCTAATGCACCAGTTGGGCAAATCGCAGTACAAGGTATATCCTCACACATATAACATGGAATTTCTCGTGGCGTAAAATATGGTGTGCCAATTGCAATATCATCTTTAAAGCTAGCAAGCTTTAAGGTATTATAAGGGCAAGCTTCAACACAAAGGCCACATTTAATACATTTTGCATTAAATATTTCCTCTTTTAAAGCTCCTGGCGGTCTTAAAAGAATTTTGCTCTCACTTTTTGTAGCAATACTCCATATAAAACCACCAGCAAGTGCTAAGCTTGCACCTTTTATACCCTTTTTTAAAATTTCACGCCTTGAGATATTCAAATTTATGCCTTATATATCTTTACTGCACATTTTTTAAAATCTGTCTGTTTTGATAGCGGGCAAGTAGCATCCAAGCAAACTTTGTTAATAAATACATTTTCATCAAACCAAGGAACATAAACAAGTCCACGTGGCGGTTTGTTTCTACCTCTTGTATCTATTTTTGCTTTTACTTTTCCACGGCGTGATTCTACCCATACGCTATCACCATGGATTAGTTTTAACTCTTCTGCGTCCTTTTCACTCATATAGCAAAATGCTTCAGGAACAGCTCTATAAAGTTCAGGAACTCTCATAGTCATTGTTCCACTATGCCAGTGCTCTAAAACACGTCCTGTACATAACCAGAATGGATACTCTTTACTTGGCATTTCTGGTGGATCCATATATGGTCTAAAGAAAATTTTGCCTTTGTTGTTGATATCAACTTTCTCATCGCCTTTTATATCTAGCAAGTCACCTTTGCTTAGCTTTTTGCCTGCATTTCCATAGAATGCAAAATCACTTTTACTATCAGCTTTTTTAGCATAAGGATCAAATTTAGTATTAAATCTCCATTGTGTCTCTTTACCATCGACAACAGGCCATCTAAGTCCTCTTACTCTATGATAAGTGTTAAAATCAGCTAAATCATGGCCATGCCCTATACCAAATTTTCTATACTCTTCCCAAAGGTATTTTTGAACAAAGAAGTTATAACCTTTAAACACCTCTCCATCACTTCCTTTAACTTCTCTTTCATCTCCAAATACTTCAGAGTTATAAAAGTCTTCCATTATTTTATCTTTAGCGCTAAATTTCAAAGCCTCTTTATTTGCATATAAAACATCAAATAAAGTATCATCTTCTTTATAACCCATAGCTTTTGCATCTTCTAAAACGCTAGGCAATGTTAGCTTATCATCTATTTTTTTAGCACCCCAAACATCTTTAAGTTTAAATCTTTTTGCAAACTCAAACATTTGCCATGTATCACTCATAGCTTCACCTACTGGTAGAACTTGTTGTCTCCAATGTTGTGTTCTTCTTTCAGCATTACCATAAGCTCCCCATTTTTCATAGATCATAGCAGTTGGTAAAATAAGATCAGCAACCTTAGCTGAAATTCCTGGATAAACCTCACTTACTACTATAAAGTTATCCATTTCCCTTGCTGCTTTTATCCAGTGGTTTGCATTTGCAGTGTTTTGCCATGGATTATTTACTTGAACCCATGCAAATTTAATCTTTCCATCTTCTAAATCTCTCATAATCTTTGTAAAGTGAGAGCCTGGTTTTGGGTTTAATGTCCCTTTTGGTAAATTCCAAATTTTTTCAGTAATTTCTCTATGTTTTGGATTTGCAACTACCATATCAGCAGGAAGCCTGTGTGAGAATGTTCCAACCTCTCTTGCTGTTCCACAAGCACTTGGTTGTCCCGTAAGTGAAAATGCTCCACTACCTGGTTTTGCTTGTTTTCCTAGTAAAAAATGCACCATATAGCTTTGCTCATTAACCCATGTTCCACGAGTGTGTTGATTAAAGCCCATAGTCCAAAAACTTACAACTTTTCTTTGCTTTTCTATATATAAATCAGCTAGTGTTTTAAGCTTAGCTTTAAACTCTTCAATATCCTCGTCTTTGTCGCCTTTTGCTAAATTTGCAACAAATTCAAGTGTATATGGCTCTAAAGCTTTTTTAAACTCATCAAAGCCTATTTCCCAGTGCGCTCCAGCTTTATTGCTATTTTTCATCTCCATATTATCTTTAGCTTTTAAGCCTAGATATGATAAAGTAACGCCTTCTGCTTCACTAACTTTTTTACTTTTTTGCTTTGCTACTGTATCAAGCTCTGATTTTTTAAATTTTGGATGATTAATATTTTCTCTCATTCCATAACCAATGTCAGCATATCCTGTTGTAAAAACACAATGTTTTTTAACAAATTCTTCATCAATGGCTTCTGGGTGGTTATATACAATCTCTCTTGCTATGTAGTTCCAAATAGCAAGGTCTGTTGAAGGTTTAAAAATAATTTCAATATCAGCTAAATTTGATGTTCTGCTTGAAAATGTAGTAAGGTTTACAATTTTAACATTTTCTGGATCGCTTAATTTTCTATCACTTACCCTGCTCCATAAAATTGGATGCATTTCAGCCATATTAGCGCCCCATGTGATGATTGTATCAGTAAGCTCAATATCATCAAAACAGCCACTTGGCTCATCTATACCAAAAGTTTGCATAAATCCCACAACCGCACTTGCCATACAATGTCTTGCATTTGGATCTATGTTATTACTTCTAAAGCCAGCTTTTATAAGCTTAACAGCTGTATACCCTTCTTGGATAGTGTATTGACCACTACCAAAAACACCAATACCTGTTGGACCTAGCTCATTATAGGCTTTTTTAAACTGTTCTTCCATAACATCAAAAGCTTGTTTCCATGAAATAGGAACAAATTTACCTTTTTTATCAAATTCGCCCTTTTCATTAACTCTTAGAAGTGGAGTTGTAAGCCTATCTTCACCATACATAATTTTTGCATTAAAATAACCTTTAATACAGTTTAATCCACGGTTAACAGGAGCTTCTGGATCCCCTTTTACAGCTACAATCTTGCCGTCTTTTGTGGCAACCATAATCCCACAGCCCGTTCCACAAAATCTGCAAACAGATTTGTCCCAACGCCAATCCTTCTCAGCCTTTTTAGCATTTGCTGCTAGACTTGAGGGAACTACTGCTCCTATACTTGTACAGGCTGCTGTAGCTGCTGCACTTTTAATAAAATCTCGTCTATCCATTAGATACTCTCCTTTATATTGAGTTTTCCATAGGATAATTGTAGCATTTATACTTTATTAAAAAAATGATTTAGGTCATGATAACTATAAAAATTTAAATTTAGAAAGAAATTTATATATAAATTAATATTATAAAAAAGGCTTTTCCTCTCTTTGAAATAGCTAAATATTTCAAAGAGAGTTTGTTTAAATTTAATTTCTGTTTTGTTGTTCCATTTTTTCAAATTCACTTGAGATAATTGCCTCTTTTGGCTCATCTGACATCTTGCCCAGTAAATAACTATATTTATTTACAATTATAATAGTTAAAGCTGACATTAAAAAGCCTGGAAGTAACTCATAAACAAAACTTGATAAACCAAAACTTATCCAAAATATTACAGTTCCACCACCAACAATCATCCCAAAAAGTGCTCCAAGTGCTGTCATATTTTTAGAATACAAACTAAAAAGCAAAACAGCTCCAAAACTAGCTCCAAAACCAGCCCATGCATTTCCTACAACACCAAGAACTGTATCTGTTGAACTAAAAGCTAAAATAGTAGCTATTATTGACACAAATATAACAGCTACTCTACCAACTAAAGTTTGAGTTTTTTCGCTTACATCTTTTTTGTAAAATGCAAATATAAAATCCTTTGTAACAGAACTTGCGCTAACTAAAAGTTGTGATGAAATAGTGCTCATAATAGCAGCCAATACTGCTGAAATAATAACGCCAACTATAAAAGGGTGAAATAAAACTTTACCTAACTCTAAAAACACCGTTTCACTATCATTTAATATGATGCCATTTTGATTAAAGTAAACAAAACCTATAAGACCACTACAAATTGCGCCCAAAAGCCCTAAAACCATCCAGCCAATCCCAACTCTTCTTGCACTTCCAAGCTCCTTTGATGATCTAATAGCCATAAATCTTACTATGATATGAGGTTGTCCAAAATAACCAAACCCCCAGGAAAGAAGCCCCAAAATTCCTAAAAAACTCTGTCCATAAAAAAGACTTAAGTGATTTTCTTTTGCACTTAAACTATATCTTGTTATCTCTTTTAAAAAACTAGAATCACTAGGAATATTTAATGCAAAATATGCAGCTAGAGGTATTATTATAAGAACTGCAAACATTAAAGTTCCTTGAAGAGCATCAGTTATACAAACAGCCTTAAAACCTCCAAAAAAAGTGTAAAAAGCAACTATTAATAGAGTAAAAATCGCTCCAACTTCAAAAGATAGTCCAAAAAAACTATGAAATGTTTTTCCACCAGCAATAATCCCACTACTTACATATAATGTATAAAATATTAAGATTATAAGTCCTGACATTATTCTTAAAACTTTGGTTTTATCTTTGAAGCGATTTTCTAGAAAATCAGGAATTGTAACACTATCACTTGCAACTTCTGTATAAATTCTAAGTCTTTTTGCTAAAAATTTATAATTACACCAAGCTCCAATTGTAAGACCAATAGCTATCCATATATTTGAAAGCCCAGTAGCGTATATAGCTCCCGGAAGTCCAAGAAGCATCCAACCACTCATATCACTAGCCCCTGCACTAAGTGCTGTTACAACAGGCCCTAAGCTTCTGTTATCAAGCAGGTATTCATTTATATTAGCATTTTTGTTATAAGATATTTTTCCTATCCAAATTAACATCAAAAAATACAATCCTATTGCTGAGTAAGTTGTTATATCCATATTTTCCTCCAAGTATGAAATTCTAGCTAAATTATAATAAAATTTTAATTATTACGTATATTTAAGCAAAAAGACATTAAAATTTCAGTATTCTTTTATATTGCAATTTATGATTATAAGGTTAAATCTTGAAAGAAAAATACTTAAAATTTATATTTTTTATTGTAGCTACTGCAATTGCTATATATTTTACATATCCTGAAGACTTGACAAATTCTCAAAAAATGTCATATTTTACAAGCTATTTAACGACTCTTGAGCTTACTCTTGGCGGTATTACTATAGGAATTATACTTGGCTCTATATTGGCCTTTGTAAGATTTTTAGAGATAAAACCTATTAATTTTATCATAGATGAATACATAGATATTATTCGTGGTACTCCGCTTCTTATACAGTTAATGATATTTGCATTTATAATCTTTGCAACATTTTCAAATAATTTATTAGCAGGTATTGTTGCACTTGGATTAAATAGCTCTGCTTATGTAGCTGAAATCGTTCGTTCAGGGATAAATAGTGTTGATAAAGGTCAGATGGAAGCAGCAAGAGCTATGGGACTTGGGTATTATGATTCTATGAAAAGTATTATTTTACCACAAGCTGTTAAAAACATACTTCCAGCACTAGCAAATGAGTTTATAAGCCTATTTAAAGAAACCTCTGTTGTTGGAATGGTTGCAATATTTGACTTAACAATGTTTTCAAAAAGCCTTCAATCAACTCTTTTTACAACTCAGCCAATACTATTTGCAGCTGTAATATACTATGTTAGCGTTAAGCTTTTCTCATACTTAGCAAAAAGACTTGAAGCGAGGTTAAATAAAAATGATTGATGTAAAAAATTTATCTAAAAATTTTGGAGAACTACAGGTTTTAAACGATATTTCAGTTACTATTAACAAAGGCGATATTGTAGCCATAATAGGTCCTAGTGGCGGGGGTAAAAGTACCTTTTTAAGATGCATAAATAGACTTGAAGAAGCAAGTAGCGGTGAAATTTTAATAAATAATAAAAATATATTAGATAAAGATTCAAACATAAACAAACTTCGCCAAAAAGTAAGTATGGTTTTTCAACATTTTAATCTTTTTGCAAATAAAAATGTATTAGAAAACTTGACATTGGCACCAGTTAAATCTAAAATTTATACTGAAGAAGAGGCAAAAGAAAAGGCTTTTGAACTTCTTGAAAAAGTTGGATTAAAAGATAAAGCATATGCATACCCTCACAAGCTTAGCGGTGGTCAAAAGCAGCGTGTTGCCATAGCAAGGAGCTTGGCTATGAATCCTGATGTTATACTTTTTGATGAACCTACCTCTGCATTAGATCCTGAAATGGTAGGAGAGGTTTTAAGCATTATGAAGCAAATAGCCAAAGAAGGCATAACTATGCTTGCAGTAACTCATGAAATGGGTTTTGCAAAAAATGTTGCAAACAGAGTGTTTTTTATAGATAGTGGAAAAATTGCTGTTGATGGAACTCCTGATGAGTTTTTTAACAACCCAAAAGATAAAAGATTAAAAGAATTTTTAAATAAAATTCTTTATTATTAAAATATATGGTAAAATAATAATATTATATTAAATTACGGAGTTATAATGATGAAAAAAATTTTCAATTGTTTAATAGTATTATTTGCAATTATATTTTTAAATGCCGATGAGATAGATATGGTAGAACCTGGTAGCTTAACCTTAAAGGTTGGCACAAATGCAAATTACCAACCTTTTGAATATGTAAATATGGGTATGGAGATTGTTGGCTTTGATATCGATCTTATGAAAGAGATAAGCAAAAGAGCTGACTTTAAGTTCAAACTTCTGGAAATGAGTTTTGATGACCTATTTGCGGCACTACAAGAAGGAAAAATAGATCTAGCAATATCAGCTATTGGGATATCAGAAGAAAGACTAACAACCTTGGATTTTTCTAAGCCATATTTTAATACTGAAACACTATATCTAAAAAAGAAAATTGATAATAGAATAAAATCAAAAAATGATTTAATAGGTAAAAATGTAGGTGTCCAAGAAGGAACTTTACAAGAAAATATAGCTAAAAAAATAGATGGCATTGTCTTGCACTCATTTGCAACCGACACTTCTTTAATGAATGGCTTAAGAACTGGCTCACTTGATAGTATAATTTTAGATAGTGCTGTTGGTCTTAGAATTTTAAATAAATACCTTGATTTAAGTGAATTTTTAAGAGAATCTGACGGAACTGGAGGTTTTGGAATTGCTTTTAAAAAGGGTAATTATGTTGAGTTATTATCAAAGATTAACTTTGCTATAGATAGCATTATTGAAGATGGAACTTATGAAAAATTACTAGTTAAATATAAATTAAAATAGATAATTTTTAGGTGAGTTTGGCTTAGTTTTATACTTAAACATTATTATATTATTTATCGTTGCAAAATATAGTTATATTTAGATTAATATAGGTACTAAAATAGCTTTTATACCTAGTTTACTAAATTAAAATGAAAAATTAAACGATAATATTTAATTATAAATGATATAATATGCTTAAACTTTTATGATAACCTAGACAGGTTAAGTAAAGTATGATTTTAACAAATAAAGGAAAAAAATGAAAAAGATTATAAAATACTGTTTAGTTACTCTAGTTTTTCTAGGTATCTCTAGCTTAAGTGCTGAAACTATAAAAGTTGGAACAAATGCAAATTATCCGCCGTTTGAGTATATAGATGAAAACTCTCATATTGCTGGTTTTGATATAGATCTTGTAGATGAACTAAGTAAAAAAGTAGGTTTTAAATACGAAATTGTAAATATGGGTTTTGATGGCCTTATTCCAGCTTTAAAGAGTGGCAAAATTGACATAATAGCCGCTGGAATGAGTGCAACTCCAGCTAGAAAGAAAGCTGTTGATTTTTCAGACTCTTACTATGTAACTGAAAATCTATTTATAAAACAAAAAAGCAACTCTGATATTAACTCAAAAGATGATTTAAGAGATAAAAGTATTGGTGTTCAGCTTGGAACAGTTCAAGAGCAAGCTGCAAGAAAACTAAATAAAGTCAATGTTTTTGCAGTAGAAGATATATTTGCAGCTATTATGGCCCTAAAAAATGGTAAAATTGATGCTGTTTTAGTTGATTCTTCAGTTGGCTATGGCTATTTAAGAAAAAATGATGATATAGTTGAGTTCCATAAAGAACCAGATGGAAGCGAGGGTTTTTCTCTAGCATTTGATAAAAACAAACATACAGAGCTTATATCAAAAATTAATTTAGTTATAGAAGAGTTAAGAAATGATGGCACTTACGATAGTCTATTGGACAAATACGAACTAAAAAAATAAAGAGATGTGTGCACAATATATGTGCACATCTTCAATCTAATCAATTATGCAAAAAAATCAATTATATGTTTTAACTGACGATCAATATACACCAGAAAATAAAATATTTTTTCAAGTAAAAGAGATACTTGATTGTGGTATTAAACTTATTCAGTTTAGAAGTAAAAATAAAGATTATCAAGAAAATACTATAAAATCACTAATATCTCTATGTGAAGATTATGACGCTAAACTTCTTATAAATGATGATGTAGATTTAGCAAAAAAACTAAATGCTCACGGTGTTCATATTGGCAAGGATGACAAAGATATTACTGGTGCAAAAAAAACTTTAGGAAATAATAAAATAATTGGAGTAAGTTGTTATGGAGATATGCGCTTGGCTCTTAATGCGCAAAAAAATGGTGCTAACTATGTAGCTTTTGGTGCTATTTTCCCAACTGATACAAAAAAAGATGCAACTATTTGTGATATTTCGTCAATAGATTTTTCGAAACTAACAATCCCAACTTGTATAATAGGCGGAATAAATTCACAAAATTTAAAAGATGTATTAAAATATAATGCTGATTATATAGCTATTGTAAGTGCTACTTATAAGCCAAAATCCATTACAGAAAATTTAACAAATTTAATAAATATAATTAAAGGATAAAATTGGGAATACTAGATGCTATAATTCTTGGCGTGGTCGAGGGCTTAACAGAGTTCTTACCGATTAGCTCAACAGGTCATATGATTCTAGCTTCAGAACTTTTAGGACTAGAGCAAACTAGCTTTGTAAAGTGTTTTGAAGTCGTCATCCAGCTTGGCTCCATTTTAGCTGTTGTTTTTATGTTTTTTAATAGGTTAAAACAAGATATAAATTTATGGATAAAGCTTATTATTGGCTTTTTGCCAACTGCTTTTATAGGTCTTATGCTATATAGTCATATAAAATCTCTATTTAGTTCAAATACAGTTGCTTATATGCTGATACTATGGGGAGTTATCTTTATAATAGTTGAGTTATATAGAAAGAAAAACAGACCAAAGAATGAAATAGTAAATTTAAATGACATAAGTTATAAACAAGCATTTATAATTGGATTATCACAATGTTTTGCTATGATTCCAGGAACTTCTAGAAGTGGCGCTACTATTATAACCTCACTTTTATGCGGACTAAATAGAACAACAGCCGCTCAGTTTAGCTTTTTGCTTGCAATTCCAACTATGTTTGCTGCAACTCTTTATGATAGCTATAAAAATATAGAAATTTTTAAAGAAAATTTAAATCATATATTTATATTTTTAATAGGCGGTTTCGTTGCTTTTGTAGTTGCGTTATTTGCTATAAAGATATTTTTAAACTTTGTTAGTAAATTTGATTATATTCCTTTTGGTATATATAGAATTATAGTTGGCTTTGTGTTTTTAATCTGGATATTATAATATCCAGATTTAACAAAGATATCTTCCTTGTGAAAATTTAATTTTTCCACGCTTTTTTATAACTGCTTTTATCGCACTTATAAGATAATCAATATCCTCTTTTGTATGTGTGTAGTGTATACTAATCCTAACCCAACCAGGCTTATCATAATCTAAAAAATCCATATCATCTAATTCAAGTAAATCATGTCCATATGGTCCTGCACATGCACAACCTGCTCTGGTTTCAACATAGTAGTTTTGACTAAGAATTGAGGCAAAATCATAAGGGTTATAACCTTTTACATTAAAAGAAAATACAGCTAGTCTATCTTTAACATTTTTAGCATATAGTGTAACATCATTGATTTTTGTAATTTTACTTAAAAAATACTCACCTAACTCTTTTTCTTTTTTTCTTATATTTTCAAGACCGATACTATTTCTAAGCTTAAAAGCTAAAAACGCTCTAATTAAAGCTATTATCCCTGGAGTTCCGGGTTGTTCTAGCTGTTCTTTATCTAGAGCAAAAACCTCATGTTTTCTATTTACATATTGCACTGTTCCGCCAGCAGCAAATGTAGGCTCTTTGCATTTACACAAGTTTTTTTTTATAACAAGCACTCCACATCCAGCAACTCCGCCTAAAAGTTTATGAGATGAAAAAACCATAGCATCATAAAAGTTACAATCTACATTGTCATAAGCTATATATGAAGAAGCATCTAGCAAAACAGTGCCTCCGTATGCCTTTATGGTAAGATAGAGTTTTTTATAGTCAGTTAAAACACCAGTTACATTTGATGCTACACTAAAAGCTGCAATAATTTTTCTTCCTCTGTTTTTTTCTAGAATTTCCTTAAGTTCATCAAAATTAATTTCACCATTTTTATCTAAAGATACTCTTATAGTCTCACAAACACCTTGTCTATAGCTAATCTCATTTGAATGGTGTTCATAAGGAGAGACTAAAACAAGTGGCAAATTGTCCATATTTTTAATATTTAGTCCTAAAAAATCTCTTGTTGCTGGTGGTATATATATACCCATTATCTCTTGAAATCTTTTTATAGCGGCTGTTGCACCATTTCCACATGGAATAAGATAAAAGCTATCGTCTAATGCAAGTAGCCCCTTAAGCCCTCTACGGGAATTTTCATAATACTCATTTGTAATTCTAGCAAGTTCACTTGATTCAGAATGTATATTAGAGTATGTCTCTAATATACTTTGAATTTCATTTTCTATTGATTTGCAAGCTAACCCTGTAGCAGTATAATCAAAATAGTAAGTTTCATCTTTTAAAATAATATCTTTTCTAACATTTTCTATGTCCAAATTATCTTCCTTATTTTTTTGTAAATTATACCGAAAAATGATAAAATTAAAAACAAGGAGAGAGCTATAGAAAATTTCAAAAAAATATTTAATAAATTTCCAAATCTAAGCATGGATGAACTTATTAAATTTTACTTAGTGTTTGATGGTTTGGATATAAAAAATAACTATGATGATGTTTTTATTGCTATAAAAGATGAAATTTTACTTAACCATAATAAATTAAGATTAAAATTTAAATTTGATAAATATAGCAAGCTAGCACTTTCTAAATTCGCTAAAAATGATAGAAAAAAATTTTCAATAAATAAAGTTATGTCAAGATTTAAAGCTCAAAAATCTGTAAATTGGCTTTTAAATGAGGGAATTTTAGAACTTGAAAAAAGTAGAGAAAAAAAGCCTACTCCACAAAACAAAAAGGAAAAACTACCTAAATATCTAAGAAGATATACAATCCACGATAAGGTTAAATTTAAAAATCACTTTGATAGGTTTTGGTTTAGATTCATAGAACCTAATCTAACTCTACTAGATAATAATAAAATAGAACAAGTTTTAGAAATAATAAAGCTAGATTTTGAAAACTATGCCAGTTTGGGATTTGAGGCTTTAAGCGGATTGGTTCTAAAAAAATATTTAAATTTAGAAAAAGATGTTTATAGTTTTTGGACTAAAGATTTAGAAATCGATATTTTTTATGAATTTGATGATAAAGTTATGATTGGCGAAGTAAAATATAAAGATAGGAAAGTCTGTAAAAGCTTGTTAAACTCTATTAGTTTAAAGTGTGAAAAGTTAAATATAACTCCAGATAAAATTATCATTTTTTCTAAAAGTGGCTTTAGCAAGGAGCTTTTAAATATTAAATCTGAAAAATTACTGCTGTTTGATATGGATGATTTTACAATTTTACTTGAATAATAAATTTGTAATTTAAATACATATAAGTAAAAGCTAATAATTTAGCTTTTACTAAATTATTAAGCAGCCAAAAACTCCTTCATATTATCTAAAAATCTATCGTCTATAAAAAAGTTTGTTTCAAAAATAAAAATTTTACTACTTGTTATAATCTTTAAAACAAGTCTTTTGCTATTTACTCCATTGTTTGATTTGTAAGCTAAATTATAAATTTTGTTTATTAAATCAACATCTAAATTATCTAAATTTAATTCTATTTCACAATCTTCAATATTTCGTTTTTGCTCATTTTGATATTCATTTTTATAGCTATCGTTTTTTCTATTATAGCTTTTTTGCTTAAACTCTCCATTTTTAGCATCTTCTAAACTAAATACATCATTTACGCTTATTTTATACTGGTGTTCATCTTTTATAATGCGTACAGCAAAAACATATGGCCTGCCACGCTCCTCTTCACTAAAGCTTTCTATCTTTTCAAGTTTGTCATCAAAAGCTACCATTTCAAAGTTACCATGCAAATCTAAGGCTGAGATTATCCCCATTTTTTTTCCACGCCTAGTAATTTTTATATCAATATCTTCGATTTTGCCAATTAAAATGGTCTCAGTATAGTCTTTTAAATTTTCAAATTCACTTGTTAGGGTGTATTGCATACTATTTATCTCATCTTCAAATTCACCAAGTGGATGCCCTGAGATATAAATTCCCAAACTCTCTTTTTCAAGCCTTAAAAGGCTTTTCATATCATATTCATCGCTATTTGGAATGAAATTCACCTCAACATTTGCTATACCATCTTCTAAGCCAAATAGTGAATTTTGTGCATCATTTTTGATTTTAGCTGAGTTTCTGCAGGCATCTGTTATATTTTCTATATTTTGTAAAAGCGCCATTCTAGTAAGCCCTAAGCAATCCATTGCACCAGATTTTATAAGTGCCTCTGTAACTCTTTTGTTTACTTTAAAACTATCAATTCTTGAGACAAAATCATTTATATTAGTAAAATCTCCATCTTTTTCTCTCTCTTTTACAATATTGTCAATAGCTCCAAGTCCAACTCCTTTTATAGCACCCATTCCGAAAATAATAGCTTCTTTATTGTCTTTTTTTATAACGCTAAATTGTCTAAAAGATTTATTTATACTAGGCGGTAAAATATCTATATTAAGTCTTTTAATCTCATCAATATATATTGCGACTTTATCCATATTATCCTCTTCACTTGTAAGAAGTGCTGCCATAAACTCAGCTGGATAAAATGTTTTTAAATAAGCTGTTTGAAAAGTTATCATGGCATAAGCCGCTGCGTGAGATTTGTTAAACCCATAAGAAGCAAATTTCATAATCATCTCAAACAACTCGTCAGCTTTATTTTCATTATAACCTTGATTTTTAGCACCGACAAGATATTGTTTTTTAAGCTCTTTCATCTCATCTTCTTTTTTCTTACTCATAGCACGCCTAACAATATCAGCAGCACCTAAAGAAAAACCTCCAACTTTTTGAACAATTTGCATAACTTGCTCTTGATAAACTATAACCCCATAAGTTGGCTCTAATATATCTTTGATCTCATCTATAATGTATTCAATCCTAGCCTCACCATGTTTTCTTTTTACAAAATCAGGAATAAGATCCATAGGTCCTGGGCGATAAAGTGCTATCATCGCAATAATATCTTCAAAACAGTCAGGCTTTAATTCACTTGCAAGTTTTTGCATTCCAGCACTTTCTATTTGAAAAATCCCTAAAGTGTATCCGCTTTGAATAGTCTTATATACTTTTTTTTCATTCATATCTATTTGTTCCCAAATGATATCTTTACTGTATCTACTTTTAACAAGTTTTATGGCATTATCAATTACTGTTAAAGTCTTAAGACCCAAAAAGTCAAATTTAATCAAATCCACATCTTCTAAAAAGTCTTTTGTATACTGAGTAATCAACCCCCCATCGACATTGTTTGTTTGCCTAAAAAGTGGAGTTTTATTCCAAAGCTCCTCATTACTTATAACAACACCTGCTGCGTGCATACCTGCGTTTCTATTAAGTCCTTCTAAGTCAAGCGAATACTTCCACACTTGTCTTGCACTAGGATTTGAGTCAATCAACTCTTTTATTTTAGGTTCTAGCTGAAACGCTCCTTCTTTAAAATTTGCACTTCCTGGCTCTCCTTTTCCATTTAAAGTTATTCCTAAATTATCAGGAATTAGTTTTGCCATTTTGTCAGCCTCAGCATATGCCATACCACAAACTCTTGCAACATCTCTTATAACACCTTTTGCAAGTAATTTACCAAAAGTTGCAACTTGAGCAACATTATATCTGCCATATTTTTCTACAACATAGTCAATTACTTCGCCTCTTCTATCTTGACAAAAATCAACATCAATATCAGGCATACTAACTCTTTCAGGATTTAAAAATCTTTCAAAAAGTAAGTTGTATGGCATTGGGTCAATATCTGTTATCTTTAAAGAAAATGCTACCAAACTTCCAGCAGCAGAACCACGACCTGGACCAACTGGAATACCTGCTTTCTTAGCTTCATTGATAAAATCAGCAACTATAAGCATATAACCTGGAAATTTCATTGAATTTATAATGTCAATCTCTCTTTTTAATCTCTCTTTATATTCTATATGTTTGCTTTCATCTATAAATTGAAGTCTTTCTTCAAGCCTTTTTTCACTAAGTTTCTTAAACAAAATTTTATCATTTTCTAAATTATATCTATCATTTGGATATGGTAATTTTATACCATTTTCTCGTGCATATTCTAAAGTAAATTTAAAATTTGGAGGAGTCGGCTCTCCTAATTTTAGCTCTAAATTACATTTATCAACTACCTCTTGGGTATTTTCTATAACTTCAGGAATATCTGCAAAAATCCACTTCATCTCTTTATCGCTTTTTACATATAACTCCTGCATACTATGCCTGAGCCTATTTGGGTCATCTAAGTTTTTTGCCATAGCTATACACATAAAAACTTCATGTGCTTCAGCTCTTTGTTTATAAGGATAGTGAGCATCGTTTGTAGCTATTATTTTAATGCCTGTCTCTTTTGAGATTCTTAAAATATCTTTATCAATTTTCATTTGATCATTTATGCCATGACGCATAATTTCAAGATAAAAATCATCTCCAAAAATCTCTTTGTATTCTAAAGCAACCTCTTTTGCTTTCTCGTAACCCTGTGCTCCTCTTTTTAAATTTCTATCGCTTAAATTTAGATGAAAATTTACCTCTCCTTGTAAACAAGCAGCAGAACAAACCAGACCTTCACTATGTTCTTTTAATATTTTTTTATTAATTCTTGGATTAAAATAAAAGCCTTCTAAATATGCCATTGAGCTAAGATACATTAAATTTTTATAACCAACTTCATTTTTAGCAAGAAGTATAAGATGAAATCTACTCCTTGTGCTTTTGTCATCTAATGTTTCACCGTTATGAATGTATGCTTCCATACCAATTATAGGCTTAATACCATTTTTTTTCATAGTTTTATAAAAATCAATTGCACCAAACATATTACCATGATCAGTTATTGCAACAGCCTTACTTCCACGCTCTTTTAGCATAGCAGCTAACTCTTTTATCTTGTTTGCTCCATCAAGCAATGAATACTCTGTGTGCAAGTGTAAATGTGTAAATTCGCTCATTGTTTTTATTATTTCTTTCTAAATTTATTTTTATTTATTGTATAAAAATTGTGGTAAAAGTCTTATAAATTTTTAAAGAAAGTTCAAATAAACCGCTTCAGTATTCAAAAGACAAATTAAATAAATTTATAACTAATTTGCTATATAATACGAATTTAAAGGGGCTAAAATGAAACAAATTTTAAAAACTATTTTAATTGTAAGTATTTTATTCAGGTTTAGTTTTTCAAATGAATTTATAAAATTTCAAGGTAATAAAATATGGAAATTTATAAACCAGAAAGGCGAAGTTGTAATAAAAACAAATTTTGATGATGTTAGAAATTTTAAAAATGGATTAGCTGCATTTAAAGTAAACAATAAATGGGGCTATATGAATGAAAAAGGTGATATTGCAATTGAGCCAAAATTTGATGGTGCTTGGGATTTTGGAGAGTATAATCTAGCAATAGTTAAAGTAAATAAAAAATGGGGATATATAGATGAAAAAGGGGAATTTGTAATTAAACCAAAGTATTATGAAGCTTGGGATTTTGCAGATGTTGGACTAGCTAGAGTTCAAATAGGTGGAATATACCAATATATAAACAAAAAAGGTGAAATTATAACTACTGTTAATTTTAATGATGGTCGTGATTTTAATAAATACGGGCTAGCTGCAGTTAAGCTATATAATAAATGGGGTTTTATAAATGAAAAAGGGGAATTTGTCATAAAATTTAAGTTTAATAACGCCTTTAATTTCGCTAAAAATGGATTGGCAGCAGTTGAATTAAATGGGAAATGGGGATATATAAATAAAGATGGAGAATTTGTAATTAAGCCAAAATTTGAACATGCTTATGATTTTGGTGAAAATGGTTTAGCTGGCATTAAAATAAATGGTAAATTTGGTTTTATAAATAAAGCTGGAAAAATCGTAATAGCAGCAAATTTTGATAGCTTTTATGGTTTTATTGAAAACAATTTAACTAGTGTTAAAATAGATAATGAATGGGGATATATAGACAAAAAAGGGGAATTTGTAATTGAGCCAAAATTTGATAGTGCTTATAGTTTTAGTAAAAATGGATTGGCTAGAGTTAGAACATTTGGGAAATGGGGATATTTAAATGAAAAAAATGAGATTGCAATTGAGCCAAAATTTGATTTCGCTAGCGAATTTACCAAAAACAGCTTGGCTACAGTCTTAATAGATAACAAATGCGGTTTTATAAATAAAAATGGTGATTTTGCAATTGAGCCAAAATTTGATAATTGTTATGACTTTTACAATGGACTGGCTAAGGTTCTTTTAAATAAAAAATGGGGATATATAGACGAAAAGGGGGAATTTGTAATTAAGCCAAAATTTGATGGTGTTTTTAATTTTGGAGATGATAATCTTGCAATAGTTACAATAAAAAATAAAGTAGGATTTATAAATAAAAAAGGCGAGTTTGTAATTGAACCAAAATTTAATGAAGCTTTTCCTTTTGCCAAAAATGGCTTAGCTGCAGTTGAGATAGATAACAAATGGGGTTTTATAGATAAACAAGGCAAGTTTGTAATTGAGCCAAAATTTGATGCAACCTTTGGATTTTTTCAAAACGGTAAATTAGCTTTAGTAAAAATTAATAAAAAATGGGGATATATAAATACAAAAGGCGAATTTGTAATTAAACCTAGATTTAATTTGGCTTCTAATTTTACAAAAAATGGCTTAGCTGCAGTTGAGATAGATAACAAATGGGGCTACATAAATGAAAAAGACGATACTGTAATTGAGCCAAAATTTGACGGAGCTTTGGATTTTGCAGAAGATGGATTGGCTATAGTAAAATCAAATGACAAATTTGGATATATCAGCAAAAATGGCGAAATCATTATAAAAATACAATTTGACAATGCTGAAAATTTTACAAACAATGGACTAGCTAAAGTTAAGTTATATGGCAAATGGGGCTACATAAATGAAAAAGGGGAATTTGCAATTGAGCCAAAATTTGATGAAGCTTATAGTTTTAGAAGCAATGGACTAGCTAAAGTTAAGTTATATGGAAAATGGGGCTACATAAATGAAAAAGGGGAATTTGTAAACAAAACACCAAAATAAAAGTCTTTTATTTTTAAAAATATGGCAAAAGATGTAAATTTGTAAAAAGCTTTAAAATTTACATCTTAAATAAAATTAGCTGAACAAAAGCCCTTCCTTAACCTCTTTATATCTGCTTTCTCCAAGCAATTCTTTTACTAAAGCAAGGGCAAATTCCATAGCAGTTGCAGGTCCTTTGGATGTTATAATGTTTTTATCAATTACGACATTTTTGTCCGCAATATATCCCTTATGATTTACCTGTTTTTCAAAACCTGGATAACAAGTGTATTTTTCTTTTAAAACTCCTGCCTCACTCAGCGCCCAAGGAGCCGCACAAATTGCTGCAATTTTTAAGTTTTTTCTGTCAAATTCTTTTAAAATTTGAGCTAACTTTTCACTCTTTGCCAAATGTTCTGCTCCTGGTAGCCCACCTGGCAAAACTATCATATCAAACTCATCTACATTTAAATCATCTAAAATTGAATCTGTTTTCATTTCTACATTATGAGCACCTGTAACAATTTTTTTAAAAAGCCCAACACTAAGTGTTTCTAGCCCTGCTCTTCTTAATATATCAACTACACTCATAGCCTCAATTTCTTCAAAACCATCAGCAAACATAACAGCTACTTTTTTCATTTTTTCTCCTTTGTATTTTTTAAATTATACTATTTAAAAGAAATTTTTCAAAATGTTTATTGTATAATTAAAATTAATTATCATATACAAAGGAGAAAAAAATGAAGGTTAAAATTACATATTGCAATAGTTGAAACTATAAACCAGAAGCTTTCCGTGTGAAAGAAGAAATTTTAAAAGCATATCCTGATGCAGTAGTTGAAACTGCAACTGGTCTTAATGGAATTTTTACAGTTGATGTTGATGATAAAACTATATTTTCAAAAAGAGCAATGGAAGAACCAAGATTTCCATTCGAAAATGAAATAGTAGATATTATTAAAAAAATAAGTTAGATATAAAAGTAATCTAGGAAACCCTAGATTACTTTTTATTTTACTCTTTCTAAATATTCACCAGTCAAAGTATCAACTTTAATAGTTTCGCCCTCTAAAATATGAAAAGGAATTGTTACAACTGCTCCTGTTTCAAGTGTTGCTGGTTTTTTATTACTACCTTGTGTATCACCTCTAAAATTAGGTGCTGTTTCTACAATCTTTAACTCAACAGTAGGTGGAACTTCAAGTCCGATTGCTTTACCGTTGTGAAATAATATATCAACCATCATTCCATCAAGTAACCATTTTTTGCTATCAGCAACTAGTTCATCACTTATAGCAAGTTGTTCATAAGTTTGGGTATCCATAAATTGGCAAAAATCACCATCATCATAAAGATATTGCATCTGTTTTTCTTCCAAATGTGGCTCTTCGCACTTATCTCCTGCGTGAAAAGTTTTTTCCAAAACTCTTCCATTTATGTATGATTTTATCTTAACTCTAACAAAAGCTGCACCTTTACCAGGTTTTACATGTTGGTATTCTATAATTTTGTATGGGATACCATCAAGTTCAATTTTTAAACCTTTTTTTAAATCGCTCATAGAATAAGCCATATTTTCTCCTTAGTTATTAAAAGGCTATTATATCAAATAAAAGTTTAAAATATCATATTTGCAATGCTATATTTAGCTTAAAAAGAATTTGGCGACCCTTGAAAGATTCGAACTTCCGTTTTTGCATTGAGGATGCAATGTCCTGGGCCACTAGACGAAAGGGTCATAGCAAACAATTATAGGTTAAATTGTATCATTAATAATTTAAAATAATCTTATAAATTTTTAAAAATTAACTTATAAAAATTAACTTAAAATATTTTAATTAGAATAAATCATTAAGTAGATTATAATATTTTTTAATTTAGAATGATAAAAATTTTATTATCTTAAAACTGTCTTATTGTATAGTTTTATGGTATTGAATTTTAGTTTAGTTAATTAAAATTTCTAATAGCAAGGGAATTCGTGCAACATAAATATATTAAGAGAATTTTTTATGGTTATATATTCATTATTTTTTTTGGTGCATGTTTATTACTACTTCCTGTATCTCATATTGGTCATTTAAGTTTTATAGATGCTGTTTTTACTTCTACTTCTGCAAGTTGTGTTACTGGACTTATAGTAGTTAGCACTTCTGAAGTTTTTACACCAATAGGAGAAGGCATTATATTATTATTGATACAAATAGGCGGAATTGGATATATGACTTTAGTTATAATTTTCTTTACAATAGTTAAAAATTCTTTAAATCTTGATGAAAAACTTATTATGAAACACTCTTTGGATTTGCCTAATTTATATGTTTCAGAGATTGCAAAAAAAATATTTTTTATATCGCTTATTATTGAAACTATCGGTTCTTTAATACTTACTATTGTGTTTAGTGAAAAATATAGTTTAATTAGTTCTTTATGGCTTGGAGTGTTTCATTCAATTAGTGCATTTAATAATGCAGGATTTTCACTTTTTACAGATAGCTTGGTTGGGTATCAAAACAATACAATATTAATTTTTACCATATGTGTTTTAATCATTTTAGGAGGTATTGGCTACCCTGTCTTGATTGAAATTTATGAAAAAAGAAAAGTTGCTAGAAATTTTACTTTACATACAAAAATAATGATTTTTGGAACAATAATTTTGATTTTATTTGGAATGATTTTATTTTTATCTATAGAGTGGAATAATCCAAAAACATTTGGCAGTCTTCCACTTTATGACAAGATATTAAACTCATTTTTCTTATCAGTAAATTTTAGGACAAGTGGCTTTAATAGCATAGATATAGGTGGCTTGAAAGATTCTTCTTTATTTTTTTCAACTATATTTATGATGATAGGTGGTGGACAAGGAAGTACAGCAGGTGGAATTAAAATAACAACTGTTGCCGTTTTGATAATAACTGCTTTTTTTATCTTTAAAGACAATGATCAAGAACCAAGTATTTTTAAAAGATCTATTGAACAAAATATTATAAATAAAGCTCTAGCAATCATAATATTTTCATCAGTTTTTACAATTTTTTGCACTTTGATTGTAGTTGAAACTCAAAAACTACCATTTATTAAAATTCTTTTTGAAGTAGTATCAGCCTTTGGAACAGTTGGACTTTCAGTCGGCAATGGTGATATTTTGAGTTTTTCAGAACAATTTAATGTATTTGGAAAAAGTGTTATTATTATGCTAATGCTAGCTGGTAGATTAGGAATATTTGCATTTGCAACTATGATGATAGGAAAAGGAAAAAATAAACAATTTAAATATCCAAAAGGAAAAATAATAATATGAACACAATAGCAATTATAGGATTAGGCAAATTTGGCTTTTATGTAGCTAAAAGACTATCAAAACTTGACGCTAAGGTTATTGCAATCGATAATAATGAAAAAATAGTTCAAGAGATAAGCCAATACACTGATTATAGTTATGTTCTTGATAGCACAAACAAAGAGGCTCTTGAAAATGCAGGAATTTACAATCTTGATACTGTTATTGTCAGTATTGGTGAGTCTATAGAAGCTAATATTTTAACAGTTATGGCACTAAAAGAGCTGGGAAATAAAAACATAATTGCAAAGGCTATTAGCACCACACATGGCAAAATTTTAACTAAGATTGGAGCTACAAAAGTTATACATCCTGAAAAAATTGCTGGTAAAATGTTAGTAAAAATCATAGTGGAAGATATCAATTTTGATAGTATTGATTTAAGTAATAGTATGAGAATTTTAAAATTTGTCGCACCTAAATCTCTTATATCTAAAAGTTTTAATGATATAGAAAAAGCTAATTTTGATGTGAAATTAATAGCATATAAACACGATGGAGAATGGAATAAAGATATAAACTATGAACATATAATACAAGAAGGTGACATATTAGCCTATCTAGGAAATGCTGATATTGTTGAAGAATTTTATGAAAATATCTCTTTGACAGGATAATTCATATAAATTACTCTTTTTTATTTAGTTAGTACTAATTTTGTAACAGAAAATAAAAATAAGTTAAGCTTTGTTTTTAGGAATCTAAACACTAGAATATTTTTATCTCACTATACAATTTAACTTAATTAAACAAGCTTTTTTATAAGAATAAAATATTTTGACCAAAAATTGACCAAAATTAAAAATAAACAACTATTAAGGTTATGTAGTATAAGGCTTTAATATATTTTTTTATAATTTATAAAAATTTCTCAATTGCTTTTTTATATTACATTTAATACCATAATAGCACAATATACTAAAAGCAGACTCATCACTGCATTAAATGGCTTTTGATATTTTGACAAAAACCTATTAAACACAGTCCCAAACAGCGCCCAACTGCTAATAGCTAAACTGCTTATAAGGCTAATTGAAAAAGAAAATGTAATTAGTGCAAGATTTGTCTTATAATAAGGAGTAATAAAATTTGAAAAAACCGTTATTCCAAATAGTATTGTTTGTGGATTTATAAATTGTAAAATAAGACCTATAAAATATAATTTTGAATTTGGTTTTTCAAATTCTGTTGTAGTTTCGTCATTTTTATCATCTTTTGGCTTTATTATACTATATGCCAAATATATCATAAATATAGCACCAAATATTTGCATAAAAATTTGAATTTTAGGAATAAATTTAAAAAAGAAAAAATTAAAATAACTAGATAAAAGCATAATCAATAAAACACCCGTAAAAACGCCCAATATGAATTCCAAAGACTTTTTAAAACCATATTTATTAGCATTTGCCATAGCCATAACCGCATTAGGACCTGGTGCAAACGACATAACAAATATGTAAAATATAAAAGCACTTATATTCAACATTTTAATCTTCCTTGCAAATTCTTTTTGACATATCTTTTAAAAATAGATAAAAGTATAACTAATAAACAATTAAAATAATATTTAAATAAATTATTAAATAAAATATAAAGAAAAAGCTGTATTGATTTATTTTAATGTTCTAAATTTTTATTAAATTTTTATATTCTTATTTAAAATTACATTTTAAATTTACAAAATAAAATAGTGTTAAATTTTAAGATAAATTTAGCATATAGATGATTTATAATTTCTGTCATAATAGCTATAGATTAAAAGAATTTTTGATAGTATATTTATATGTTAAGTTTTTATTAAGTATAGATTTTTACTCTTTTTATGCTTTAAATAATTAAGTATAAAATATTTTGTTTTTGAAAATTGGATTAAATCTTATACAAGATAAGGCAGATAAGAAAAGAGCTTTCCTTATATTTGAATTACCTATTTTATTAATATGTTGATTTTTTTTAACAGAAATTCCGCTTTCATAAATTCTTGGACTAAGTCCTAAATACGATATTATCTGTTTGTAATTTTTATCCTTGCTATAATAAAGAACAGGAAAAAGAGTTATAGCAATATTTTTGCCTAAACCTTTATTATTATTTACAATTTTTTCTGTTTGTGGAATTTCTTTCTTTAATATTTCATAAGTTATAAGCTCTATTTTGTTTAATAATTTAGTTAAATTTAGTTTTAACTCTTTTATTAAATCTTTTAATATTTCATCATTTACGCTTATTTGTGATTTTTCAAAATTCTTTATTTGAGTTTGCATTTTTACAAACAAATTATAAGTGCTATGATAACTTTTAATAAGTTTATATTGTGAATTGTACTTACTTGCGATTATGTCATTAGTAAAATTAGCACAATAATAAGCTATTCCGTAGCTATCTGTTATATCTGTTTTAATATGTGATAAATGCTTTAAAAATAATGAAGTTTTAAAACTGCTTAACTCTGAATAAACGATTTTATTTTTAGTTAAAAATTTAGATAATTCTATATGATAATTATTTGTTGATTCAAAACAAACAATAATTTCATCTTTTTTAAAAGAGTTAAAAAAAGAGTTTATATTTTCTTGGTTATTTGGAATTTTATAAAATGATTTATCTTTTTTGTTTGAAGATAAAAAACATATATCTAATGTATTCTTTGACACATCAACACCGACATAATATTTTACTTGCATAATAAAACCTTTAAAAATTAATTTAAAGCTTTGTTTTCTCTCTTGTAAACAGGTTCTAAAAGACCTAAGATTTTAAACAAAAACCAAAGCTAATAACACAAAATCTTGAATGCTGTTTTAAAAACATTGCTTTTATACTGTGTTTATTTAGCTTAACATAAAATAATTTTATGTTGATGTTATCTTACAAGATTATTTAGTAAATGCATTTGAGATAATGGGATATCTAGTATATCAAAGAAGTATTTGAGATAATAACTTCTGCTTTTTCTACCAAAGGTTGTTAAATATGAAAATTGCGGTCATTACTAACAAGATAACTACCTTGTTTTTTGATATTTGATTAGTAAAAAATCATTTATTATTTAAAATATGAAAAGTATAAAAATAGAATTAAGCGATAGAAATGTTGAGATGTTTGAACCAACTGTTAGAGTTTTAAAAAATGCAAATTTAAAAGATGGCGAGGTTGCACAAGCAGTAGCTATGATAGCAGCTACAACTAATATGACAGAGAATGAAATAGAAGATATGGGGCTAAAAGATTATATGGCTTTGCAAAAAGGTCTTAATTCTTTTTTAGAAGAGGCGGGGGTTACAGCTTAGAAGCTGTAGCTCTCATAGGGCATACATTGCATTTTACTTATAGTGAAATAATGGAATTAGAGCTTAGCGATTTTAGTGAGTTTGTAAGAATTTCACAAGATATATTAAAGCACAGGAGTTTTTAAAGTTGGGTTTTTCTTTTTTCCTTTTCTTTCTTATTTCTTCTTTTTTCTTTGTGGTAATCTATGGATTCATATATGTCTATTAGTATTTCTATTATAAGAAATATTGGAGTTAGTAAAAATCCTACCGGAATAAGTGTAACAAGCATAAAAAGAAAAGCTGCAAAAGCTTTAATGAACAAGTCATCGTCGCCACTAGGAGTAGACATAAGGCACCAATTTAAAACAAATGGAACAATAAAAAAAGTAGTTCCCATTATTTCAAGTTTATATTTTTCGTAAAAACGGATAATATTTTTCATATTGGGATTATAACACAAAGGAGATTAATATGCAAGAAACTGCAGTTGGTATTAGTATAGGTATAGCACTAAAGGGATTAAGTGGAATTAGTACTTGCACAAAAGCCTTTGGAAAACTAAACTCATCAATTAAGAAAGCTGGAGCAAGTGTTTCACATCTAAAAAAAGATTTGTCTAAAATGAGATTAAATATAAAAACGATAAATAAATTAGATGATGAAATGAAAGAGTTTAAATCAAAAATGCTAGAAAAGATTGCGTTAATTGGCTCTATTGCTTTACCTGTAAAAATTGCAATTGATTATGAGGCTTCATTTGCTGATGTTAAGAAGTATGTAGACTTTGCCAATAAAGAAGAAGAGACTATGGTAAATAGTGCTTTAAAAAAGATTAGTAAAAACTATGGTGTTTCCTTTGCTGATATTGCCGATATTGCTGTAAGTGGTGGAAGACTAAATTTAGCAGCAAAAGATATAGAAGAGTATACAACCTTAACATCAAAAGCTGCAGTTGCGTTTGAGATGAGTGGTAAAGAAGCAGGAGACGCTCTATCTTTACTTACAAACAATTTAAAGATGAATTTAAAAGAGTTAGCCATTTATGCTGATAAGATAAACTATTTAGATAATAAAATGGCTATGGTAAATGCAAAGGATCTATTTAACATAATAGGAAGAACTGCAGGCTCTTCAAAAATTCTTGGAATTAGTGAGGATAAACTAGCTTCCATTGCATCAGGATTTTTATCACTTGGAAAAGCACCTGAGGTTGCATCAACTGCTATAAATAGCTTACTAAACCGCCTTGCAAATATAGATGGACAAGATAATAAATTCCATAAAGCAGTTGAGAATATGGGACTTGATGCAAATTATCTTAAAATAGCACTCGGGAAAGATGCAAACAAAGGGCTTGATAGAAAGGAGAGTAAAACAATGTCAGCTAGTGAGATACTCGAGTTAATCACTACGATAATTTGCTTAATAACTGCAATTATTCAAGCAAAAGGCAAGGGGTAAGCAAGGGGGCAGTTGCCCCAACCCTTTGTTTATTGTTTTACTCATCCTTTGATTATACCATAAAGGAGCAAAAAATGGTTATAAATGTTTTAGTGCTTATTTTAGCAGTTAGTGTTTTGGTGCTTAGTTTAAAAGTAAATAGATTAGAAAAAGATATAAAGGAGCTTAAAAAATGAAAAAACATAAATCAACAAAGTATGAAAAAAGCATTATGTCTTTAATTCATCAGATAGCCAACACTCAGCTATCTGAACAATTAGCGGAGCTAAGTAGAGCCAATAAACAAAAAATAAAACAAAGGAGTAAAAAATGAGTAGCTTTGTGATAAACAATCAGCAGGTAAGTTTTGAAGTGGTGGGAAACCAAACCTACACCACTTCATTAGCAATCGCTAGTGTGTTTGAGAAAGAACACAAACATATTATAGCAAAAATTAAAGAGCTTCCGCAAGATGAATTCCGTGAGCTTAATTTTCGGCTTACGGAGCGAATAGCTAAATTTGGGGCAGTTGTAAGAAGTGAGCCATACTACAACCTTACCCGTGATGGCTTTTCACTTTTAGTTATGGGATTTACAGGTGAAAAGGCTTACAGGTGGAAGATTGAGTTTATCAAAGCTTTTAATATGATGGAGAGTATGCTAAGAAAAGAGCGACCGCATCTTGATAATTTAATTAACAGCTTAGCGGAGGTAAACAAAAAGCTTGAGGGTTATAAAAACGAAGCAAATGAGTTTAAGACAAAATACTATAAAAGCTTAGAGCTTACAAACTCACTTTTACTTGAAAAGGTTGAGAGTAAGAGATTAAAAACATTTGAGGATTTAAAGGTAAAAGGAAAAGGTGTTAAATTTAGCAAAGATGAGCTAAACAAAGCCATTAACCTTTATAAACAGGGTTTAAACTATGCACAAATAGCAAGGAAGCTTAACAGAAGTTCTTGGACTATAGCAAGGCATTTAAGATATAGTGGTTTAGTTAAAAGTTATGATTTGTTTGGAGGTGAGTTATGAGTGTGGATTTTGATAAAATGGTAAAGCTAGAAGAGACTAAGGACTTTTTAGATGGCGCTACAGCTTTGCTTTATAGTATGGCTATATATGCAAAAGATGGTGACAATGATAGAATCGTCAGCGGGTTACTTTTTTTAGGTGATGGCTTTTCTTCTATGGTAGAAGAATTAGAGGAACTTTTAAAGGACTAATTAGCCTTTGTTATTTGGAGTTTGTCCATTCCGTCATTCTGAGGCTTTAGCCTTAGAATCTCCCCTTGTTAGCAATGTTTGTTTACAATCTTGATGAGATCCTTCGCTTCGCTCAGGATGACTGGGTAAAAGGCTCAGGATGACTAGGCTAAAATATCTTTTATATAGTTAATGCAGTCTTTTTTTATCTCATCTTTTAACTCTTTTTTTAAAAATCCTTTTTTACTAATTGGTAAAAATGGTCTTGCTGGTATGGTTGTGTTTTTGCCACGACCAGCTTTGTTTGTGCCAAATTGATGAACTAAACCATAAACATAGCCTTTGCTTTTTAAAGCGTTAAATACTCTAACACTTGTATTGGTTGTTTTTATCTCCCATTTATCAGCTAAATCTCCGCTTTTTCTTAATACATTTGAACTATAGCCTTTTTTATCTTTATATTTTTTAGTGCTCTCTTTTAAGGCTTTCCATTGTTTGCCAAAAGGCGAGCTTTGTTTTTCAAAACTATCCTCTATTTCATTTCTTAAAATTTCACCAGTATCTGCTAAAAATGGTTCAATGTCTCCACCTAAATGGCTTAATTTATGTAGTTTGTCTTGAACCTCTTTAAGTCCTTTTACTTTTATAGACATCTTATCTCCTTTTGACAAAATAAAGGTTATTTGGTATAATATGGGTAAATTCGTTAGTTGATGATCGCAATGTAGTAGCGATAGCTGGCAGTCATTAACTGCTTGCTATATTGTAGGTGCAACTCCTACCGCTAACGGATTTTAATATATTCACTTTTATCATTTTCTATTCTTCCAACTTTCCCAACTGTAACCATATAATTAGTTAAACTCATTTTTTTGACTTTAAACTCTGTTTTTGGTAAAATAATAAAAACAATGAATGAAGATGTGAACCCTTTGCAAAAAGGGAGAGTAACCACAGAGGGCAAATGTCGTCGATGTTGTGGGTTCAAATCCCACCCATTCATTGTTTTATTTTTTGTATTTTTTTTCCTTTTATAAAACCAAAAATATCTTCTTTATCAGCTTTATCCAATGTTATAACATAGTTTTTCATCTTAAACTTTTTATGAAATTTGCTTATTTCAATCGGTATTAAATTTAGCTTTGTTTTATCTTTTTTATCTTCAAAAATAAATACTATATTTTTATGTTTATCTCTTAAATCCACATATGCTCTATTTTCATCATTTAAAACATCTACTATTTCCTTCATCTCTTCAACTCTAAAGGCATGATTATATGCCTCTTTTCTTTGTGGTCTAGCGTGTGAGAGTTCTTTTTTGGTTAGTATCATTCCACCACTTTTAACCTCTTTGTTTAGTAGCTTACTTGCTGTCTCACTTATAAATTTAGATAAAAGCCCAACTTGAACTACATTAAGTGGTGTTTTTTGGTTGTTTTTTACTATAACTTCATCAACCATATCATTAAGTCCTTTTTTCCAAACATACAAATCTTTTTGTTTTGTGAAATTTCCTAAGTCTTTTAAGATAGCATTTACTTCTTTACTAGTTAGCTTTGTATTTAGTTTAAATCTATCTTTTTTCTTGGCTAAAATTTCATCTAATTTATCTGTTTTTCCTGGATTGTAAGCAAAGTCAATATCTGCTATACCATTTATACCATTGCTATCTTCTCTTACCTTTAAACCTCTTCTTTTAGCTTCACTTAAAGTTATAGCCTCCACTTGACATCTACAATTCCAACCATTTGGTGGGTAGTTTGTATCCCAAAAAGGATCCGTTTTTGGCAATACTAGATTATGCATACCTCTATGCTTTGCTCTTGTTAGATTGTCCATAACTGCTGTGTATCTAAAATGAGTTGCACTGCTTAGCATTTGCCCTGTATATCTACTTTTAGCATAGATTGTTCTCATATTTGTATTGTAGATAGTTTTAAGTCT
The DNA here is from genome assembly GCF_013201895.1 of Campylobacter blaseri. Taxonomy (NCBI): domain Bacteria; kingdom Pseudomonadati; phylum Campylobacterota; class Epsilonproteobacteria; order Campylobacterales; family Campylobacteraceae; genus Campylobacter; species Campylobacter blaseri. Next base: position 344,285 of record NZ_CP053841.1, on the reverse strand, counting down.
ACGAGAGCCTACATATATCTCTTTTTCTTCGCCTGTTTCTCTTTTTACAACTTTTGTTTTACCAAACCAGCCTTTTTTCTTTAAGGTTGGGTTTATTTAGGTATTCTTTATTTTTTCTTAAATCACTAGAAGTAGCCATATATCGTTCCTGCAAAGCAATTTTTCTAGAAATAAATTTAAGCTTAAAGTAAGTGTTTTTAGAAGTTAAAATGTCCTATTTAGGGGAGTTTCGTATAGAAGTGGTGTCCCGTGTTGGATTCGAACCAACGGCCCCCTCCTTAAAAGGGAGATGCTCTACCTGCTGAGCTAACGAGACACTTTAAAAAGATGGCGCGGCGGACGAGACTTGAACTCGCGACCCCCGGCGTGACAGGCCGGTATTCTAACCAACTAAACTACCGCCGCACCAAAAAATGGTGGTCGCTATAAGACTCGAACTTATGACATCCACCTTGTAAGGGTGGCGCTCTACCAACTGAGCTAAGCGACCTTTATCTTTAAAAGAATTAGAATTATACATTATAAAAAATAAAATATTACTTAAATATAGAATAAAAAATGAATTTTTTAATTTTTTTGTATTTACTTAAGAAATATATGTTAAAATTAAATAAAACTAGGAAGAATTTATATGAAATTTAAAATTATTTTTCTGTTAATGTTATTTGTAAAAACAATTTATGCCTATACCTATGAAGAAATCATATATACTATAGCAGATGTAGCAAAAAAACAAGCAGTTTCTTCTGGAATTTTATATACGATTGTCAAAATAGAAAGTAATTTTAATCCTTTTGCTATAAGCTTTTTAACAAATAAAGAAAATGCCATATATTTCAAAAATCTTGAAACAAAAAATATATCAATTAAAGCAAGTCCATATAGTCTAAATAAAAACAAATGGATAGTATCTATAAGCCCTATAAATGAAGAATATGCAAAAGAGATAACAAAACTTTTGGTTAAAAATGGTTTTAATATTGATGTTGGGCTTGGGCAGCTAAATTCTTTTAATTTTAAAGATAATGAAATAGATATGGTCTTTAATCCAACATATAATTTGACAAAATGTGCAAAAGTGCTAAGAAAATGCTACAAAGCAAAAAATAAAGATATTCAAAAAACAATAGAATGCTATAACTATGGTATGAGAAATCGCAACTCAAACCCATACTATAAGAGATTTTATAAACACTATATGGAAGAATTTAAAAAAAGAGCAAAATAAATATAAATTTATTTTGATTTTAAAATATTAATAAGTTCAAAATTTTATTTGATTTTTATTTAATAAAATGTAGAATTAACGCAAGAAATCAGTTTGATTTTACTTTTACTTAGGATTTTTTATGAATAATTTTAAATGGCAAATAATTGCCGGTGGTTCTCTTGGCTTGTTGGCTACTATTTTAGTATATTTTGGAAACCCTGGCAATATGGGAATTTGTGCAGCCTGCTTTTTGCGTGATACAACAGGAGCTTTAGGCTTTCATAGTGCTAGCATTGTTCAATATATAAGACCAGAAATTATAGGTTTAATATTTGGAGGCTTTATAGCTAGTATTTTTTGGACTAAAGAATTTTCAAGCTCAACGGGTTCATCTCCTTTTATACGATTTTTATTAGGTATTTTTGCGATGATTGGATGTCTAGTATTTTTAGGTTGTCCATGGAGGGCTTTTTTAAGGCTTGGAGGTGGAGATATGACTGCTATAGCTGGTTTTTTAGGTATTGCTGCTGGAGTTGGTGTTGGTATGTTTTTTAAAAAAAATGGATATAGCACGACAACAACCATAAAACTACCAGTATCTATAGGGCTTTTGCCGGTATTAATAACCATCTTATTGCTTTTAGCATTAATATTTAATTTAAAACTTGGAGAAAATGCAGCTATATTTACATCTATTAAAGGACCCGGTGCTCAGCATGCTCCTATTTTAATATCACTTGTTTTAAGCATTGCAGTAGGAATGCTTATGCAAAAAAGCAAATTTTGTAGTGTTGGTGCATTTAACAAGCTTTATAGAGGTGATTTTTCTATGTTCGCTGGTATAATTAGCTTAATAGTATTTGCTTCTATTTCAAATTTTGCACTAGATCAATATAAATTTGGTTTTACAGATCAACCAATAGCTCATAATAACTATATTTGGAATTTTTTAGGAATGATGCTTGCTGGACTTTGCTTTAGTTTAAGTGAAGGGTGTCCTGGAAAACATTTAGTTCAAATGGGGTCAGGAAATTTAAACTCCGCAATCTTTATATTAGGTATGATGGCAGGAAGTGCTATAGCACATAACTTTTTACTAGCTAGCTCTCCAAAAGGAATAACTCAGTTTGCACCATATGCAATTTTACTTGGCTTTATATTTGTAATATATATAGGGTTGTTTTATAAACAATATAGATAGTTTTTAAATATGCAGAATTTACTCTGCATATTCTCTCACCACTTTATTTAAAGTAAATTTAATGTATTATTAATATAAAATTAAGAAATATGTTATTATCATAAGATATTTCCAAGATATACTTAGATATTTTAAGTTAAGGGAAGGTCATGAAATTATGCAAACTAAGCTTAATTATAATTTTAAATATCAGTATATGTTCCACTTTGACTGCTAAAGATTCTCTAGCTGAAGCTTTTCAAAATGGAGAGTTAAAAGGTGAATTAAAAGCATGGTATTGGCATAGGGATAATAGTCAAAAATACAATGCCAATGTAACCAATTTTGCAATAGAACTTGGTTATAAAACAGACAATTTTTATGGTTTTTATTTAGGTGCAACATTTCAAGCAAACTCTACTCCTTGGATAAACAACAAAGCAAAAGAACTATTTATTAAAGAACAATACGCCTCTGGAGCTATTCTTTCTGAAGCATATATAGGATATAATTTTTATAAAACAGATATTAAAATAGGTAGACAATACATAGATACCCCTATTGCCTCAGGAAGCCTTACGAGAATTTTCAAAGAGTCTTTTCAAGGAGTTACAATTCAAAGTAACTACTTAGAAAATACTTTATTATATGCTGGTTATATTGATAAATTTCAAGGAAGAACAAGTGCTACATATGATATAACCGATACCGGCGATGCTCCTAAGTTTCATAACTCAATGACTCTTGGTGGCGCTTCAGACAAAACCTATAAATTTAACAATGCTTGGTATGCTGGTATGTCTAATTCTTCACTTCAAAATTTAAAAATTTCAGCTGCATATGGTCGGATTAATAATGTTAAATTTGGAGTAAACAAAAAGTATGATTTAGGGATTTACTATACAGAATTAAACTATGATTTAGCTATAAATGATGTAAAACTTGGCTTTGATTTTTCTTATAGGGGTTCTAATAGCGATTATGAACAATACGATGGTAGTTTATTTGATATAAGAGCTAGATTTAGTTTTTTAAATGGCATTAGTGGTTTAGTGGCTACTACAACAGTTAGCGATAAAGCTTCTGTTATTACAGGCATGGGGCTTGGAGTAAGCACATATACATTTTTACCTATAAGAGGTCCCTTTATATTTTCAACTCAAGCCGGCACAGACACTTATAAATTCCAACTAAATTATGATTTTTCAAAAATTGGTGTTCAAAACTTAAAAACTTCAGCCCAATACGTAACAGCAAAAAGAAAAGATAATTGGAAAAATAATATAGATTATGATGGTTACGCGCTTACAGCGTCATATAAAATACCTAAAGTACAAGGACTAAATTTAAATCTTGTTTTGTCATCTCTTGATATAAAAAATAAAAATCTTCAAAAAAAGACTGAAATTGATGAAATTTGGTTTAAGCTCGGCTATAAATTTTAATTAATGTAGTTTTTTACATAGGCAAATCTTGCCTATGTAAATTTAAATAATATTTTCTAATGCTGTTTTTAAGCGTCTTAGTGCTTTTTTTAAATCTCTTGTAGGGCAAGCTATGTTTAATCTAATAAAACCTTCTCCATTTTTTCCAAACATTAATCCTTTGTTTGCAAAAATTTGAGCTTTGTTTATTAAGATATTTTCGATCTCTTCTTCTGATAAATTTAAATTTCTTAAATTTATCCACATAAGATATGTCCCTTCAAGCTTGCAAGCACTAATTTGTGGTATATATTTTTTAAAAAATCTATGCACTTTTTTTTCATTTTTTCCTATGATTTCTATAGCATCATTAAGCCAATCTTCACACTTATTATATGCTGTTTTTGTTGCTATGTAGGCAAATGAATTTAATCCTGTTAAGCCTTGTTTTTTTAATTCATTACTAAATTTTTCTCTTAATTTTTTATTTTTAATAATTAAATTTGAAGCTTGAAGCCCTGCTATATTAAAACTTTTGCTTGGAGCTGTGCATGTTACCGAAATATCAGCAAATTCTTTTGAAATACTACTAAATACAGTATGCTTGTAGTCTTTCATAATCAAATCACAATGAATTTCATCACTAACTACAACAATACCATTTTGCAAACAAATTTTGCCTATCTTTATTAATTCTTCTTTGCTCCAAACTCTTCCTACTGGGTTATGCGGACTACAAAGAATGAGCATTTTATTATTTTTATCCTTTGCTTTTTCTTCTAAATCCTTAAAATCAATTTCATATCTATTATTTTTAAAAATTAATTTGTTTTCAATTATTTTTCTTTCATTCATAGAAATAGAATTATAAAAAGGTGGATATACAGGAGTCATAATAATAACACCATCTCCTTTTTTAGTGTAAGCTCTAACTGCTGAAAAAAGTGCTATAACAATACCTGGGCTTATAAGTATCCACTCTTTTTTTATTTGAAATTCATGTCTTTTTTTAAACCATTTTATAATTGATTTAAAATATTTTTCATCAGGTTTTGTATACCCTAGATGTGGCTTATCTAGGGTATCTTTTAAACTTTTTATTATTTGAGGGGCTATTTTAAACTCCATATCAGCAACAGAAAAGGGAATTATCCCTTTTTCTATATTTTTACCTTTGAGCCTCATTAAATTCCACTTGAAAGAACCTGTATTCGTTTTATCTATATAATTTTTAAAATCATATTTCATCTCTTAACCCATTTCTATAATATCTATTTTGTCTTTAATATCATGCTTATCTGCATATCCTGTCATAGCAAGCGTCAAAGCACCATCTCCTGTAATGTTACAAGCAGTTCCAAAGCTATCTTGAAGTGCAAAAATTGTAAGCATTAAAGCAACCCCTGTCTCATCAAAACCTAAAAATCCTGATATTAATCCAAGCGAAGCCATAACAGTACCTCCTGGAACTCCTGGAGCACCTATGGCAAACACAGCAAGTAAAAAACAAAAAATAATCATCATTGAAAGCGGTGGAATAGCACCATATAAAATTTGAGATACTGCCATTACAAAAAACACCTCTGTTAAAACCGAACCGCACAAATGTATATTAGCAAAAAGTGGAATTCCAAAACTTACCATATCTTTTCTTAAAACTGATGATTTGTTTGCAGAATCAAGTGCAACTGCTAAAGTTGCAGCTGATGACATTGTTCCAACTGCAGTTAAGTAAGCTGGAAGATAATGTTTTATAACCTCTATAGGATTTTTACCTGAATAAACTCCTGCCATGCTATACAATACAAAAAGCCATATAAAATGCCCTATTAGAACTATTGCAATTATCTTTAAAAAGACAAAAAATTGTGTTGTTATGCTTCCCTCATATGAAAGAACCATAAATGTAAGACCTATAAAAAATGGTAATAGTGGTATGATAACTTTAACAACTATTTTTAAAACCATTGCTTGAAATTCATCAAGAAGTTTAGTCATAGCTTCAGCTTTTGTCCAAGCAGCTGAAAGCCCAACTAATATAGATAAAAAAAGTGCACTCATAACAGGCATAATCTGCGGTATACTTAGCTTAAATACCAAATCAGGTAGTTCTTGTAAACCTGCTGGATTTGTTACTATTGAAAGCATTGGAATTATTATATAACCTGCAGTCATTGACAATACAGCTGCTCCAACAGATGATACATAAGCTATACTAACGGCTATAAATAAAACTTTTGAAGCATTTTTACCAAGTTTGGTAATAGATGGTGCTATAAAACCTATAATGATAAGTGGAACACAAAATATAATAATTTGTCCTAAGATATACTTTAATGTGATAGCCACTTTCATCACGGGCTCATCAACAGCCTGCCCTAAAAATATACCCAAAGTTATTGCCAATATTAGCTTAAATGGCAAACTTGTTAAAATTCTACTCATAATTTCTCCTCTAGTGTTATCAAATTATTAAAATCATTATATCAAATCGATAATGAATATAAAATAACTGTTATAAATTTAATTTAAAAATTCATTTTTAATAAAGCTAGCCTGTATTAAATCCCTAAATCTCTAAATCCTAAAGGCATTATATTTAATAAAATATTTTTTCTTGATTATAAATTATAGTTTCAAATTTAATATTTATTTGTTGTTAAAAAATTAAAACAAAATAGTATAAAAATCACTTATATACTTGTAATTTAAAGTAAAATAATTAATTTTAATGTAGAAAAATACGGGAATATTAATTTCCCGTATTGATAAGCTAATCTTTTTTGATTGCGTATTTTCCACTTCCTGCAAAAAAAATGCAAAGCGCACTAGAAAGATATAAATATGCTTCTGCTATAACAAGACCGCCTGTTTTAGGGCTAATCATAAATGTACCATTGCCCCATCTTACCATAAATATGAATATGCAAGTTCCAATGATAAATGCACTAGCTGCTCTACTAAAAAGTCCAATTAATAGCATAATTGGAGCCACAATTTCACCAAGATATGCTAAATAAGCTATAACACCAGGAATTCCAAGAGCTATAAGATCTTCTTGAAGATGACCAACACCATGAGTAAGTTTATGATAGCCATGAAACAAAATAGTAATGGCTAAACCAAGTCTTACAAAAAGCAAAGCCAAATCCTTGTTATCTATCTTTTCAAATAACGCCTCTATTGCTTGCATCCACTCTCCTTTAATATTTTTTAGAAAAAAATTATACTCCTTCTAAAATAAATAAATTTAAAACAAAAAATAAATATATAATTTTTTATATAATACTTATATATTTATATATATGTAATTTCAAAAAAGTATAAAATTGAATATATTTCTAATATAAAATATAAACCTGATTACAAAAATTTTAATGAAATTAATATATTAGATTGCTAACTTATTAAACAGTATTTTGCAATAATCTAAATTTACTATAAATTATTGCAATTATAATGGAGAATATATAGTCTTTTAGATTATTTATAATCTTATGGATTTCTTTTTATAATATATTTTCACTTCCACTAAATGGATATAAAAATATAAATAATTTCTGTCTTAAAACCACCATCGCTAGTAGATTCCAACGAGCTAGATAAAGCATAACTGCACAAATATCAAAAATAGATATATTAGCCATTCTAGTATAATAATTTAAAATCAATGAGGTTAAGGCAGCTAAACTCTTATGCAGATAATAATGGCTTAACAAATATAACTCATAGTGATATAAAAAACAACCAAGATATGATGCAAATTGTTATGAATGGATGGGAGAGTTAGATAGTTTGGCTATAACAAACAACACACTAAAATACTAAGTCTTAATTAGGCTTAATTTCATTCTAATATAAAAGGATATATTATGGAAAAGATAGTTGAAGAAATAAAAGTATTAAATCAAAACATTTGTAAAAATATAGAAAATACTAAATTTTAATTAGTTTGGTGTTGTAGTAAATTTAAATAAAACATCAAGGAATTCTAAACTAAAACTACTTGATAAAACAATTAAATAAATCATATTTTTATATAGTTTTAGCTATAAATCAACTAGCATAAATTTATTATTTATAAGAGATTTTAAGAATATATTTTTATACTTTTTTTATTTAAAACTAAATTTATAATTAATAACCAATCTCAAAACAATACAATTAATTTATAAAAATTTAAAATATACTTATGTAAAATAATCACTAAAATATAATGTGCTAAATTTGTATTTTACTAGGAGATAAAACAATGAAACAAATTTTAACTTTAATTTTTACATTTTTTATATTTGCAAATTTTACTTTTGCAAATGATGTAAATAAAAGCTTAAATAATGAGCAAATTTCTGGTATAAACAAAAACTTAAATCAAGATATAAATTTAACTAAGCAATTTAACGAGCTAAGTAAAGCTATAAATTCAAATGATTATAAAAAGGTAAAAAATATACTTGATAAAAATCCACAATTAATGGATTTAAAAAATAATGAAAATATGAAATTAGTACATTTAGAAGTGGTAAACTCTGAGAATGCAACAAATGAAATACTTAAGCTTATTTTATCTTATGAAAAAGAGCTTGATGTATATTATGGAATAGCAATGTTTGTACCTATTAAAACTCATTTTGGAGACACAGCAGGAGTAGAAATTTCAAAAATGCTTTTTTCTATCCATAGTGATTTGCCAAATGAAATAGATGAAACCTTTAAAGAAAAATATGCATTCTCAGTTTTATTTATTATTTATTTACAAAATAATTTTGAATTATTTAAGCTTTATCTTGAAAGTGGATTTAAAATTTCAAATGAAGATAGCACCATAAATGATATAAGTCATGATATGTTAAAGTTTATCCAAGAAGATAAAGGATATAAACTAGATGTACATTTTATTCCTAGTGAAACTAAAAAGTTTTTACAATCAAGCGAATATCAAACATATAAAAAAGAGAAATTAAAATGGATAAAAGAGATATTAAAGTATAAAAAAATATCGGAATTTAGAAAATTTAACATTGGTTTTTTATATATACTTTTTGATGTTACACAAGATGATGAAATAAAACAATTACTTGATGGAGGTAAGTAATGAAAGATAAATATGGAGATAGTTGTAATAATTTAGCAGCTTTATATAAATATGGCTATGGTGTAAAACAAGATGATAAAAAAGCATTTGAATTGCTTAAAAAAGCTTGTGATAATGGTTCTTTAATTGGTTGTGATAATCTTGGTAATTTATACTATACAAAGCAAGATTATATAAAAGCAGCCACTTCTTATAAAAAAGCTTGCAATAGCAATAATGCATTATCTTGCTTTAATTTAGGTGATTTGTATATGGAAGGGAAAGGTGTAAAACAAGACTTACAAAAAGCAAAAGAATACTTTAATAAAGCTTGTGAATATGGCTATAAAGATAGTTGTAATTTTGATGAAAAATCTTTGGAAAGCAATGCTACAAAATAAATTCAAAAATATCAGATGGTATGATAATTTTTAAAAAGTAAAAAGGAGTTTTGTGAAAAATTTTAAGTGCGTAGAGTGTCAAAATGATATTAGCAAAAAGGACTTTTTTAAAGAAGCCTTTGATATAGATGATTTTTTCTTAAATAAAAATAAAAATTTCATTTGTAAAAATTGTGGTGCTGAGTATGAAATAACTACTTTTTATAAGGTTTTGACAGTTGCTCTTAGGCTTTTTATTTTACTCCCATTTTCATTTTTTTGCAGTTTTATTTGCTTTTTTCTTTCTTATAAGCTCAGCTATTTTAGATAAAATAGGTCTAATGGTTTCTGCTGTTGCTTTAGTATCTAGTTTTATAACACTTTTTGTTTATTTATTACTGTTTTTTGTAATTGTTAAAACAAGAAAATTTGTAAAAACTAATAAAAAAAGGATAAAAAAGTTGGACGTTAAAGAAATCATATATCCAAAGCCATCAGAGCATTTATCTAATTTTCAACTTTTTATAAAAAATAAGTTTAGTAAAAATATTACTAAACTTGAGATTAATCTAATGTATTTATATATTATTTTGGCTGGTATTTTTATCTTGATTTTATCAAATAGCTTTGTTGGTAAATCAGCCTTATCTTATAAATTTGTAAATTTAATGAGCTTTATACCGGCAGTAGAATTTTCATATCAATATATTTCATTACAAAAGGCATTTTTTATATCATCATTTTTATGTATGCTAGTATATTTTTTAATAATAATCAAACAAAGTTTAATAAAAAATTTACATGAATATGGACTTTTTAACATTTACGAATTGCAAGATAAAAAGTTTTATGATAGAGTAGCAATAAGGGGCGAATGGCCTATAATTATATTTGGGCTTCCTATTACTTGGCTTGGTTTTTGCTGGATGTTTTATGACTTTTTCTTTATAGGAGTTTATCTAACACAAGAAGATAGCTTTTTTAAACTCTATATTTATTATATTTTATGTTTTTCAGGTTTTTTATATATTGCAATCCCTTTTATGTTTGGAACATATTTAGTATTAAAAAACAAAATTATTTCAGTTAAAAAGGATAAGTAATAAAACAAATTTTAACTTTAATATTTGCATTATTCATATTTGCAAATTTAATAAAAATTAAATAAAACACTATAGGGGAATATTTGAAAAAGATAGTTTTAGCTATGTTTCTGCTTTTAAATTTAACTTATGCTAAGGAATATAGTTTTGAAAATTTACTAGATGCTATAAGTATGTCTTGCTATACTAGAGATTTCAGCGAAATAAAAGAAATTCTTGATTCTAATGAAAGCTTGATAAATGGGGATTATCTAGGATTTAGAGTTTTAGAATACACCCTTACTTTACATAAACTAAAGCCAGATAAAAAAGATTCTAGGCTGATTCCAAAAGAGTTTTATAAAACTTTAAATAGCATAGATTTTCATCTTTGTCAAACCAAAGTTTTGGATGTTTTACTAGATTATGATATAGAAGTTGAGTATTTGATAAAACCTGATGAAATTTATACACCCTTTAGTGCCTTACTTCCAAATACCTCTTTATCAAATAAAGAAAAGATAGATTTTTCTAAAAAAATGCTTAAAAAGGCTAAAAATCACAAAAAATTAGCAACTATAAATTTGTCAAATATGCCTATAAATGTCGTGGAAGCTTCCTATCTGAGCGATAATTTAGAAATGTTTCGTGCATATCTTGATATGGGGCTTGTTTTTGAGGATACTTTGTTTTATATAATGACTCAGCCATATTTTAAATATCCAAAGATTTTAGATTTCTTTTATGGCAAAGAAATAGATAAAAACTTCTTACTAAAAATTCATAAAGACAAAGATTTTCAAGATAAAAAAGCCTTATCACATCAATATATTTTAGAGTTTATTAAATTTCTGAAGTCAAAAAAAATTTATTTTGATAAAGATAAAATGAGTGCTTATGCTAAAGTGTATGAGTTTATGAAAGCTGTGAAAGATAAAGACAATGTGTATTTATTACAAGTTTTTGTGGCTGATTATATTAAATAAAATGATAAAAAATGAAATAAAATACTACGAGAGAGTAATGCATGGAAAAGATAGTTTTAGCTCTATTTTTAGTTTTTGGTTTTTCTTTTGCAAATTTAGAAAAAAATTCACAAAAAGAGTGTGTTGGAAATAAAAAAATAAATGATTTAACTGATACAATTTACAATGGGAATTTTGATGAATTTGTTAAGATTTTAAACAAATTTCCAAATTTAATAAATTGTAGGGATGTAGGAAATTTAAGACCGCTAGATTGCGCATTAGTTTTTTATATTAAGTCAAATGGCGATAAAACAAAACCATTTTTTGAATTTTTAGTGCAAAATGGTGCTGATTTGAATTATGAAATTGATGATACTTCTCTTACTCCTTTTCAGCGTGCAACCGAGATTATGGATGAAAACTATTTAATGGATTTTTTTAATAAGTATAAAGATAAAATAGATATAAATTTAGATTATAATAATTTTAAAGTAACGCTTTTAACGCAGGCACATGACAACAAATAGAAGCAACTTTTTAAACTTTATTTGGAAAATGGTGCCATTGTAAATGATACTCTTTTAGTAAATATAACTTATGAAATTTTAAAACCATTTTATACTAAAACTAAATATTTTAGCCTTAAAAATGGTAGAGCTACCAATGAACATCTTGAGTTTTTTAAATCAAAAGAATATATGGATATATATATGACAATGAGCTTTATTTTTTGGATTTATCTTTAAAATATTTAAAAGATAAAAATGAAAAAATAGATGATATGTTAAATAGGCTTTTAGCTTTTGCAAAATTAATGAATGATGAAAAATTAATAAATATTTTAAAAAAGGATTAAGGATATAAAAAATAAAATGATTATGCAAATAATCAAATTGATAGCAATAGTAGATATAAAATATCAATAGAAGTAATAGAGTTAGACTACTATAGATAGTGGCGGACAGAGAGGGATTTGAACCCTCGAAGCCCTATTAAGACTTGCACCCTTAGCAGGGGTGTGGTTTCAGCCACTCACCCATCTGTCCAAAAATTGAAGAGTTATTATAACTTTTTTAAGCTGATATGGTGCTTAAATTATCTTATTTTGAAATTTCTCCAACTATATCTCCAAAAAACACAACATCTTTTAAAATAGCTTTAGTAGCATACCCTCTCTCATCAAGAGCAAGATGAAGTTCTCCTCTTTTAGATGAAAATATCTTTTGATTTATATATGCAATGTATGGCTGGGTATCAGTGTTTAATGCCTTTTGAAGCCTCATTTTATCTCTATTTTGTGGAATTTTAATATCGACTCTTCCATCTTCTTTGTTAGCACCAACTGCAATCAATGAAAAATATTCTTTATCTGTTTTAATTTTAAAAAAATTAAAGAACAATGTAAGCAAATCATTATGTGCAAAATAGTGTAAATTTTCAACGCTTGGCTCTTTTTTAGGCTCACCTTCATAGCGTGAAGTACTTATGTACTCTATCTTTTGTTTATAATAGTCAAATTTATAAGTTTTTTCACGTGTATAGCGTTTTCCCTTTCTATCTCTTTCAACTATATGTTTATAAACATCGGGAACAAGCAAATCTTTATAAATTTTTCCTTTACTATAAAAATACTCTCTTCTATCTCCACTTAGCCTATTAGCCATACCAAAAGCTTTTGCGTCCATACTAACTTCATAAGTTTTATTTACCTCATCTCTTACAAGCAAGGCATTGGCTTCACCGATTTTTCCAAAAATACCAAATTTTATATCATACTTTACAGCCAAATCATCTCCAAAAAGAAAAACATTAAAAACAAATATTAAAATAAGTTTTTTCATTTATTCTCTTATTTTTTCACCAAAGCGTCTAAAACTCCATTTACAAATTTAGGACTTGTATCATTGCTCATCTCTTTTGCAAGCTCAATAGCTTCATTTATAATAACCGCATTATCTGTATCTGTATGAAGTATTTCATAAGCTCCAAGTCTTAAAATTGCCCTATCAACGGCTGAAACTTCATCAATTTTATATTCACTTAAATTTTCATTTAAAGACTCATCTATTTTTTCTAAGTTATTTAAAATTCCATTTAATAGGCTATTAGTAAAGTCTCTTTGTCTATTTCTTATCTTTCTATCTTCTAAATATTCATCGCAAAATTCCTGCATTTCGCTACCCATTTCATTAGCATAAAGTAATGAGATAACACTTTGCCTTACTTGATGTCTTGTAGCCATTATTTTAACCCTTAATTTTAGAATAAAGGCTTAAAAGCTCTACAATACCTGTCATAGCTTCAAATCCTTTGTTGCCTGCTTTACTTCCAGCTCTTTCTATGGCTTGTTCTATTGTATCAGTTGTAAGAACACCAAAAGTCACAGGGATATCATATTTTAAAGCTGTGTTTGCAACACCTTTTGTAGTTTCAGCTGCAACATAATCAAAATGAGGAGTTGAGCCACGTATAACTGCACCAACACAACAAACCGCATCATATTTTCCACTTTTTAAAGCTAAATTTAAAGCCATTGGAATTTCAAATGCACCTGGAACTAAGATTAAATCTAAATTTTCATCACTTCCACCATGTCTTAAAAAAGCGTCTTTTGCACCCTCAACCAATCTATCTGTAATAATGTGATTAAATCTTGCATTTATTATAGCAACTCTTTCACTACCGTTTAAACTAAGTTTTCCCTCAATTACTTTCATTTTTATCCTTTTAAAATTTCTTCTATTTTTAATGTTTCTTTAATAACTTTTGATAGCTCTTCTATATTTAGCATATTTGGTCCATCGCAAAGTGCTTCGCAAGGATTAATATGTGTTTCATAGAAAAATCCATCAACCCCAACACTAGCAGCTGCCCTTGCAAGATATGGAACATAAAAACTATCTCCTCCACTTTTACCATTTAAAGTTCCTGGCATTTGAACACTATGAGTTGCATCAAAAATCACAGGTGCATACTCTCGCATTATAGGCAAATTTCTCATATCAACCACTAAATTCCCATAACCAAAAGTAGTTCCTCGCTCGGTTAGCCAAACACCATTTTGTTTAGCAATTTCATATCCATCTTCCGATATTCCTCTTGTTTCTAAAACTTTTTTAACACTATATTTCATATTATCAGCTGACAAAAATTGACCTTTTTTTATATTTACAATAGATTTTGTCTTTGCAGCCCCAACTAATAAATCAGTTTGACGACATAAAAATGCTGGAATTTGCAAAACATCAGCAACCTCAGAAACTGGCTTTGCTTGATAACTTTCATGAATATCTGTTAAAATTTTATAGCCAAATTTCTTTTTAACTTTTTCTAAAATTTCACAACCCCTTTCTAAACCTGGTCCTCTAAATGAATGAATGCTAGTTCTATTTGCTTTATCAAAACTTGATTTAAAATAAAAATCAATCCTTTTATCTTCATTAAATTTAGTTAATTTTTCTGCAACTTGCATTACAATCTCTTCGCTTTCTATAACGCAAGGTCCTGATATTAGTATCATCTTTCTCCTTATTTATTGTCCATAGCAACAGCTATACCACTTATAATAATAAGTATTATACCTAAAGCTCCTAACATATTTGGTAAACTATCGCCTAAAAATAATCCTAAAATCATTGTAAATATAATATCGCTATAACTTATAACAGCAACGGGACCTGCTTTTTTACTAGCTGCAAATGCCTTTGTGAGATATGTTTGATACAATATTCCACAAATTCCCATTAAAATTATTAAAGTCCAAGATGATAGCTTAGGCAAAACAAACTTTGCAGCCATAAAATCAAAATAAGCTGGAATCACAAAAAATTCACTAACTATCATCAACATTAAAGGAGTGACACTACCTATAAGAACAAACGAAAGCACTATAACTTTTGTATCATAATACTTTCTTAAATCATGAACACTAAGATATGCAAGTGCAGCAAAAAAACCATTCAATATCCCCATAACATCAGTTTTTTTAAACCCAAGTTCTGGTTGCATAACAAATATAATTCCAATAAATCCACCTAAAATAGCAAACCATGAAATAAAACTTAGCTTCTCCTTTAAAAACAAAGCCGCTATAAAAGATACAAAAATTGGTGCCGTTTTTGAAAATGTAAAAGCTTCTGCAAGTCCCATATTTGCAATATTATAAAAAAAAGCTAAAATTGATATAGCACCTGCAAATCCCCTAAAAAATAAAAGCCAAGGTTTACCACCTTTTTGCCTAACTGGGTTTTTAAAAATTGCAAAACCTATTAATAAAAGCCCTATAAAATTTCTAAAAAATACAACCTCAACAGATGGTATATCGGCACTTACAACCTTTGCAAAAGCCCCTGTAAAAGCAAACGCAATTGAGGCAAGTAGCATATAGTAGACACCTAAATATCTTACAATAAATCTTTTAATACTCAATTTTTTCCTTTTAATGTATAATTGTAGTGAAATTCAGCTAAATTTTTGTATAATAAAAATTTTTAAAGGATAAAAAAATTGCAAAAAGTTATTTTAATAGGCAGACCAAATGTTGGCAAAAGTTCTCTTTTTAATCGCTTAGCTAGAGAAAGAATCGCTATTACAAGCGATGTAAGCGGAACCACAAGAGATACCAACAAAACAGAGATAGAAATTTTTGATAGAAGCTGCATATTGATAGATAGTGGTGGGCTCGATGAAAGCAATGAACTATTTAAAAATGTTCAAGCAAAAACATTAGAAGAGGCACGTAATTCAGATATTATCTTATTTATGGTAGATGGTAAAATGATGCCACAAGATGAAGATAAGAGAATTTTATACTCTTTAATGAAGCTAGATAAACCAATTGCTTTAATTATAAATAAAGTTGATAATGAAAAAGATGAACTAAGAAGCTTTGAATTTAATGAGTTTGGTATACAAGATATGTTTTTAATCTCCGTAAGTCATAACACAGGAATAGAAGATCTTTTAAAATTTATATATCCTCATTTAAAAGATGAGTTAAAACCTGATGAAGAAGAGACACTTGATGATTTTTTAGAAAATTTAAGTGAAGATGGGGAGTTTAAAGATAATGAAGATTATGAAAACAAACCTATAGAAGTTGGGATTATAGGTCGTGTTAATGTTGGAAAAAGCTCTTTACTAAACGCTTTAGTAAAAGAAAAAAGAAGTGTTGTAAGTAGTATAGCTGGAACTACGATAGATCCTGTAAATGAAAGCTATATTTACGAAGATAGAGTATTTGAGTTTGTAGATACTGCTGGCATTAGAAAAAGAGGAAGAATAGAGGGCATTGAGAGATTTGCACTAAATAGAACTGAAAAGGTTTTAGAAAAATCAGATATTACACTACTTGTATTAGATAGTTCTGAACCACTTACGGAGCTTGATGAAAGGATAGCTGGACTTGCTGACAAATTTAAACTTGGAATAATAATAGTTTTAAACAAATGGGAAAATAAAACAGAACAAGATTATAAAGAGGCTTGCAAGGAGATAAGAGATAAATTTAAATTTCTTAGCTATGCACCAATAATTACAGTTTCTGCACTAATGGGAAAAAGAGTTCATAAAATATATTCTCTTATATTAGAAGTTTATAATAACTACACAAAAAAAATTCAAACTTCAAAACTAAATGAATTTATAAAAGAGGTAACTATAACGCACCCTATTCCGCACGATAAAGGAAAACTTGTTAAGATTTATTATGCGGTACAATTTGGAGTGGCGCCTCCAAAGATTGCTTTAATTATGAATAGACCTAAAACTCTTCATTTTAGTTATAAAAGATATTTAATAAATAAGATAAGAGAGAAATTTAATTTAGAAGGAACGCCTATAGTTGTAATCCCAAAAAATAGAGGAAAAGATGAAGAAGAAAAATAATATAGTTTTAATAGGTTTTATGGGTGTTGGCAAAGGTGCAACCGCCAGAGCCTTAAGAGATGAGCTAAATCTTTTTAATCTTGATTGTGATGATATGATAGAAAGTGCTTATAATATGAAAATCAAAAATATATTTAAAGAATTTGGCGAAAAAAAATTTAGACAGATGGAGCAAAATTTAGCAAAATATTTAGAAAAATCTGTAAATAATTCCATCATATCAACAGGTGGTGGTTTCTATAAAGTAAAAAATTTAAAAAACATAGGAACTATAATATACTTAAAATCATCATTTGAAGGCATTATGGATAGAATCAAACAAAGTCCAAATGCTAATAAAAAAATTGAAAAAAGACCACTGTTAAAAGATATTCAAAAAGCCAAAGAGCTTCATAAAAAAAGAGATAAAGAGTATAAAAAAGTTGCTGATATCATAATAGATGTTGAAAATAAAAAGATAAAAAATATAATAAAAGAGATAAACAAAGAACTTAAAAAGGATAAAAGTTGAGAGTATTAACAGGACTTCAACCTTCTGGAAAACTACACATTGGTAACTACTTTGCTAGTATAAAACCTATGGTAGAAAATCAAAATTCAGGCGACAATGAAATGTTTATTTTCATAGCAAACTATCATGCTATGACATCAAATAGTGATGGTCTAAGTTTAAAAGAGAGTACTTTTGAGGCAGCTTGTGCATTTTTAGCACTTGGGATTGATCCACAAAGAAGTATATTTTGGGTTCAAAGTGATGTTAAAGAGGTATTAGAGTTATATTGGATACTTAGCCAGTTTACACCTATGGGACTACTTGAAAGAGCTCATAGTTATAAAGACAAAGTAAGCAAAGGATTTGAACCATATCATGGGCTTTTTAGCTATCCTGTTTTGATGGCTGCTGATATACTGCTTTATGATTCACAAATTGTTCCTGTCGGAAAAGATCAAATTCAACACATTGAAATTGCACGTGATATTGCAGCTAAATTCAACCACACTTATGGTGAGATATTTACTATGCCAGAATCAAAAACAGAGGAGAATATCGCTACAATTCCGGGAACAGATGGTGCTAAGATGAGTAAAAGTTATAAAAATACTATAGATATTTTTGCTACACAAAAAACTTTAAAAAAACAAACAAGTAAAATTATAACTGATTCAACGCCACTTGAAGAACCTAAAGAGTGGAAAGATTGCAATGTTTTTAATATTGCAAAACTATTTTTAGACCAAAGTGGACAAGAAGAACTTATAAAAAGATATAAAAGTGGCGAAGAGGGATATGGGCATTTTAAAATGTATTTAAAAGATTTAATTTGGGAATATTTCAAAGAACAAAGAGAAAAATTTGACTATTATGTAAATAACAAAAGTGAAGTAGATGAAATTTTACAAGAAGGAGCTGTTAAAGCTAGAAGTATTGCTAAAAAAAATATGTTAAAAATTAGAGAGCTTGTTGGGATATACTAAGTTAAATTTATAAAACTTAGATAGAATGTAAGTTAATTTTAATATAAAAGGAATTAAATATGAGTTCAATATACCCTTACACTCAGATAGTTCATCTATTTGCTTCAGTAATCTTTGTCGGTTATCTATTTTTTGATGTAGTTATTTTAACTATGGCTAAAAAAAACCTTTCAAAAGAGTCAATAAACACTACTGATAATGCTATAAATTCAGTTAGTGTCAAGATAATGCCAGCCTGTTTTCTGATACTTGTTTTATCTGGAGGAATGATGATGAGCACATGGGTAGGAAGTAAATCTGGTGGATATTTTACAAGTGACTTACAAACTCTTTTAGTGATTAAAGCAACTTTAGCACTTATTTTGTTGATTGTGATTATTACAAATTTAGTTTCTAAATATATCTTAAAGAAAAAAGGAATATTTGGTAATATACACCTATTTGCATTAATAACATCTGCGATAATAATATTTCTAGCAAAGTATATGTTTATAGCATAAATTTATGGAGAAAATATGATAAATTTAAAACTTATTGAGACAAATTTTGATGAATTTAATGAGAGATTAATGGCTAAAAAAGTAGACCAAAATGCCTTAAAAGAGTTATTAAATACTTACGAAAAACTAAAAGAAAAAAAGCTTGAATTAGAAAATTTACAAGCCATTCAAAACTCAAAAAGCAAAGAAGTTGGCATAAAAGCTAAAAATAAAGAGGACATAACTATACTAAAAAAAGAGCTTGAAGAAAATAAAAAAAGCATTCAAGAGCTTAATGAAAAAGTTACTATTTTAGAAGATGAGCTTAATCATCTAGCAAGTGTTATACCAAATATCTTGGATAAAGATATTCCTGTTGGAAAAGATGAAAATGAAAACATTGAGCTAAAAAAAATACTAAAGATACCTAAATTTGACTTTACACCAAAACCACACTATGAGCTTGGAGAAGAGCTTGGTTGGCTTGATTTTGAAAGAGGTGTTAAACTAAGCGGTAGTAGATTTACGGCTATTAAAGGAGTTGGAGCAAAACTAAATAGAGCTTTGATAAATTTTATGATAGATTTTAATGAATCTCGTGGGTTTGAACTTGTAAATGTTCCATTTTTAGTTAGACCAGAAATATTATATGGCACTGGGCAACTTCCTAAATTTGAAGATGATTTATATAAAGCTGAAGATGATTTATATTTAATTCCAACAAGCGAAGTTCCTGTAACAAATTTATATAACAACGAAATCATTCCTGCTGAAAACTTACCTTTAAAAATGACTTGCTATAGCCACTGTTTTAGAAAAGAAGCTGGAAGTGCAGGAAAAGATACAAGAGGAATGATAAGACAACATCAGTTTGAAAAGGTTGAGCTTGTTTGCATCACAAAACAAGATGAGAGTGATAAAGTTTTTGAAGATATGGTAAGTTGCGCAAGCGATATGCTTAGTGCTTTAAAACTCCCTCATAGACATATGTTACTTTGTAGTGGTGATACTGGTTTTAGTGCAGCAAAAACGATTGATCTTGAAGTTTGGCTTCCTTCACAAAATAAGTACAGAGAGATAAGTTCAATTAGTAATTGTAGAGATTTTCAAGCAAGAAGGGCAAAAATTCGCTATAAAGATGGCAAAAAAAATATTTTAGCACATACATTAAATGGTTCATCTTTAGCCGTTGGAAGAACCTTAATAGCAATTATGGAAAACTATCAACAAGAAGATGGAACTATAAAAATTCCAGAAGTTTTAAAAAAATATATGTAAAAATATAGTAAATTTAGAAATATCTCTAAATTTACTATACCTACTTTTAATAATACTTTAATAGTTAAAAATAGTATTAAACCTACTTACTTCATTCTTGAAAAAATTGAAGCCAAAATCCCACCTGAAATATTGTGCCATACACTAAATAAAGCCCCAGGAACAGTTGCAAGTGGATAGGCTGCAAAATGCAATAATGCTAGTGATGTAGCAAGTCCTGAATTTTGCATACCAACTTCAATTGTGATGGCTTTTACTTTATCCATATCTTTAGTATCTTTAGCTAAAGTTTTGCCCACAAAATAACCAAAAATAAGCCCTAATATATTGTGCAAAATCACAACTAGAAAAATAACACTTAAATTACTTAGTATCTTTTGTGAGTTTATGCCAACAATCACCGTAACAATTATAATAATTGTCAAAGCAGATATAGATGGAAAAATTTCTTTTAAAGTTTTAGTTAATTTTGGCAAAAACATATGTGTTAAAATTCCAAGTATAATAGGTAAAATTACAATTTTTATAACACTTATAAACATTGCTATTAAATTTATGTCAATTTTTTGACCAATTATTAAATTTACTAAAAATGGAGTAGCAAAAGGCGCAAGAAATGTTGTACAACTAGTTATTGCAACTGAAAGGGCAACATCTCCTTTGCTTAAATATGTTATTACATTTGAAGCTGTCCCACCCGGACTTGCACCAAGCAACACCACTCCTATGGCTAAACCCATAGGAAGATTAAACAAGCTTACTAAAGCCCATGCTAGTAGTGGCATAATTATAAATTGAGCTAACACTCCAGCTATAACAAATTTTGGTTTTATAATTAATTCTTTAAAATCAATTAATTTTACGCTAAGGCCCATACCATACATAATAACACCTAGTAAATATGGTATCCAGCTTGTATTATTAATAACTATATTCATTTTTGGAAAAAATAGACCAAAAACTGCACCAGCTACTATTAAAATAGCCATATATTTAACAACTACTTGACTAATTATTTTAAAAATTTTCATATATTAATAGCCCTTAATTTGTTTAAAATTGAACACTTAAATAGCTGTTTAATGCATTTATATATGCTTTTGCACTTGCTTCTATGGTATCCACATCTAAGCCGTGTCCAATTACTGTTTTATCATTATTAAACTCAACTTTAACAATAACCTTAGCAAGGGCATCTGTGCCTTGACTTACTGCTTTTACATCATAATCTTTAAGCAATCCATTAATTTTAGATATTCTATCAATTGTTTTAAATATCGCATCTATCGCACCATTTCCTAATGCAGAATCACTAATTTTTTTATCTTTATGTTTTATTGTAATACTAGCACTTGAATGTCCATTACTACATGAATTTGCAGCTACAATTTCTAGCTCATAAGCTTTGACAATTTTTATTATTTCATTTGCCACAATAGCTCTTATATCTTCGTCAAATATCTCTTTTTTTCTATCTGCTAGAATTTTAAATTTTTCAAATGCACTATTTAAATTTTTATCATCCAAATTAAAACCAAGAGATAACAATTTATCCTTAAATGCGTGTCTTCCTGAATGTTTTCCAAGTATCATTCCATCTATTTCAAGACCAATATCAGATGGCTTAATTATCTCATATGTTTGTGAATTTTTAAGCATTCCATCTTGATGGATTCCACTTTCATGTGTGAATGCATTTTTACCAACTATAGCTTTATTTGCTTGAGGTTCCATACCTATTATTGAAGCAACTAAACGGCTTGTTGAGTAAATTTCCTTATGAACTATATCTGTATATAGTGGAGCAAAAACATCTTTTCTAGTTCTTATAGCCATAACAATCTCTTCAAGTGCTGCATTTCCTGCTCGTTCCCCTATACCATTTACAGTACATTCAACCTGTCTAGCACCAGCTTGTATGCAAGATAGTGTATTTGCTGTAGCTAAGCCCAAATCATTATGGTTATGAACTGAAATTATTGCTCTACCATTTATAATCTTACTAAGCTCGCTTATCATATAAGCCATCTCATTTGGAAGCCTATATCCAACAGTATCAGGAAGATTTATAGTAGTAGCACCTGCTTTTATAGTTGCATCAACTATCTCTTTTAAAAAACTAATCTCACTTCTTCCTGCATCTTCACAACTAAACTCAACATCATCAACAAGGCTTTTAGCATAACTAACTGCATTTACAGCTCTTTTAATTACTTCATCAGGAGTCATTTTTAATTTATACTCCATATGAATAGGACTTGTAGCTATAAAGGTATGAATTCTTCTGTTTTTAGCCTGTATTAGCGCATCTGCAGCTGCTTTTATATCTCTTTCAACAGCTCTTGAAAGTGAGCAAACTGTTATATTATTAACCTCTTTTGATATCTGAGTAATAGCATCAAAATCCCCAGGACTAGCTGCTGCGAAACCAGCTTCCATAACATCAACCCCTAAGCGATCTAATTGTCTTGCTATTTGAATTTTCTCTTCTGTATTCATAGAAGCACCTGGACTTTGTTCTCCATCTCTTAATGTTGTATCAAATATTATTATTTTATTTTTCATTGTTTTTCCTTTTTTTATGGTAAAAAGCTAAAAATTTAGCAAAGAATTTTGTTTGTTTAGAAGTATTTAGTTGAGTAAATTAAGGAGAGATAGTAAATAAATACTTATATATATTTTTTCTTTATAAACATGAATTGTGTTCATTTTCTCTCCTTTTAAATTTTTAATTTAATTAGCTTTATCTATCTTTTTAAATTTTATTGTGTAAAGATTTAAAACTGCTCTAATAATACCATAAAAAATGTAAATAGTTGTAGCAATTACAAAAAACTCAATTGGTCTAAGATATAATATGGAAAGAATCAAGATAGATATTATCAAAAATTGTCTAAATTTTGTTTGGCTAAAATTTATCTTTTTAAAACTTGGGTATCTAATATTACTAACCATTAATAAAGATAAAACGATAACTCCAACTATGTAAATCCACTCAAATTCTTTTGCAAAATCATAATTAATATAAATTTTAATCCAAACTGATAAAGCTATTGCAGCTGTTGGAAGAGGAAGCCCAATAAATACATTAGGTTCATTTGACTGAGTTGTTATATTAAATCTTGCTAACCTTATAGCAGCAAATACTACAAATATCCCTGTTGCTAAAATTCCAAATTTATTGAAACTATTACCCACTACGGAGTAAAATAGTATTGCTGGTGCAGCACCAAAAGCGATTATATCGGCAAGGGAATCAAACTCGATTCCAAATGCCGATGTTGTTTTTGTCATTCTAGCTACTCTTCCATCAAGCCCATCTAATAAAAGAGATATAAATATATAAATAACTGCTTTTTCATAGTTTCCACCAATGGAAGCAACAATACTTAAAATACCAAAAAAACAACTAGATGCTGTAAATAAATTTGGTATTATATACATAATTTGTGGTGGATTTTTATTTTCCTTCAACTGCTTCTCCTTGAATGCTACTCTTGCGTTTCTGATATATGGCTTTTTGCCTTTTCTATGTCCTCATCTTTTTCATCTTTATCCGGGGTAAGTCTCGACTCTAATCCATTTTCTTTTTCAAAATTTCTTATAATTTCACGAACCTGTTTTCCATCTATTGTCTCTTTTTCATAAAGAGCTTTTACCATACTTTCAATTGCCCCACTATATAATTTTAATGTTTCTAAAACATCTTTATATCTTGTATCTAAAAATTCTTTTACATATGTGTCCACTTTTTGAGACATATTATCACTATAATCTTTAACAGTTTGTCCACCTAAGAAATGGTTGGTTTGCTTTTCCAAAACCATAAGTCCAGCGACATCACTCATACCATACATAGATATCATAGCTTTTATAATATCAGTTGCTCTTTCTAAATCATTGCTAGCGCCTGTTGATATCTCTTTTATAAATACCTCTTCTGCTGCTCTACCTGCTAACAATACATCAACTTCGGCTATAAGTTCATGTTTTTGAGCTAGAAATTTATTCTCTTCGGGTGTATTTAAAGTATACCCCAAAGCCGCTAATCCTCTTGGGATTACTGAAACTTTTGTAACTTTGTGAGCCCCTTTTGTAACCTCTGCTATTAGTGCGTGTCCTGATTCATGATATGTAACGATCTTTTTCTCTTTTGGATTGACTCGGCGAGATTTTTTCTCTAATCCTGCAATACTTCTTTCAACAGCCTCTATCAAATCTTTTTGTCCAACCTCTTTTTTAGAAGCTCTGCCTGCAAGAAGTGCCGCTTCATTAACTATATTTTCTAAATCAGCTCCAGCTAATCCTGTTGTAAGATTTGCTATCTCTTCAACGTTGATATTATCAGCAAATTTAACACCTTTCATATGAATTTTAAGTATCTCCATACGACCTTTAAAATCTGGTCTATCAACTAAAACTTGTCTATCAAAACGCCCTGGTCTAAGTAACGCTTTATCTAAAATTTCAGGTCTATTAGTTGCTGCCATTACTATAACAGGCGATTTATCACTACTAAACCCATCCATTTCAGCTAAAAGTTGGTTTAGAGTTTGCTCTCTTTCGTCGTTGCCACCCATAGGGCTACTTGATCTGCTTTTTCCAATAGCGTCAATTTCATCTATAAAAACAATCGATGGTGCCTCTTTTTTAGCTGTTTCAAATAAATCTCTAACTCTACTTGCACCAACACCAACAAACATCTCAATAAAGCTTGAACCTGAAATTGAAAAAAATGGAACACTGGCCTCACCTGCAACAGCTTTTGCAAGAAGTGTTTTACCTGTTCCTGGAGGCCCTACAAGTAAAATTCCTTTTGGAATTTTAGCACCAAGTATCATATATTTTTCAGGATTTTTAAGATAATCAACTATCTCAACAACCTCATCTTTAGCCTCTTCAACACCTGCAACATCATCAAATTTAACATCTGGTTTTTCTGAATTTACAAGTTTTTTACTGCTACCAACTCCTAAAATTCCACCGCCTGCATTTTTTTGCATTCTGCTAACTAAAAATATCCATATACCAAAGAAAAGAACAAGTGGAAGTACCCAGCTAAAAAGTATATCAGCCATTAAATTTGTCTCATCAATTGCCGAATAAGGAATTTTTTTACTCTCCAGATTTTCAACTAGTCTTGGATCATCAACTTTTCTAGTTTTATAAACTACCGCTCCATCACTTGCTTTTGCTTTTATATTGGCTTGACCTATAAAAACTTTTGATACTTTATTAGCTACTATTAAATCTTTTAATTCTGAATAGGCTATATTTTTTGTAGCACTTGAAAGATTAGCTTCACCAGACAAGCCTCCTTCAACAGAAAAAGTTCTAAAAATAGCTATAACTAAAACTGCAAAAATTGCAAAAACTACAATCGGATTTTTATTAAAAAAATTATTATTGTTGTTATTTCCATTATTTTGTTTGTTTTGATTTTTATTCAAAATACTCTCCTATATTTTTTTAAAGACAAAGCTAAGCCATTCATTTTTTTTCTCAATTTTTATAAGGCTTAACTCTTTAAAATTTTCTTTAATTCTCTCAAGATATTTTTCCAAAACTCCTGAAAGAATTAAAGTCCCTTCATTTTTTACACTTCTAATCAAATCCTTTTGAAGCATAATTATAACATCTGCTATTATATTAGCAACCACTAAGTCATATTGTTCATCATTATCAGCAATGCTTCCTGTCCAAACTCTATTTAAAGAGGTTTTATTTTTTTCAGCATTTTCTTTTGTAGCTAAAATGGCTTGTTCATCTGTATCACAAGCATCAACTTTAAAACCAAATTTTGACAAGCATATACTTAAAATTCCACTGCCACAACCAACATCCAAAGCTGTATTATAGCCGTTTTTATAATTTTGTATAAGTTTTAAGCACATATTAGTACTTTCGTGATGTCCCGAGCCAAAAGCAAGTGCTGGATCTATTACTATATTTATTAAACCTTCTTTTGAACTCTCCCAACTTGGGTGAATGTAGACACTGTCAATCTCTATTGGCTTAACTGCTTTTTGATAGCTTTTAATCCAATCTATATTTTTCTTATCAATAAGCTCTGTTTTTAGATCAATTTCTAAACCTAAAATAGCTTCAAGTCTTTTTTTATACTCATTTATAGCATATAAAATGCCATCTAAATTTTCACTATCTCTAACTATAAAACTATCTTGTTTTTCCTCTATTGCTGTTATTCCAAACTCAAAAACAAAATCTTTAAATAGCTCTAAAGCATTATTACTTTTTATGGTTAACTCAAAAAATATATCATTCATATAAAAATTTTACCTTGTAATTGTAAATATAATCAAGCTAATTTATAATTTTACTATAAATTTATACAAATTTAGCTTAGCTTAAATACTTCTTTTAAATCAATTTTACCCTCATAATATGCTTTTCCAACTATAACACCATAAATTTTACCACTATTTTTTAAAGCTACAATATCGTTTATATCTTTTACACCGCCACTTGCAATTGTTTTTATACCACTTGCTAATGCTATCTCTTTTGTAAATTCTACATTTACGCCACTTAACATTCCATCTTTTTCAATATCTGTGCAAATTATAGCATCAACCCCAGCATTAGCATACTCTTTTGCTAAATCAGTTGCTTTTACTTTGCTAACTTCTGCCCAGCCCTCAACTGCGATCATGCCGCCTTTAGCATCGATGCCAACTGCTATTTTATATTTTTTAGCCATTTCTTTTGTAAAATTTAGATTTTTTAGCGCTATTGAACCTAAAATAAATCTTTCTACTCCAATATTTTGATAATCTTTTATTCTCTGTTCATCTCTTATACCACCACCAACTTCAACCTTTAAATTTGTAGAACTTACTATTTTTTCAATAGCTTTGTAATTTACAGCTTTTCCTGCAAAAGCTCCATCTAAATCAACCAAATGTAGCCATCTTGCTCCCATATCCTCAAATTTCTTAGCAATCTCACTTGGATCTTTTGAATAAATTTTCGCACTTTCCATTAAGCCTTTTTTGAGCCTAACAGCATATCCATTCTTTAAATCAATTGCGGGCAGTATCTCCATCTCATATCTCCATAAAATTTTTAACTATTTTAAGCCCAACTTCTCCACTTTTTTCGGGGTGAGGTTGCAAACCAAATACATTATCTTTTTCAATTGCACTAGTAAATTCATAACCATAAAAAGTTTTTGATAATAAAATATCTTTATTACATTCAATATGATATGAATGAACAAAATACATATATGGTTTATCTTTTAAGTTTTTTGTTAGCTGACTAGTTTTTCTTAACTCTAAAGAATTCCATCCTATATGTGGAATTTTTAGATTTTTATCAAATTTACTTTTATCAAATTTAACAACTTTACCTTTTAAAATACCTAGTCCATTGCTAGTTTCAAATTCCTCACTTGTTTCAAAAAGAAGTTGAAGACCAAGACAAATTCCTAAAAATGGCTTTCCTGTTTTTATAAAATCCTTAATTGCTTCATCTAGATTTATTTTTTTTAAAATTTCCATAGCATCTTTAAAAGCTCCAACACCTGGCAAAACTATCCTATCAAATCTAATAAGTTCATCAGGATCTTTTACTAATTTAATCTTTGCACCAACTGATAAAAAGGCATTTTCTATACTTTTAATGTTTCCAGCACCATAGTCAACTATGCCTATCACTCATGTACCTTTTTTAAAATATACATATAAACACTAAGTGAAACCATAAGTACTGCCACACCTATTATTAAATATACTGCATAAACAATGTGTTCTGGCTCTATAATTGCAAATTTAAACACAAGCATTAATGCCTCAATGGCTAAAGCTATTATAATAGAAGCAATAAACCGAACCATAGTGCTTGAGCCCTGAGACTGGCTATGTGTTCCTAAAATTTCTCCCTCTGCAATAGCTTTTACTAAATCAAAAATGGCAAGTGCTAAGGTTAAAAGAATGGTAGCTTCAAACATCTCTGATACATCCATTTCTACAAAATGGACAAAAAACAGACTTCTTATCGCCATAAAAAACAAAACCGCAGCCACCACAAACAAAGCTGCTGCAAAAAATGTATAAACCAGTCTTGTGAATTTACCAAAAACACCTTCAAATGCGGAAGGGTTAACTATCTTTGATACCTCTTTTAGTGAAATATCCACACAAGCTACATACTGTAATTCCTTTTTTTCATTATATAAAGGCAGAGAAATAGTTACACAAAGTTCACCTGTTAAAGATGAAGGGTATGGATCACTTAAGAAACATCTTCTCTCCTTTACTGCTTGATAATAGTATGCCCTAGTACTTCTATCTATACCATCTCCTACGATAAAATCTTTATTTCCACTTCTATTATTGCTAACTTGAAGTCCATTTTTATCCAAAATATACATAGCATCATAATGAACTATTTCATGCTCTAAATTATCAAAACCACTATTTATCTGTTCTTCTGTAATTTGTGGTAAAAAATTTTGTATATTTCTACTAAAAATATAGCATAAATATGCTCTAATCTTATGCCTTACCTCTATAAATTCCTGAATCTCTTTTATAACCATTGTTTA